>NZ_JBEULY010000050.1:0-423 GCF_040578655.1 Phytobacter sp. RSE-02 | reverse complement strand
CAAGGTCAGGCCGCCAGGGATGGCGGACTGAGGTTTGTCGAGACAGGACAAAATCGTCCGGAACGATTTTGAACAACGCAACGCGTTGGCCCGAAGGGCGAGCCCCAGGGATGGGGCGAGTAACTCGAGTCAAACCGACCGCAGGCAGCGGGGCGGGAGGCGAACGCAGTGCGAAGCACCGATTTTTTTGCGGGGCCGCGGGGATTGTAAAGGGGAACGCGGTGTTCCCCTTTACCCGTTCACGTGTCCGAAGGTGACATTTCGCCATGAATATACGGTGAACGGAACCCACCTCCCGGGCTGCATTTTCCCCCTCACCCCATAGGGCTGAGGAATCCCCAGTAATCTTACCTTTTACAGCGACAACGCCGCTTAATAAGAATAAAACAGTGACAGCGATGACAGGGTCCGGCTGAAAATCGA
>NZ_JBEULY010000049.1:0-424 GCF_040578655.1 Phytobacter sp. RSE-02 | reverse complement strand
GTGGCATTAAGGATGTGATTTGCCGGTGTGCTACATAAAGTGATGGTGGTGGGGGAAGGATTACTCGTCGCGCTGCTCCTCGCCCTTCGGGTCGTTGCCTGCGGCAACGCTTTCTCGCTGCGCTCGACTCGAACCTTAGTCGAAGCTTCTCATCCTTCCCGGCATGGGGAGGATATGTGGCATTAAGGATGTGATTTGACGGTGTGCTACATAAAGTGATGGTGGTGGGGGAAGGATTACTCGTCGCTTCGCTCCTCGCCCTTCGGGCCGTTGCCTGCGGCAACGTTGTCTCGCTTTCGCTCGACTCGAACCTTAGTCGAAGCTTCTCATCCTTCCCGGCATGGGGAGGATATGTGGCATTAAGGATGTGATTTGACGGTGTGCTACATAAAGTGATGGTGGTGGGGGAAGGATTACTCGTCGC
>NZ_JBEULY010000048.1:0-585 GCF_040578655.1 Phytobacter sp. RSE-02 | reverse complement strand
ACAGCCAGGATGTTGGCTTAGAAGCAGCCATCATTTAAAGAAAGCGTAATAGCTCACTGGTCGAGTCGGCCTGCGCGGAAGATGTAACGGGGCTAAACCATGCACCGAAGCTGCGGCAGCGACACTAAGTGTTGTTGGGTAGGGGAGCGTTCTGTAAGCCTGCGAAGGTGTGCTGTGAGGCATGCTGGAGGTATCAGAAGTGCGAATGCTGACATAAGTAACGATAAAGCGGGTGAAAAGCCCGCTCGCCGGAAGACCAAGGGTTCCTGTCCAACGTTAATCGGGGCAGGGTGAGTCGACCCCTAAGGCGAGGCCGAAAGGCGTAGTCGATGGGAAACAGGTTAATATTCCTGTACTTGGTGTTACTGCGAAGGGGGGACGGAGAAGGCTATGTTAGCCGGGCGACGGTTGTCCCGGTTTAAGCATGTAGGCTGGTTATCCAGGCAAATCCGGATAACCAAGGCTGAGGTGTGATGACGAGTCACTACGGTGATGAAGTAACAAATGCCCTGCTTCCAGGAAAAGCCTCTAAGCATCAGGTAACATCAAATCGTACCCCAAACCGACACAGGTGGTCAGGTAGAG
>NZ_JBEULY010000004.1:0-473446 GCF_040578655.1 Phytobacter sp. RSE-02 | reverse complement strand
GAAAAGCAAGGAACATAAGGTGAACGGAATGACCATCAGAGCCGCATTTTCCCCCTCACCCTAACCCTCTCCCCAAAGAGGAGAGGGGACCGATCGTGCTCGCATTTTTGTGGGGATTCCTCAGCCCCGGGGGAGTAGTCTGGATCAGGCGCTTGCGCCGCCATCCGGGTCTGGCTGCCGGATTTACGCCAATACACGCTCGGCGGCCAGCATCCCTTTCGCCATCTGCAAATTGATATACTGCGCCAGGTCGCGCTGTTCGGCACGCGGCAGATAAGGTAACTCACCCACCAGCGGCGCAGGCAACTTGCGGCTGAGAACATTAATAATTTCAGCGTAATGCGCAAGCCCTGGGTTAATGCGGTTAGCCACCCAGCCAATCAGCGGCAGACCATCGCTGGCAATCGCCTGGGCGGTCAACAGCGCATGGTTGATACACCCTTCCTGTATCCCAACGACCATCAACACGCCCATTTGCTCTTGCACAACCCATTCGGAAAGCGGACGCAGATCGTTCATCAGGCTACGCCATCCGCCCGTCCCTTCCACCACCACATGATCAACCTGATCGCACAGGCTGGCAAGGCCATTGGACAACAGGGTGTAATTAATCGCAGAACTGTGCGCCACGCTACTTTCATCTTCGCTAAACGCAATGGGATTGACAGCAGAATACGGTAAATCAATTGAAGACACGCTTTGCAGCACCAGCGCGTCTTTATTGCGCAGGCCTTCCGGCGTCTCTTTACTCCCTTTAGCGACTGGCTTGTAACCCGCGACGGTACTGCCGCAAGCGGCCAGCGCCTGTAGCAGCGCGCGGGACACCACTGTCTTGCCGACAGACGTATCAGTACCCGTTACAAAGAAACGCTTAAGCATCGCTAACTCCACCGTTATGCTACGAAAATATAAATCAGGAAAATAATTCAGTAGCGAAAGTCTACGTTAGGGATGCGGTGTTCAGCTTGAGATAGCGCAATTTTTAGTAGAACAGTGTAAAAATGTTACCCCTGCAACAAACGAATCAACAAGGATCCGTTATACATCGCGTCCTTCACCAGTGCCGCACCTGCCATAGTGCCCTGATTGGTGAATTGTGTGCTTTCGACGGCGATATGTTTGCTGTAGGCGGGCAGCGCCTGCTGGCGAATGCAGTCTGCAATCGCCGGGAAGAGGATATCCGCCGCCTTACTGAGCGGCGAACCGATGAGAATTTTTTGCGGATTGAATAAATTCACCATAATGGCGAGAATGCGACCGACATTCGCCCCCACGCCACTGATAATGTCTTTCGCCAGCAAATCGCCCTGCTGAGCCGCTTCACATAACGACTCTACCGTCAGCGGCTGTTGATGCAACATCGAGCTCATGGACTGGCTCATGCGTAGCTGCGCCAGTTCCAGCACGCTCTCCACGCTGGCAATGGTTTCCAGACACCCGTGATTACCGCAGTAGCAGCGCTTACCGTATGGGTCGACCTGCGTATGGCCGATCTCCACCAGGCTACTGCTACCTGCATGAAGCAGGCGGCCATCGGTAATGACACCGGCCCCAACGTTATGGTCGATAACCACCTGGATAACATCACGCGCCCCGCGCGACGCGCCAAACAGCGCCTCTGCCATGGTCCAGGCGCTGATATCATGCTGCACATAGACCGGCACACCGGTGTGCTGCTCCAGCATTTCCCCCAGCGGCATATCTTTGACGTCTTCATAAAACGGCATGCGGTGCACAATGCCATGTTCCGTGTCGATTATCCCCGGCAAGGTGATAGCAATGGCGGTTAAACGCTCCAGCTTCTGCTGATGGCGGATAAAAAACTGATCGATATGAACAATGATGCGCTGCAGCAGCGGCTTTTCGTCGGTCAGCGGAAGCTCCTGACGCTCTTCCACCACCAGTTTGCTGCTTAAATCGCGTAAAGAGAGGAAAATCTCCCCGCGGCTGATGCGCAGCGAGAGATAATGCCAGGCTTCGGTCTCCACCACCAGCCCAACGGCAGGCCGCCCGCGGCTGCCCGGCTCCTGAATTTCGGTCTCCTGTACCAGGTGCGCTTCAAGCATTTCCCGCACAATCTTGGTAATACTGGCTGGCGCAAGCTGCGCCAGACGTGACAGATCGATGCGCGACACCGGGCCAAGCTGATCAATAAGGCGGTAGACAGCCCCTGCATTGGTCTGCTTAATCTGATCAATATGCCCAGGCTGACTATCAGCAACCACCTCTTACTCCCTTTATTTTTGAGCTCGAAATAAACTTTGGGATATGGTGAAGCACTTCAATAGTCGCCGTCAAATATTTACGTAGGCTTGTGATTTACCGCACGTTTAGCGGGCGTATACTGGCCACTTTTTATGCATTCGCCGCAGAAATGAGTTGCTGCCTGAAACGCTGTGCCGCTGTTCCCTGTTCATGATGCTTTGCCCATACGAGCCACATTTCCGATACCGCATCCGTTTCCAGGATCGGTACCCAACGCATTTCTGTCAGTTGCACGCGCCGAAATGAGGCGGGCAGAATCGACACCCCAAGTCCTGCCGCCACCAGGCCAATAATGGTCATCGCCTCCCCCACTTCCTGGGTAATCGACGGTGTCAGGTTATAACGGCGCAACAACCCAAGAATATCGTCATACAACCCGGTTCCCACATGCGGGTCGAAAAAGACAAACGGCTCCCGCGCCAGTTCGGCCAGCGATACGCCACTTTTCGCGGCTAAAGGGTGATCGCGATGAATCATCGCCAGCAGCGGCTCGCGCAAAATCACCTGCCAGGCCAGCGTGTCAGGCAGCAAGGTATTGCGCATCAATCCAAGATCAAGCTTGCCCTCATTGAGCGGGGCTATTTGCTCACGAGTATTGATTTCCCGGGTCTGGATATGCACATCCGGGTAAGACTGGCGAAACGACGACAGGGTGTCAGACACTGCGCTAATAAACGGTGCCGATGAGGTAAAGCCAATGCGCAAATCGCCGGTTTCCCCCTGATGCAGGCGGGACGCCCGGCTAACGGCATCATCCACCTGGCTTAATATCTGCCGACTGTCTGCCAGAAATTGTCGACCTGCGGGCGTCAGCGACACGCTGCGGTTGGTACGCGCCAGCAGCTTCGCGCCGATTTGCTGCTCAAGGATTTGGATTTGTTGGCTCAGCGGCGGCTGCGAAATATTTAACCGCGCCGCCGCATGGCCAAAATGCAGCTCTTCGGCGACAGCAATAAAATAACGGAGATGGCGAAGCTCGATATTCATATTTTAAACATATCATTTGAGATTATTAATATATTAGACAGAACAATGACCGTTTCATACCCTTAAATACATCCCCGCCTGACCGGGATGTAAACTTAAGGATTTCAAGTGAGCCGTACAACTACCGTTGACACTCTTCCGGCAAGTGGTGTTGATGAAAATAATCGTTCTTTGCCGACACAATTTATTAAACGTGGTACCCCCCAATTTATGCGCGTCACCCTGGCGCTCTTCTCCGCCGGACTGGCCACCTTCGCCCTGCTTTATTGCGTGCAGCCTATTTTACCGGTGCTGTCGCAGGAGTTCGGCGTCTCCCCGGCAAACAGCAGTATTTCACTCTCTATCTCTACCGCTATGCTGGCTATCGGTCTGTTATTTACCGGACCGTTATCAGACGCGGTTGGCCGTAAGAAAGTGATGGTGACGGCATTGTTGCTGGCCTCATGCTGTACGCTGCTTTCAACGCTGATGACCAGTTGGCACGGCATTCTGATCATGCGTGCCCTGATTGGGCTGTCACTGAGCGGAGTTGCCGCGGTGGGCATGACCTACCTTAGTGAAGAGATCCACCCCAGCTTTGTCGCCTTTTCCATGGGGCTGTACATTAGCGGTAACTCGATTGGCGGCATGAGCGGACGCCTTATTAGCGGCGTGTTCACTGATTTTTTTAACTGGCGTATCGCGCTGGCGGCGATTGGCTGTTTTGCGCTGGCTTCCGCGTTAATGTTCTGGCGTATTTTGCCGGAATCTCGTCATTTCCGTCCGAGTTCGCTGCGCCCGCGCACCCTGTTCATTAATTTTCGCCTGCACTGGCGCGATAAAGGATTGCCCTTATTATTCCTTGAGGGTTTCCTGTTAATGGGCTCGTTCGTTACCCTGTTTAATTACATTGGTTATCGGTTAATGCAGTCGCCATGGTTTTTAAGCCAGGCGGTGGTGGGGTTACTTTCCGTCGCCTATTTAACCGGTACCTGGAGTTCACCGCGCGCCGGAGCAATGACCGCCAAATATGGCCGAGGGCCGGTGATGATCGCCTCGATCGCAATTATGCTTTCCGGTCTTTTATTAACGTTACTCCCTTCACTGTGGGCGATTTTTATCGGTATGCTGCTTTTTACTGCCGGTTTCTTTGCTTCCCACTCCGTCGCCAGTAGCTGGATTGGCCCACGCGCGCGCCGCGCCAAAGGGCAGGCTTCATCACTATATTTATTCAGCTATTATCTGGGCTCAAGTATTGCGGGTACGCTCGGTGGTGTGTTCTGGCATAACTATGGCTGGAACGGTGTGGGCGGTTTTATTGCGCTGATGCTGTTACTGGCGTTATTTGTCGGCAGCAGACTGCATCGCCGCTTACGCTAAAGCGGTACGATTTAACACAGGGCCCCGGTCTATTTTCGGGGCTTTTGCTCTGTGCCCTGGCAGATTAGAACATCCCCAGTATCGACGATGCTCCTAATAATTCACGCACTATAAAAAGGGCTTTTTCAGGTTATTATTTCATCAACCTATTCACTAACAAAATGATAACATTTAATTCACATTTATCTCTCTATTCATTATGATCTTGCTCACTGTCGGCATTAATAAGAAACGGAGAGAAAACACCAATGGCAATCGAAATCATCAATGAAATAACCCTCGCGGATAAAGAAGAGCTTCTAACGGGTCTTCGGCGTTATAACGTGCAATTTATCGAGAATAACATTCTGGGCAACCTGGGTGTCTATTGCAGAGATGAGACAGGTGTAATGACAGGCGGCCTTATTGCTGCCAAAAAAGGTCTTTGGCTCTGCATCGATTTTTTATGGGTAAACGAAAATGAGCGCGGCAGCGGCCTGGGTAAAAAGTTAATGAGGCTGGCGGAGCAAGAAGCCGTAAAAATGGGATGCCAACACGCCCTTGTGGATACATTTAGCTTCCAGGCTGCGCCGTTTTATCAAAAGCAAGGGTATGTCCTGCAAATGTCCCTCCCCGATTTTCCGAAAGCAGGCATGCAGAGACATTATCTGACCAAAAATATCCTGGCCTGAGAACGGTAAGCCATCACGAGCGAAGTCACACGGAAAAACATCGCCTGCGACCAACTCTGGCGTTACACCCGGACACGCGGGACAGAAAAAAAAGCGTAATAACCTTGTTTGCACCACGATAAGGACTTGAAGAGACTCTGATTCTCTGTACTCTCCTTAATATCGTTCCGCACCCGCTTGCAGAGGCAATATGGATAACAATCAAAACTATCAATCCCTTACTCGCACCTTCACGCGCCTGAGCCGTTTTCAGCACCTCTCCGCCATCGCCGGATGGGACATGTTCGCCATGATGCCGCCAGGGGGCAGCACCGCCCGTGGTGAGGCGCTGGCTGAACTGGGCGTGCTACAGCACCAAATCCTGACCGACAAAAAGGTTGGTGAGTGGCTGCGCAACGCCCTGCAAGAAGATCTTAACGATGTGGAGCAGGCAAACCTGCGCGAGATGACACGCCAGTACCAGCAGGCCGCGCTGCTGCCGGAATCACTGGTGGAGGCCAAAGCACTGGCGGGCAGCAAGTGCGAACATGCCTGGCGCACTCAGCGTCCGGCAAATGACTGGGCCGGGTTCAGCGCGAATCTGAAAGAAGTGGTAAAACTCAGCCGCGATGAAGCGAAGATCCGCGCCCTGGCGAAAGGCTGCTCGCCGTATGACGCGCTTCTGGATATTTTCGAACCGGACATGACCAGCGCCCGTCTGGACGTCCTGTTCGCCGATCTGAAATCCTGGCTCCCGGACCTGCTGCAGCGTGTGGTTGACAAGCAAGCGCGTGAAACGCTGATTGCCCCCGTCGGCCCGTTCCCCGTCGCCACCCAGCGCGAACTGGGGCTGGAAGCCATGACGCTACTCGGTTTCGATTTTAATGCCGGGCGTCTCGACGTCAGCGCGCATCCGTTCTGCGGCGGCGTGCCGGAAGATGTCCGCATCACCACCCGTTATGATGAAAATGAACTGCTGAGTGCGCTGTTTGGCGTGGTGCATGAAACCGGGCACGCCCGCTATGAGCAAAACCTGCCGCGTCAGTGGCTGGGGCAACCGGTCGCGCTGACACGTTCTACCGCCATCCATGAATCGCAAAGTCTGTTTTTTGAAATGCAACTTGGTCGCAGTGAAGCCTTCCTGAAACGTCTGCTGCCCACAATTACTCAACGTTTCGGTGCACAACCCGCGTTTGAAGAAGGTAACTTCATCGCCTGGAACCAGCGCGTTAAACCCGGTTTTATCCGCGTCGATGCCGATGAAGTCAGCTATCCGGCCCATGTGATCCTGCGTTATGAAATTGAGAGAGCGTTGATTAACGGCGAGATAGAGGTGGACGATATCCCTGCCCTGTGGAATGAAAAAATGCAGGCATGGCTGGGCTTGTCCACCGAAGGCAACTACCGTAACGGCTGTATGCAGGATATCCACTGGACGGACGGCGGGTTTGGCTACTTCCCGTCGTACACGCTTGGCGCGATGTATGCCGCTCAGCTTTTCCAGGCTGCGCGAAATGCCCTGCCAGGGCTCGACGAGGCCATTGCACAAGGTGATTTTTCCGCACTGTTTGACTGGCTGCGGCAGAATATCTGGCAGCACGGCAGCCGTTTTTCCACCTCACAGTTGATTGAACAGGCCACCGGCGAGGCGCTGAACAGCCGCTATTTCCGCCAGCATTTAACGGCGCGTTATTTGTAATTATCCCTGGCACAGTTCACGCACCGCGCGCTGAACTGTGCCAGCCCAATACTTTGAAAGGCAAAAATATGGTTGTGCTTCACCCCATGTCTGAAACGGAATTTGCAGGCTTTCTGGCCTATTTTATTCCCGACTATGCTGCGGAGATTGCCGCTAATTATCACCTCTCCCAGGATGCGGCGTTGGCGCAGGCAAAACGGGAAATTGCCACCAGCCTGCCCGACGGTGTGAAAACGCAAGGTCAAAGCCTGAAAAGCATCGTGCACACAGAAAACGGCAGCGAAGTGCAGATTGGCTATTTATGGTATCGGGCGAATGGAGAGGATCAATCGACATTTATTTATGACTTTTACCTCCTGCCCGCGTTTCGCGGTAAGGGGCTCGGTAGCCGTGCGATGCAAAGTCTGGAGGCTCTGCTGGCAGCCGAAGGTATCCGGCAAATCAAATTACGCGTCGCTGCCGAAAATGCGCATGCCAAAAAAGTCTATGAAGCGAATGGCTATCAGGTCACCGGCTATAACATGAATAAATTGCTTTAAATCCTGCCGGGGGTGACTCGTCGGGTCTCCGTACTGGCTTTCAGCCCCCTTTCTGGCTTTATTCGTACAATAACGATGACGTCCACCTTGCGGGTGTACCTTGATTAACTGATAAAAATAAAACTAACTATCTGAAAATAAACACTTTCATCATCTAACAAAGACTACGTTCTGCGCCCCCCGCCTCGTTTGTACATCCCGTTACACGCCGAAACCAATCACTCACGGAAAGATAACATCTCTGTCGGTATAGTCTCTTCAACGGCCCCGCAGTGGGGTTGAACGATGAAACCAAATTCGAGGATATCAGAATGAAAAAAGTATTAGCTCTGGTTGTTGCCGCTGCTATGGGTCTGTCTTCTGTTGCGTTCGCTGCTGATACCGCAGCCACAACTGCAGCTCCGGCTACTACCACCACTACTGCTGCTCCGACCGCTGCTCCTGCTGCTGCGCCGGCTAAAACCACGCATGCGAAAAAAGTTCACAAGAAAAAAACCGTTGCACAGAAAGCTCAGGCAGCTAAGAAAAAACATCACAAAAAAGCAGCAGCTAAACCGGCTGTAGAGCAGAAAGCTCAGGCTGCTAAGAAAAAACATCACAAAAAAGCAGCGGCTAAACCGGCTGTAGAGCAGAAAGCTCAGGCTGCTAAAAAACACCATAAAAAACACGTAAAACACACTGCAACTAAACCAGCTGCTCAACCGGCTGCGTAAGTTACCGTGTAATACCCCGCCTGCTGTACAGGCTGAGTAAATCGTCGGCGCTGAACCCTGAGGTGAAGCGCCGTTTTTCTCTGGAGGGCCTATGCTGCGACGTTATCGTTTCGAGTTCATCCTGTTAATGCTGATAGTCTGCGCGCTCATTGCCCTTCGGCTTTTTCTTTCCTGATGTAGCACGCTGATTTTACTCCCACTTTTTTCTCGCCCCGTCTATAGTTTATAAACCTGGGTTCACATTTAATAATCATAATTACCCCACCAGAGTGTGATATGCGAAAAACCGTTGTGCTATTGCTGGGATCGTTTTTTCTCTTTTCTGCTTACGGACATGCCGACGATGGTGATGATGACACCATTGATGCGGCTCAGATCAAGACGCTGTTCTTTGGTCATGATGATCGCGTTCGCGTTACTACACCGACCCGCTCTCCCTGGGATGCGATTGGGCAACTGGAAACGGCCAGTGGCAATTTATGTACCGCGACGCTTATTTCTCCTCACCTGGCCTTAACCGCCGGGCATTGTCTGTTGACGCCGCCGAACGGCAAACCGGATAAAGCGGTAGCGCTGCGTTTTGTTTCGCAGAAAGGAACCTGGCGCTATGAAATCCACGGCATCGAAGGGCGCGTCGACCCGTCTCTGGGTAAACGGCTGAAACCCGATGGCGACGGCTGGATCGTGCCGTCATCCGCCGCCCCCTGGGATTTTGGGCTGGTTGTGCTGCGCAACCCGCCGTCCGGCATTACGCCGTTACCGCTGTTTGTGGGTGATAAAGCAGCGCTGACGGATGCGTTAAAAGTGGCAGAGCGCAAAGTGACGCAGTCGGGTTATCCGGCCGATCATCTGGAGACGCTGTACAGCCACGAAAATTGCATTGTGACCGGCTGGGCGCAAAACAGCGTGCTGTCGCATCAATGCGATACGTTGCCCGGCGACAGCGGCTCGCCGTTGATGCTGAAAACCGCCGAAGGCTGGCAGCTTATTGCGGTCCAGAGTTCAGCCCCGGCCGCCAAAGATCGCTGGCGCGCCGACAACCGGGCCATTTCGGTGACCGGTTTTCGTGACAAACTCGAAGCGCTGGCAAAAGAGTAAATCAGCCCTGCCGCAGATGACGCGAATGTAAGATGTCGTCCAGCGGCATGGGTTCGCTAAACCAGTAGCCTTGTAACTGGTCGCAACCGGCCAATCGTAGCATCTTCATCTGTTTTTCATTTTCCACGCCTTCGGCCACCACCATCATTCCCAGCGCACTGGCGATACGAATTGTGCCACTCACCAGCGCCGAGGCTTGTTCATCATCATCCACCAGCCCGGCCAGGGATTTATCAATTTTGATCGTTTCAAAATTAAAGCGACGCAGGTAGCCGATACTGGAGTATCCGGTACCAAAATCGTCCAGCGCAACCGACATGCCCAGCGCTTTCAGGGTGGTAATGGCGATATGCGCACGCTCCGGATTTTCCACAACATAGGTTTCGGTCACTTCCAGTTGCAGGCGTGCTGGCGGGAAGCGCGTACTTATCAACACCTTCGCCACCTTGTCCTCAAAATCAGGGTCGCGAAATTGCGCCGGAGAGATATTTACCGACAATTTTAAATCGCTGTGCGCCTGCAGATCGTTACAGGCGCGACGCAGAACAAACTGCCCCAGTTCGTAAATCAGCCCACTGGTTTCCGCAATCACAATAAAATCATCGGGTTTAAGTTCGCCAGCCGGACGGCGAGGCCAGAGGACAAGTGCTTCGACGCCAATCATCGCCAGGCTACGCGCATCCACAATGGGCTGATACCAGACATCGAATTCATCGCGCTCCAGACCATTGCGGATATCATTTTCAATCAGCAACTGCCGCTCGCGGGCACTGTTCAGCGCCGCATCGTAATGCGTGATGCGCCCTTTACCGATGCTTTTTGAGTGGTACATGGCAATATCGGCACGGCGAAAAAGCTCAGTACTGGTGCACTCCACCAGCGTGCCGCTGGCGATGCCAATACTGGCTCCAATATGGATCGTCCGCTCTCCCACCTGGATGGGGTTATTCAGATACGCCAGGACATACTCGGCAAATCTTGCACTCTGCTCCTCTGCCCAGGGGCCGCCAATGGTCATGGCAAACTCATCGCCCCCCATCCGCGCCAGCATCCCCTGCGTCGGCACTTTCTCCCGTAACGTCTGGGCGATGGTTCTGATCAGGCGGTCCCCCACGTCATGCCCGTAAATGTCGTTCACATCCTTGAACCCATCAAGATCGACAAAGGCGACGCTCATCATACTGGTGTCGCCCCGCGCGGCGAGT
Source organism: Phytobacter sp. RSE-02 (assembly GCF_040578655.1). Taxonomy (NCBI): domain Bacteria; kingdom Pseudomonadati; phylum Pseudomonadota; class Gammaproteobacteria; order Enterobacterales; family Enterobacteriaceae; genus Phytobacter; species Phytobacter sp. RSE-02. The sequence goes on along the minus strand of NZ_JBEULY010000004.1, from coordinate 462,931 downwards.
TTATCGAGATGTTCAATCAGGGCGCGGCGATTAGGCAGGTGGCTCAGCCAGTCGGTTAGGGCAATCTGGCGAGCAATATTTTCCCCTTTCGCCAGCTTATACAACCCGGCGCTGCTCAGGATAATAAACAGGAGGATCAATTCCGATGCCAGCAGGGCGATTTGACGAATATTGGCAGAGGCCGCCTCGGCCGCCTCCGCGCCCGGCAAGCGCCGTGACCAGTCTAACCAGCCCAGCACTTCCCCCGCCGAACTGTCCAGCGGCACGGCGAATTCATCCGGCTTCTGCTCCGTGAACGCTAAATCGGCTATCTGGAAGGTATCGCCCAGCTCTTTAAGGATTTGTGTATTCAGGTGGCGGGTGATCACCAGATAACGCCGGGTATTATCATTAACCGCTAAATTACCCACCATCGGGCGGATAAGGCCAATCCCTATAAATGCGGTGCCGCTGCGGGTACGGGTAATTCCGGCATAAATTTCATTACTGGAAATCAGCGAAGCCGAATTATTACGGATGAGCGCCTGTAAACCCTTGCCAAAAAAATCGAGTGAGTGTTCCGTAAATGTGGCGCTGTGAAACGCTCCCCATAAAACGTTGAAGTTTTCATCAAGAATAAAGGTGCCGTCATAGAGATTATTGACTTTAAATCCCTCGCCCCAGGTTTTGTAGAGCCATTGGGTATCAAGCTGTGGGCGATACGCTTCCCGCACCGCGTCATCCCAGACGGCGTTATCAATGACCAGCGAGCGCACGCGATTTACCGAGGTCTGAATCGCCCCCTGCACAGACAGCGCGGTACGATGTTCATCAATTTCGTTGGCTTTACTACTGATCAGATGCAACGAAAGATAAAGCAGGGCAACGATGGAAAAAATAAGCCCAATCCCTGCCAGGAAAATCATGACGAACAGGGTTTTGGCATTCGGGATATTCCGCCAGCTAAATGGGTTCAACATGCACTGCCCCCTCTATCCTTAACAGGAAAAACAGCCGGTTGAGGACTTCCGTTAACTAAGCGTATTACAGACGGTGGATTTCGCTGCCCCAAATTCGGGCAGCGATCACATCAGGCGAGTTTTATTAGTATCATACCAACAATCAATAAGATAACCCCTATCCAGCCTTTATTATTCAGGCGCTGGCCGAAGAGGATCCAGCCCGCCGCCAGGGTCGCGGCAATGCCGAACCCACCCCAGAGCGCGTAAGCTACTGACAAATCTATACCTTTTACCGCCTGAGACAGCGCGGCAAAGGCACCAAGCACCGCCACCAGCGAGCCAATTCCGTATAATTTATGGCGAAAACCCGCTGAAAATTTAAGGAAAATATTGCCGACGATCTCCAGAACGATAGCCACCGCCAGCCAGGCGCCGTGAACCCACTCAAACTGTTGCATTGCGGCGCTCCTGCGGCGTCTTAGCCGCTTTCTGGGTGCCCGATTTGATAAGTACGATCCCGACAACCAGCGTCATTAGTCCGGCAATTTTCATCGGCGAGAGCGCTTCATCAAACAACACAACGCTAAACAGGGTGATTAATAAAATACCGATCCCTTCCCACAGGGCATAGGCCACCCCGAGGGCAATCTTTTTAACCGCGAAGGATAATAAAATATATGACAGTGCAATCATCACCAGCATCAGAATAAAACCGGTGTGTCCGTTGGTCACACTTGCCCACTTCATTGATAATGTGCCGGTTATTTCAGCCACAATGGCCAGCGCTAATAATATCCAGTAAATCATCATGTTTCTCCTGCTTGAGAATATAATCCTGCAGGGTTCTTCCCTAACGGAAAACCCGGTGCGTAAAAAATGAAAGTCGCGTGATTTACGCGAGCCTAAGCAGAGAGAAAAGGACTATAGCGCCGAGCGCCAGTGTTGTTCGCCGGAAAGCAGAAAGACAGAAGAAGTAAGACGGGGAAAGCCAGAAATGAACGTCCTGAACAGATTATCCATAAAATTACAATATCCGCACATTGCTTCTCATCGTGGCGGAACGATTGTCCTCAGTAGTAAAACACGCCCTATTTCTACCACAGGGCCTGTTTTTCCTCAAATTCTTTTCACTTCTTTACCTGTGCTCACCGGCTTGTGGAAATGGCATCACAGCCGCCGGCGAAAAATATCAGCGGCGGCAATACAGATTATTGTTCCGATTTCATCGCCAGCGCACGGTCTTCGGCAAGTAAATTCCATGATGCAATAAACAGCCCGGCAATCATTGGCCCCAGCACAAAACCGTTAATGCCAAAGAATTGCAACCCGCCAAGCGTAGTCAGCAAAATTAAATAATCGGGCATCCGGGTATCTTTGCCGACTAATAATGGCCGCAGGATATTATCAGCCAGCCCGACCACCACGACAAAATAGAGCGTCATCATTGTACCGGTGATAATTTCCCCGGTGGAGAAGAGAAAAATAGCCGCCGGAACCCAGATAAGCGCCGTGCCGACCGCCGGGATCAGCGACATGAACGCCATCAGCGAACCCCACAGCAGGCTGCCGTTAATGCCGGAAAACCAGAAGCCGAAGCCTCCCAGCGCCCCCTGCACAATTGCTACCACCAGTGTCCCTTTCACCGTGGCGCGGGAGACGCTGGCAAATTTATGGAACAGGCGGCGTTTGATTTTGTCCGTCAGCGGAATAGCCGTAAATATTCTGCGAACCAGCCGGGAGCCGTCTTTCAGTAAAAAGAACAGCAGATAGACCATCAGACAGAAACTAACGGTAATACTCAGGGTATTTTTACCAATAATCACTGCGCTGCCCGCCAGATATCGCCCGGAGCTCAGCGCCACGCCGGATAATTTTTCGCGAATGGCGCCGACAGAGTCAAAGTCATTGTCACGTAAATACCCCTGCGCCCAGCCGGGCAGATAACTAATGCTGTCAGTAAAGAGCTGTGGCAAATCCGTAGCGTTATTTTGCAACCGTTGATAAAGCGCATTAATTTCCGCAACCAGTGACGTAACAATAATCATTAATGGAATAAAAACCAACACGCAGATAAGCAGTACGGTCAGCAACGAAGCAATACCGTCACGCCCCCGTAACCAGCCGGATAATTTCACCCGTAGCGGATAAAAAATAAGCGCCAGAATAACGGCCCAGATAATGGCTGCATAGTACGGCTGGATCAGGCTAAAAAACGCCACACTGACCAGCAACAACAGAACGATAAAAAAGAAATTATGGGTTTTCAATGCCGTCATTTTCGCCATCCAATGGTTAAACTGCTGCTAAGTGTAGTGGCTGGCCCATTGAATGTAAAAAACGTCCGCCGCCGCGAAATAATAAAATAGCGTTTTTTCCCTTATTATTCTCATGGTTGCCTGCGGCAAGGCGATGGCCTGAAATACCCTAATCGTGCATTTTTTCATCATCCAACAAAAATCCTTGTGTCATCAATCCCTTCACAAAAATCGCAGCGGGGCGGCTTGATCGATGCCCCTTTCTGGCGATACTGTATATAAACACAGCAATACATAAAAACAGTAACCATGGATGTTTCAGCGGCGAAAGCCTCACCTTTATCAGGACGTCTACAGGTTTGTCAGGCAGCCTTATGCCTGCCATTACGTGGGAGCGACATGCAATGACAACCAGCGCTTTTCCCAGCCCGGCGGCCGATTACATCGAAGGTGCGATCGACCTGGTAGCACACTTGATCAGCCACCCGTCAGCAACCTATGTGCTGCGCACCGCCAGCGATGCCATGTGCGGCGCGGCGATCCTGCCCGGATCCTTACTGTTGGTGGATAGCAGCCTGCAGCCGGCGGATGGCGATATCGTCGTCGCCCGCCTGCTGAGCGGTTTTACCGTCCGGCGTTTACGCCTCTCACCGCCGCGCCTGGTGGCAGAGAACGAAAACTATCGCACGGTGTACATTGATGAGGAGGAAGGCGCGCATATTGTGGGCGTCGTCACCACTATCATCACGACGCCCCGGCGCACCCTGCACGTGCGCGCGGCCAGCGTGCGGGGGTGAAGATGCTGTCACACCAGGCGGATACCGGCGTCGATAAAAAAGAGCCCCCCGGTACAGCCACGGGCGTCATCGGAGGCGACAAACAGCGCCATGGCGGCAACGTCCCGGCCTTCAAGGGTGATATCCAGCGACTGCATAGCCTGGATCTCCTTTTCGGATTCCGGCGTGCGCCACAGCGCCTGCTGACGTGGGGTGGAAATCGCCCCCGGCACGATGCAGTTAACGCGAATGCCCGATGGCCCCAGTTCGCGCGCCAGCGTCTGGCTTAGCCCGACAATCGCCGCCTTTGACGTGGTGTAACCGGACATGCCCGGTCTGCCCTTCATAAAGCTGGTGGAGCTGGTCAGAATGATGTTGCCGCCCTCGCCTTTTTGCATCAGCGCGGCAACGGCCTGACTGGCAAAGAATTGGTGATCAAGGTTCACCGCCAGGCTCTCGCGCCAGGCCTCCGGTTCCACCGTGAAGGTATCGGTCCGGTCGTCACGGGCGGCGTTATTGATCAGCACATCAATGCGGCCTTCCCGGGCGGCAATGTTGTTGATTGCCTCGCGCAACGCGGCAATATTTCGCACATCGACCGGATGAAAACAGGCGCCTCGAGCTTGCGCCAGCGCACTCCCCGCCGTCATATCGATATCCAGAAAATGTACCCGGCTCTCCTGCTGGCGAAACGCCGCCACCAGATCCGCGCCAATCCCGCTGGCCCCGCCGGTGATCACCACCACTTTGTTTTGCAAACTCCCGTAACGGGTATAACGATGTTCGGTCATCTTTCTGTCCCATCTGGCGCCAGTAACGCCTGCATTATAGAACCGTCGAGGGTAGCGCGTTTGACGCCAGGCCGATAAGCAATGGTTGCGCCCGCCTGTCGCGCTCCTCCCCCTGGGTTAAGGTGACATGCCCATGGGCGCTGGCATTAGGTGACAACGTCACGCGACAATCCTGCAGGCGCGGTTTCGGCAACGACTTTTGACAGGCGGCATCATTAATCCATCAACGCCAAAGACAATCGCTTTCCTGTTCATTACCTCCCTCAGCGTTAATTGAGTCGCACGCCGCTTGCGGCATCAAACAGATGGGCATGACGGGCATCCGGCAGGATTTTCAGCGTTTCACCCGGCAGTGCCGCCACGCGCTGATGAAACAGCGTGGTCACTTTTTGCTGGCCGATATTGAGCAGGATCTGCGTTTCCGAACCGGTGGGTTCCACTACGTTGACATGGGCATCGATCGACGCCCCCGGCGTCAGCACAAAGTGCTGCGGTCGTACCCCATAGAGCACTCGCTGCCCGATATCCAGCCCCGGCGTCTGGGCTACCGGCAGGGCAATGCCGTCATCGGTCATCACGATGCCAGGCCGCTCTACGTGTCCGGTGAACAGGTTCATTGACGGCGAACCGATAAAGCTCGCTACAAAGGCGTTGGCCGGGCGGTCGTACAACTCCAGCGGTGTGCCCACCTGCTCAATATGCCCGTCGCGCAGCACCACGATACGGTCGGCCATGGTCATGGCCTCAATCTGATCGTGGGTGACGTAAATCATGGTGGTGTTAAGCCGCTGATGCAGCGCCTTGATTTCAGTGCGCAGCTCCACGCGCAGTTTGGCGTCGAGGTTAGAGAGCGGCTCATCAAACAGGAACAGACGCGGATGGCGCAGGATCGCGCGGCCCATTGCCACGCGCTGGCGCTGCCCGCCGGAAAGCTGCGACGGTTTGCGCGCCAGCAGCGGCGTCAGCCCTAACGTGTCGGCGGCCTGTCGCACCTGGCTGTCAATTTTCGCCTTCGCCACGCCCTGCATTTTGAGCGAGAAACCGAGGTTATCCGCCACCGTCATGTGCGGATAGAGCGCGTAGTTCTGAAAGACCATCGCCATGTTACGCTCCTGTGGCGAGAGATCGTTAATCACCTCGCCGTCCAGAATCAGCTCGCCGCCGTCGATACCCTCCAGCCCGGCAATCATACGCAGCAGCGTTGACTTTCCACAGCCGGACGGCCCCACCAGGGCAATAAATTCGCCGTGGTGAATGGTCAAATCCAGACCAGGGATAATGGTCTGCCCGTTAAAACGTTTTGCGATGTTGTTGAGTGTCAGGGTTGCCATTATTAATCCTTAAGTCCACCAGCGGTTAAGCCCTGTACCAGATAGCGCCGCACCAGTAGGGTGAAGGCAACCACCGGCAACATCACCAGCGTGCCGCTGGCGGCGATTTTGCTCCACTCCCACCCTTCGTATTGCAGGAAATTCACAATGGCGACCGGGGCGGTAATGGCGTTAGTACGGGTTAAAATCAGGGCGTAGAAAAAGTCGTTCCACGAGAAGATGAAACAGAGAATGGCAGTCGCCGCGAGGCCCGGTTTGACCAGCGGCAGCGACACCCGCCAGAAACTGCCCCACAGGGAGCAGCCATCCATCCACGCCGCCTCTTCCAGCGTGACCGGAATGGCGGCAAAGAAGGTCTGCATCAGCCAGATAACGACCGCCAGGTTAAAGGTGAGATAGACAATCGCCAGTCCGATGATGGTGTCCTGCAGGCCAAGCCAGCGAAAGGCGAGAAAGAACGGAATGGTAAAGGCGATGGGTGGCGCCATGCGCGTCACCAGGATCCACAGCGCCACATAACGACGGGCGCGAAAGCGCCAGCGCGTCAGCACCCAGGCGGCTGGCACGCCGAGCAGGAGCGAAAATACCGTGGAAATCACGCTGACCATCAGGCTGTTGCCAAACGGCTGCAGGAAATTCCCGGCAATCAACTGGCGATACGCCTCCAGCGTGGGCGTGAAAAACAGCGTCAGGTCGAACGCATCCATCGACGGGCGCAACGACATGATGACCATCCACAGGAAAGGTGCGAGAAACAACACCAGCAGCAGTAACGCCGCCAGCGTGCGCTTGCCTTTGAAACGCCACTTTTTGCGCCGCGTAACGGTGAACGCGAGCGGACGGCGTTCATCAGTGTGCTGTACTGTCATCATTCCACCCCGCACGGCCAATCAGCCAGCTTAAAATAAACACCCCAACCAGGATCACCACCGCGATGGCGCTGCCGTATCCCCACCAGGAAAAGTTAAAGGCCTGAATAAAACCGTAGTAGTTAGTGACTTCTGTCACCGAGCCCGGTCCGCCGTCCGTGAGGATGTAAATCAGCGGAAAAGCTTTGAAACTGTCGATCAGACGAAACAGAATGCACACCGCCAACACCGGTTTGAGGTGCGGCAATACGATGTAGCGGAAGATGTTGAACGACGAGGCACCATCGAGGCTTGCCGCTTCACGCGGTTCACTGGGTACCATTTGCAGGGCCGCCAGTACCATCAGCATGGTGAACGGAAACCACTGCCAGACATCCGCTACAACTATCGCCCACAGCGCGGTGTCCGGGTTGGCGATAAGCGAGTTCAGCGGCAGGTTGATGCGCTCCAGAATCTGGTGCAGCGGGCTGATGTCCGGGGTGTAGATAATTTTCCAGATCAGCGCCACGATAATCGGCGGCAGCACCATAGGAATGAGCAACAAGGTACGCACCCCGTTGAGCAGCCGCGATGAGCCATTCAGCAGCAGCGCCAGCAGCAGTCCGATCAGCACCTGGAAGAAGACGCTCACCACCGATAGCTTAAGCTGCGTCACCAGCGAGTTGAGAAAGCGGTCGTCATGCAGCAACTGCTGATAATTCACCAGTGGGTTGCGAAAGGTGAATGTCGCTTCCGGATTAGTCAGGCTGAACGGCGTGAGGCTGGTGACCAGCAGCGCCGCTGCCGGAACCAGGGTTAACAGCGTCAGCACCACAAGCGACGGCGATAACCCGAGCAGCCATGCGTAATGCTGGCGCTGACGCCAGCTTTTGACTTGTGCCATCGTTTCAATTCCATAGAGCCTGAACTACAGGCGTAATTGTTGCAGGCAGTTTGGACCCGGACAGCGCGGAACAACCGGAGCGTACTTGAAGTACGTGAGGATTATTAGCTTCGCACACCCTCCGGGCCGCCCTAACGGGCGTTCAAAACGCTATGCGTTTTGTGTGAGCACTGCCCAGGGCCAAAATGGCAAATAAAATAGCCTGTATTCAGGCTCTAAATCTTCGCCCCGGCGCGTTTTAAATCCGCAATCGTCCCGGCCTGCGCCTGGGCCATCGCCTCTTTTGCCGAAAGCTGGCCGGAGGCAATCAGCGCAATGGCTTTGTTCAATTGCTGGTCAACCTGCGGATAAAACTCCACGGTGCGGTATTTCATGTAACCGCCCCTGCCCGCCTGGTCGATGGCATCAATGGAAAGCTGCGCCAGATCCACGCCGTTGATCACCTGCTTAGAACGGAACACCGGCGAGTCGATATCACTACGGCGAGTCGGTGAACCGTATCCGGCGGCCAGCGTGCGTGCCGTGTTCTGTTTCGAAAGCGCCCACTGGATAAACGCCCACGCCGCCTCTTTATTTTTCGAACCTGCCGGGATACCCAGCGCATGGGTCGCCATGCCGGGGAACCACCCTTTTGGCCCGTTGACCATTGGGCCAAAATGAGCCGTGTTCAGGGTGCGCGAGCTTTCCGCGTTGCCCAGTTGTGCAAGGTAGGTCTGGCTGGCGTCAGAGACGTTCACCCTTCCCTGTTTTAGCGCCTGCAAGGACTGGTCGGCGGTATAGGTGATGCCGCCGTTCGGGCCAAACTCGCGAATAAGGCGGGCAAAATAGTCAGCCGCCTGCACCGCTTCCGGGGTATCCAGCGTCGGGAACAGGTCATCCGGCGGCGCGCGGAACACGTTGCCGCCAAAGGCCTGCAGATAGGGAATAAAGGTCCAACCATAGTGGTTGTCGGTGACATACCCGGCGACGCGCTCTTTCTTGTTCACCGCCTGTAGAACCGTCACCAGATCATCGGTGGTTTTCGGGAATGCCAGCCCGGCCTGTTGAATCAGGTCATAGCGTGAGGCCCCGGTCAACATGGCTTCCACCACATAAGGGATGCCGTACAGTTTGCCATCGCGCCCGGTTTCCGCCGCCAGGGTAGCAGGCAAAAAATCCTGTAACCCCCAGTCAGCCGGCGTGAGATTGGGATTAGCGACAAACTCATCCAGCGGGGTCAGCCAACCCGCGTTGATCCAGCGGCTGGTGTAGATAAAGGTAACGTTGACCACGTCATAGGCCGACCCGCGTGTCGACAGTTCGAGGTCGGCACGCTGGTTGTAAACCGGAAAGGCGGGCGTATCGAGCTGCACTTTTGCCCCGGTCAGGGCTTCAAATTCCGGCAGCCACTGGCGAATCAGTTGCGGCCAGGCGGTACTGAACGTGGAGACATTGAGCGTCACGCCATCATATTTGCGGGCCACATTTGCCCCCCGCGCGATAGCCGGGATCATGCTGTAGACCCCGAACGCCGCCATGGCTTTGAGTAAATCACGACGCTGCATAGTTCACTTCCCTGTCTGGGGTATCGTTTACGGCATCCTGCGGACGGGTTACGGTGCGGCTACGGCTGCCGTCAATGGCGACGGCAGGTTCGCCTTCAATGGTGACGCGACGGACCAGACGTGGCTGGTTGCCATAATCATTAACGGCGTAATGCTGAGTGCTGCGGTTATCCCAGATAACCACATCGTCCTGCTGCCACTGCCAGCGCACGGTATTTTCCAGGCGGGTAATGCGGTTTTGCAGTAATTCAAAAAGCTGCGCCGATTCACGGCTGTTAAAGCCGACCAGCTTTTTCACAAAGTGACCAAGTAATAAGGCGCGCTCGCCGGTTACTGGATGAACATGCACCACCGGATGTTCCGCTTCCCATACGGAAGAGACAAAAACATTTTTATGGTGATTAAGGCGATGTTCTTCGGTGACAATACGTTCTGCGCCGTAATCGTAATTATTACTGTGAATAGCGCGCAGTGTGCCGACAAATTGTTTTAACGATTCCGGCAATAATTCATAGGCTAATGCGGTATTCGCCCAGACGGTATTACCGCCATATTCCGGGATGGTGACACCGCGCAGAATGGATATTTTCGGGAAAGCATCCACAAAGGTGACATCGGTGTGCCAGGAGTCTGCCCGCCCACCGCCTTTTGAGGCATCCAGCTCGAACAATTTGGTGCCCGCAGGCGACGGCACCGTAGGATGCGCCACGATCTTACCCAGACGCGCACCGAAGGCCTGATGGGCTTCGTCGGTCAAATGATGCTGTTTACGGAAGAATAAAACCTTATATTTTACGAGTGCATTTTCAATTTGCTGAATATGGTTATCATCGAGGTCAGCCGAAAGCGAAATATTGCGTATCTCCGCACCAATATTTCCGGCAACGGGGTGAATATCCAGTAAATCAGTATCGTGACGGGCAATGCGCTGGGTTGAGGTCATGGTTGTTTTCCTTCAAAATTGTCCGGAAATCAACTCTAGTAATAAACGAAGTGTGACTAAAAAGACTTTTTGGTAATAAATATATTAACCGCTTACGCATAAGCTAAGCTGGAAAATGCAATTAGAGGCATTGCTGGTGAAATACACTGTCTTTTTATATTAATTTGGGGAAATGGTTTTTGATCCTGGTCAGATTAAGGGTTCATACCACCTCGCTTTCGTATATGCGAAATATGGGAATAGAGGCGTTGCAGGGTGCAATATTAATATGTGCCGGATGAAAATAGTGAGTTTCTGGTGCGCGGATGAGCCTTAGTGATGTGGGCAACTGCCAGGGCAGCGTAGATGCCGCGTAAAACAGGTAATGATATATTGTCGGCCATCAGACTTTCTCTGTTGCAGGAACATAATTTCCGTAACGCCAACGCGAATGACTTTCATTATTAACTCATTCTCAGAATGGTATACCGACAATATTTTGCGGTACCTATAAACGCATTGTGAAAAGTATGTAAATTTTCACACGAAAGTTGTATTTTGCATGTATCATATCAGGTAGCGGTTTTCTCCTGCTGCACACCTCTTTCTTCCGTTTTTTAACCCGGCGTATAAATGACCACACAAGTTTCTGTCCTTAAAGAAATTCACAACCTTAATTTGTCATATCTTTTACTGGCTCAACGCGTAGCCGCTGAAGATGTCAAACAAGCCGAAAGCTTTTTAAACATGGACATTGAGTTAATTCAGACGGTTAAGCAACTGACCGCCACGCAAATACTCGCACTGGCGCAGACAAATCAGTGCATCATTAAAGTCAAACCAAACCTGATCACCCCCCTTGCTGAACCGACAGGGGCTCAGGCCATTCACGGTCAATCTCAGCGTCGGCTTTAGGGTATTTCTCTTTCTAAATATTTACAGGTGTGGAATATTTTATTGTTCCGTGACTTTTTACGGGAGCCACTCTTTTAAAAAATCCTCTTTGAAACTGTGCTTTTTTTTGCAATTTATTGTGCCTGGTCACTGGCGTTGACGACGCTCGAGGGAATGCACAGCGATAACAGATAAAGTCCCGAGCAGTGTGGCCGATAATCACAATAAGTACGCTTTACCTCTCAGGTCGGAGTGCATGACTGGGATAGAGTTAATACTGTACAAAGCGTGCGCGCCGGATAACCATAACGACAGGGGAATGTTGTCAACAATGCCACTGCAAATACTGAGAACTCTCCACCACAGGATCGGCATTTACGCATTATCGATAGTGTTAACCTTCGGTGCCCTGTATGGCGCAGGCCTGGGGGTATACTATATCTATACCCATGAAAAACTAGAAGATTATGCTGAATCCATTCTGGCGCGCAGCAACAGCCTTATCTCGCAAGTCAAACTGATTGACGGACTGCGACAGGAGTTTGCAGTCTATGCGCCATGCAGTGATCAATACCAGCAGGTGCTACGTAAACGGCTCTGGCCTTACCCACTTATCAAAGATATCGCCTATGTTGAGGATGAGAAAATTGTCTGTTCGGCCCTGTGGGGAAAACTGAGCGCGCCGCTTTCGTTGAATATGTTCAGAAATAAGGTCAACCGGGGAAGCTATACGTGGGTCTTTGATGCGCAAATTGAAGAAAACATTACGGCAGACGTCTTTTATACCAGCAACTTCGCCATAACGGTGTCACCTTTTGCCTTCCAGCGTTTCTGGGAGGAAGCCAACAAGATGGATTTTGATGCCATCATAGGTGATTTCAAACATGAAAATCATTTTTTCATGATTGGAAAAAACACACAATTACTGGAGTCGGTAGAACATAACAGAGAGCATTCCTGGTTGTATTTTACGGAGCATGCCTGTAATAGTACGAATGACATTTGCGTTATTGCCGGGACATCACTCCCTTTATTTTTCAAAAACAATTTGTATATCCTGATTTCTCTGTTTAGTGCATCGCTTATCATCGGTCTGTTGATTGGCGCGCTGTACGTTAATAACGTGTCACATAAAGAGTCTTTACTTTCCCGACTGAAACACGCAATCGAAAACCGCGAGTTGCATTTTGTCTATCAACCCATCTACAGGCTTAAAGACCGCCAAATAACCGGCGTCGAGGTACTGTTACGCTGGACGGACCCTCAAATCGGACGTATCGGCCCGGATATATTTATTCCTCTCGCGGAAAAAAATGGCTTAATAAATAAGATTAGCCTGTATGTGGTTGAGCATTCCATCAAAGAGTGTGCTCCGGTACTGCTGAACAGCGATATCACCCTTAGCATCAACGTCAGTTGCGCGGATATCTGTTCCGAGGTGTTTCGTGAAAAACTACTCAGCACGTTAAAAGATGAAAACGTTGCAGGCGAATCGATTATTCTTGAAATTACAGAAAGACAAAGTTCCGGTACAGAAGATATTAAACGCTCAATGGACCTGTTTAAGGGGACCGGTATTATGTTTGCCCTCGACGATTTCGGAACCGGTTATTCAAATCTGAACTGGCTTTCCTTGCTTGACGTGGGCGAAATTAAGATTGATAAGTCGATAACGGATTCAATAGGAACAGAGTCCACCAATAAAGATATTCTTCCTGGTCTGATAGAGATGTTTAAAAACATACCTAAAATAGTGGTCTTTGAAGGGGTTGAGACAGACATACAGTATCAGTTTCTGAAAGATAACGTACCTGGAGGCTGCGCGCAGGGGTGGTACTTTGCAAAAGCGGTTCCTTTAAGCGAACTCCGTAGCGTCCTTGCAAGTCCCTGCGGCTCATTGCCTGCCTGAGTTTTTCGCCCTGGCGGGCCCGCGCTGTATGACACCGATAAGCTCCCGCCCTCAATCGCTGCGCACACAATCAGAACGACGTTGCCTTGCACAGCGGGCAATTGTGACAATACTCCACAGGTTGCACCGTTTTGTAATAAAAACAGCAGGTGCGGCGAAAGCGCACCCTGTTTCCCGCCACGTCTTTTTGCAGGGGTCGACGAAAACGTGTGAGCGGGTTCCATGGCAGGCCAAACAGTGACGAGTCAGCCTCTTCCAGCAGCCAGGCAAAATCCGCCTGCTGGCGCTTCTCCTGATCGGCGCTAAGCCCCTCCATCCGCCCCTGATATAAGGAGTAGACCCGCACAGCGGTATTTTCCCAGAGAATGTGCTCCGGCAAACCGCTCACCTGTGACAAGCTTTGCCACAGCGGCGCGAAAAACGTTCTGAATAAGGTACTGACAACGGTTTCACGCCACGCATCACGCGCACCCGGGGCGTACCCCGTCGCCGTAATATCGGCGGGCAACGACGATGTCCACAAACCGTTATCGTGCGCATATTCCAGTCGACACGCCGTGAGTGATAACGGCAGGCCTTTATCAAACACACTCATCGCGTAAAGCACACTCCCGGATGCGAGAAATGCCACTCTTTTGGCGAAAAGTGACGCGGCAATCGCCAGGTCCGGCGCACCGATAAGCGGCATCACGCGCGCAAGTACCTCCCGACAGGTTTGCGCATCCCGCAGTGCCTCGCCCGGCACGCTTCGCCAGTCTGCCTGTGCGAGTGAACGCAGGCGAAACACGGTTTGCAGGTACGTATGTTCCTCAATCGTCAGCATGGGACTCTCCCGGAAAAGGAATGCACAACGGCGTATGGAAGAAAGGATCGTCAATAATCCGACAGCGCAAATTAAACACTTTGTTCACCAGGGCTTCCGTCATGATCTGCTTTGGCGCCCCTTGCGCATACACCCGGCCTTGATGTACGGCCACCAGGTGATCGGCATAACGACAGGCCAGGTTCAGATCGTGCAGTACCATCACAATGGTTTTGCCCTGCTGCTGATTGAGGCCGCGCAACAGTTCCAGAATCTCAATCTGATGCGCCAGGTCAAGGTAGGTTGTGGGCTCGTCCAGTAACACGGTGTTTGTCGCCTGAGCCAGCGTCATGGCAATCCACACCCGTTGACGCTGCCCGCCGGATAACGCATCCACCGGGCGATGTTGCAGAGCGGTGGTTCCCGTCAGGCGTAACGCCTCCTCCACCTGCTGTTCATCTTCCGCTGACCACTGTCGCAGCCAGTTCTGGTAAGGAAAACGCCCGAGGCTGACCAGTTGACGCACGGTGATTCCCTCCGGTGCGACGGGGGTTTGCGGCAAGATGGCCAGTTGGCGGGCAATCTGCGCCGTATTGCTGGCGTGAATGTCCGCGCCATCAAGAATGACCGTCCCTGACTGTGGCGTCAGCAGTCGCGCCATGGCTTTGAGCAGCGTGCTTTTACCGCAGCCGTTGCTGCCAATCAGCACCGACACTTTTGCCGCTGGCAGGGCTAAATCCAGCGAATCGATCACCTGTTGCTGGTGGTAGCTGATGCTCAGCTTTTGCGTTGTGAGAGACACGATTTCCTCATCGGTTACGTTCGCTGCCGAATAAGCAGCCATAAAAAGAACGGCGCACCGGCCAGCGCCACAAAAACCCCGGCCGGAATATCAGCGGGCCGAAACAGGGTTCGGGCCAGCAGATCGGCGGTGGTCACCATGCAGCCTCCACAGCAAACGGTGACAAAGGCCTGGCCAAAAAAGCCCTGACGTACCACCCGCCTGGCAATGTGCGGCGCTATCAGACCGACAAAAGCCATTGCCCCCACCAGCGCAATCGCCCCGCCGGAGAGCACCACGCAGCCGAACAACAGCAGCACCCGCAGGGGATGTACTCGCACGCCGAGTCCGGCCGCCAGCTCATCATGCAATTGCAACGTTTTCAGGTAGCGCAGCAAAAAAATCACCACCGGAAGTGCCCAGAGATAAATCGTCAGCAGCCTTAGCACCTTCTCCCAGGTCGCGGCATAGACGCTGCCGCTTAGCCACACCCAGGCGGAAAAGGTGGTGGTAAGCGGGCTGAAGACCAGAACTAACGTGACGACCGCCCCTGCCAGCGCCGAGACACCCACACCGGTCAGGATCAGGCGCAGCGGCGTGAGGCCTTTACGCCATGAGAGCAGGAAAATCAGCCCAACAGCGCAGGCCGCGCCTGCCATCGCCGCCCAGGGCATCCCTGCGCTGCCGTATTGCAGGCTGAAAAAGGAGAGCCATATCAGCGCACCGGCGCTTGCTCCGGTCGTTACGCCCAGGGTATCCGGCGAGGCCAGCGGGTTACGTACCAGCGTTTGCATGATGAGCCCGGCCATTCCTAACCCGCCTCCGGCCAGTAGCGCCAGCGCCACGCGCGGTAAACGTAACTCATGCAGAATAAAACTCTGCGGACGGGCGTCAGGCTGGAACAGGAGCCAAAAGGTTTGCGGCAGCGAAATCGCTACATCGCCGATACTCAGCGCCACAAGGGTGACGAGCATGGTGATGAGTAAACAAGCCAGTAATACTGGCAGCAAACGCGGCGAGAACTGGCGTGAAAAGGGCCCCACACGGAAAAGTTGGCTATTCGGCATGGTTCCCCCTGCGCTGCGCCAGCAAAATAAAGAA
This sequence comes from Phytobacter sp. RSE-02, assembly GCF_040578655.1. Classification (NCBI taxonomy): domain Bacteria; kingdom Pseudomonadati; phylum Pseudomonadota; class Gammaproteobacteria; order Enterobacterales; family Enterobacteriaceae; genus Phytobacter; species Phytobacter sp. RSE-02. The sequence goes on along the minus strand of NZ_JBEULY010000004.1, from coordinate 447,132 downwards.
CGGCGCGCCCATGAGTGCCGTCATCACCCCAACCGGGACTTCCTGCGGCAAAATCACAACCCGGGCGGCAATGTCTGCAACCAGTAGCAGCAAAGCACCGAGCACGGCACTGGCCGGGAGCGACTGGCGCAGATCGCTACCAAACAACTGGCGGGCGATATGCGGCACAATAAGCCCGACAAAGCCGATGTTGCCCGCCAGCGCCACCGCGCAGCCCGCCAGCCCAACCACCAGAACGCTTGCCAGCAACCGTACCAGTGCGATGTTGAGCCCGAGCCCACGGGCAATCTCTTCGCCAGCGTTCAGCACGTTCATTTGCCCGGCGAACAGGCAGGCAGCGACCACCAACAGCACGCCAGGAAGCAGTACCGGGTACAGATGCACAAGATCATTACCCGCAAGACTGCCCGCCAGCCAGAACAGCATGGTATCGAGCGTTTCCTGGTCGATAACGAGTATCGCCTGAGTAAAGGCGTTACACAGCGCGGTAATGGCAACACCTGCCAGCACCAGGCGCAGTGGATTGAGCTGGCCTTTGCTAATGCGGCTGGTCAACCAGACCAGCGTGCCGGTGGCACACGCGCCGGTAAACGCCAGACACAATGTGACCCAGGGGGAGCTAATGGCGAAAAAACTGCCCACCAGCACAATCATCAACGCCGCACCGGCATTAACGCCAAACAGCCCCGGTGCGGCTAACGGGTTGCGGGTCAAAGCCTGCATCAAGCCCCCCGCCACCGCCAGAAAGGCCCCTACCCCCATCGCCAGCAGGGTACGCGGCAAACGTGAGGTGCGAATAATGGTATCCACAGCGCTGGTCGGATCCGCATGTAACAGTGCATTTGTTAACTGCGCGAAGGTATAAAAGCGGGTGCCTGTCATCATACTGACCACCGCCATCACCACCAGCAACAGGCCACAGAGCAGAAATCGCCCTCTCATGCTCGCCCCCTGAGTAGCGCGTACTCCACATCGTTGAGGATTTGATTCGCCCCCAGAATGCCGCCGGACAAACTCCAGGGCACGCTGTCCACGACCCATAATTGTCCCGCTTTCACCGCCCACAGTTGCTGCCAGAGCGGATGTGCCGTGAGTGTTTGATACTGCCGGGCGATCGCCGGACTGTTAGCGCGCAGTAAAATGAAAAAGATATCGGCGTCCAGCAAAGGAATATTCTCCATGCCGGAGAAACGTAACGAAGCGCTTTGCGCCTGCATCGCCTGTTCACTCCAGGCAAAACCCAGTTCGGACATCACCGAGCCCGGAAAGCTTCGCGCAACGTAGCTACGAATATGATCAGGGCGCACCTCAATCACCGAAACCTGCGGGCCGTTCGCCGTATCAAATCGCGTCCGGATAAGATTACGCAGCGTGGCAACGCGCGCATCCCAGCGCTCAAGCCGTTGTGCCGCGGCGCTTTTCATCGCCAGCTTTTCTGCCACGACCCGCAGTGTTTTTTTGAACTCAAAGACATCATCAAGCAGCGCAACAGGGGCAATTTTTTGCAACAGCGGCGCGATATCCTGGTGACGGAAGCGGGAGGCAAAAATAATGTCCGGGTTGAGCAATACGATTTTTTCCAGCGCAGGCTGCGTCTCAAGCCCGAGCTGTGGTACGCCGGAGAACTGCGGGCGCAAATAACGATAAACCGGTTTCTCCGTCCAGGACTCAACAATGCCAGCGGGTGTGACACCCAGCGCAGCCAGGCTGTCGGTCGCTCCCTGGAAAAGTGACACGGCGCGCAGCGCGGCCGGTTGACGGGCAAACAGCGTCGGTGAGATAGCACCCAGCAACAGCGACTGGAGCGCGCGGCGGCGCGTCAGAGAAAATGAGAATGTGTTTTTCATCATCATTGATACCGCCCCGGAAAGGGGCGGTCTGAGTCAAAAATCAATACCGTAGCCGAGCGTGGCTGTGCGCCCGCGTCCGGCGAAATAGCGGTCCGGATCAACAGAAGCGCTCTGGGAATAGTAGGTGACGTACTGCTTATTCAGCAGGTTAGAGATACCGAGATTCAGCTTACCGTAAGGCAGTTTGTAACCCACGGCAGCATCCACCAGCGCATAGCCCGAAAAGTCTTTCTCCGCGTCGTCGAACGCTTTACTTAACGCCCAGTTAGCCTGCAGGAACGTGCTCAATTCGGCATTCCAGTTGGCCGACCAACTGGCGATGATACGATCCGGGGAAATATTCAGACCATCGAGTTTCGCATCCAGGCTGCCGTTGTCATCGCTGTCATAACGACCGCGCATGTGCGACCAGGCTAACGTCAGCTTGTGGTCCGCATTAGGGCTGTAGCCCGCGCTAATTTCGACGCCATCAATTTCTGTTTTTTCGCGACGGGCAACAAACGCATCATTGACCAGTTCCACGCGACTCCCCAGCTTCGAGGTAGATTTGTAATAACTGGCTTCGAGGTCAAACGGGGCTTGCTGCACCCGGAACCCGACTTCACTGTTTTTCGTGACGATGGGTTGCAGGCCGCTGTAGTCATTGAGTTTTACCCCCGGTGTATCGATGCCACGCAGTACGCGCCCCACATCCGGCACGGTAAAGCCTTCGCTGTAGCTGGCAAACAGGCTGAGCGGCTCAATGGGGGTCCACACCACACCCGCGTTATAGAGCGTCTTGTCGAAGGACGGGGTTCCGCCCTCCACTTTCACACGGTCATTCGCCCACACCGTCTGATAGCTGTCGATGTTCAGACGCGCGTACTCATAACGCACACCGCCGCTTAATTTCACCGATTCAACAGGCGAAAACTCCATTTGCAGGAAAGGAGACAGATCGGTGTAATTAATTTCCGGTACATAGGTGCGCCCGGTAGACCACAAATCCTGTTTCGAGTTATCAAACAGGGTATCGAAACCCAGCGTCGCTTTGATGCGATCATCCCAGATATCGTCCCTGGTCAGCGCAATTTTACTGCCGTACTTTTCGGTATAGGCCCGGCTCTGATCGTAGAGAGTGCCAATGGGCGCAATGGCAGGATCCTGGAAAGAAGAGGAGTTGGTTGCGCCAAACAACGCTTCATAGCGCTGATAGTAAGCGAGCGCCGTCAGCTTCATGCCCGCAAGGTTATGGTTATCGTAGGTTGTGCCCACGGTCCAGACATCGTTGTGGGGGGCGCTGCCTTCCGGGTTGCCCTTCACCGAGGTGGTGAGCACGCCAGCGTCGCGGTCACCCCTCACACTGACGTAGTTATCTTTGTTTTTCAGGCGATAACGGTTGAGGCTCAACTGTATGCGCTGATCGTTATCCAGCCAGTACCCCACCTTGGCCAGCATGTCCCATGCGCGGGAATCCATCAGGTCGCCCTGCGTATTATCAACGCCAATGGCGTGATTATTCGCATCCTTAAACAGGCCCTGATCTTCATAGCTCAGTGAGAAAAGGTAATCGATATACTCTTCGCTGCCATTGATGCTGTAGTTGGTTTTATATGCCTGGGTATCACGGTCAAATTCCGCCGTCGGGGTGGTGGTTTCCACGCTGAAATGTTGGTTTACGGTACCCGGCTGCGCGCGTTTCGTGATGATATTTATCACCCCGCCCGTGGCGCCGACGCCGTTGCTGGCGTTCGCCCCTTTGATCACCTCAATGCGCTCAATCATCGATGAGTCAATGGTGTGCATTTCACGCCCTGTCGGGCGCAGCGGGTTTGACTGTGGAATACCGTCAATCATCACCAGCGGCATACGCCCGCGAAGCGTCTCTCCACTGCCGGACATTTTCTGCCGTGGAGGCGAAAATGACGGCAGTAAATTGCTGAGGATCTGTGAGGTGTCCGAGGTGATTTGCCGTTGCTGGGCAATTTCTTTTTCGCTTATTACCTTAATGACCTGCGGGGAATCATTACGTGACCCCTCCGTACGTGTCGCGCTAACAATCAGTTCATCATCACTACTTGTCGCATCCTGCGCATAAAGCGGCGACGTGAAGACCAGAGCCATCGCGCCGTATAAAGGGGAAAATCTCATGCAAACAACCCTCAATCATTATTCCCCATCTTTTTGGGGATCATTCCGTAAGAGAAACAAATAACAACAATAAGAAATATTTTGATAATGATTATCAATATCATGAATGAAATGTAAAGCAGAGATGCGAATTTTTGCGCAATGCACGGTTAACCCATTACGCAGGCGGATATGACGACTCACTGGCGGCCAGCACCGCTGCATTACCTGCGCTGCGCTAAAAAGGTTTTTCTGCAGGTTGAGGATCCGGTGACGCTCAATGGCGGACAACAGCGTGACCCGCAATAGCGGGTCGCGACATCCGGCGTGAATGAGATATTGAGAATAGCGTCCCTGCTGAGGCGCTCATCCAGAAAACGGTGATCGTGGTTGTTAAGCCCCAATAAGCTTGAGCTGAAGATGCTGACTGATCATACGCAACGGGTTGCCCGTAACGTTTTAGAATTTCTTATCCTTAAACACAGTTTGCAGCATCATGTAACGCTTAACGTTGCGTAAGCATAGTAAGCTTCTAAAAACCCGAAAAGACATCGGTTTTTTGCGAATATAGTAAAGGGTGAAAAGTTGGTATTTTTTGCTTGTCTTGTCGAACTTATCGCTATGTTTTTTATAAAAAGAGAAATAGCCCGAAAATTTCTTCCTGGAGGCAGTTATTCTTACTTCACCGTGGTTTACATAAAGAATTTGCGTGGCAAGATTCAGTTTAAACGGTCCGCCATATTGCTCTGCCAGTCGGTAAAACGCATCATAATCCTGCGCCGCGGCAAGCTGCGTATCAAAAAGGACAGTTTGCAAACGCGATGTTAAGGTGAAAACCTGATTTCCGACAATATTCTTTTTGTTAAATAATTGCTGGTTATAATCTGGTTTTGGATAAAGCCTTAAACTCTCCAGCGAGAGATAACCTGACGCATCACAAATATAATCATCGGCATATAAAAATGCATGCTGATTCAGTTTGTGTTGTTCTTTGAGAAAGGATGTTAGACGGTTTGGCAACCACTCATCATCATCGTCAATGCCAGTGATAAAATAACCATTCGCAAGCTTAATAGCCTGATTTCTCACAGCACAAGCGCCGGAGTTATAATCATTTCTGATATATTTTATACGAGGGTCCGCCAGACCATCAATAAACCCTTGAAGTTTAAGGAAATTCGGAGAGAAGTCATCAACAATGATCAACTCCCAGTTCTCGTATTCCTGTTTCAGGATCGATTCAACAGCGCGCTTTGCTAATTCCTCTCTGTTCCACGTGGGCATATAGATTGAAACCAGCAGATTGGGTTTTACTACGGAATCAGATAACGCATCTGACTCGGAAACCGTTTTGTAAAAGCTCGCATTTTCAGGATCGCTTTCCGTAAAGTTCACACCATAGCAGTTGGCATAATCAAAGATTGCCCCTTTCAAAGAGCAATAGCTAAGATTTGCTCCGCGTAAACATGCATATGAAAAATCGGCATTTCTCAGATCACTAAATGACAGATCTTCACCAGTAAAATCAGCGTTTCTAAAATTTAGCCCCATATAATTCTTAAAACGATGATCGCTTTTAAGGAATATATTTTTAATGCTCTTATTGCCATGCCGCTTAACCCTATATTCTTTTTCATAAGGGGCAGCTTTTTCATTTAAAAGCATGATTTTTTCCTGTCTTGTTCTCTCCCAGAGAGCAACAGCATATCAAGCCATTTTTAAGCGATGAATAAATTTTACAATTTATAATTCCTTTTAAGAATTTCCTTATTAACACACAGTGCGGATATTAATTTTATCTTTTTTTATCAACAAATTAAGCCAGCTTAATATAATGTGATTTCATTGCAGAGTATTAAGCTGCCAGAAACAGTTTGCGCGGTAATAGTGCCAGAACACTGACGCGATGAGCCGTCCTGAAAAGAGCGGCAGGAAGGAATGGCGAAGCCATCATAAGGGGACGTCCGCCCCCTTTGAGATTTATTTCAGACGCTGACCTGCCCCATCAATGACCTTCTCGCCATCTTCTTTAGCAAACGCCCCTTTTTGCGCATCCGGGAGAATATCCAGCACCACTTCTGAGGGACGGCACAGTTTCGTCCCCAGCGGTGTTACCACAATGGGACGATTAATCAGGATCGGATGCTGCAACATAAAGTCGATTAACTGCTCGTCAGTAAATTTATCTTCCGCAAGTCCCAGTTCTTCATACGGCTCAACATTTTTACGCAGCAGTTCCCGTACCGCGATCCCCATATCCGCAATGAGTTTGACAAGTTCATCGCGTGACGGTGGAGTCTCAAGATATTGAATAACGGTCGGTTCAGTACCGCTATTGCGGATCATCTCCAGCGTGTTACGCGACGTGCCACAGGCCGGATTGTGATAAATGGTGATGTTGCTCATATCAGTCTCATTGCAAAGTAAAAGAGAGGCGCAGCGCCAGCGCTGCTGGCGTTACAAAAGCACAGGCAGAGTCATGATGATCCCGGTGCGGAAATAATACCCCCAGGTGATGGTCATAGTCTTCTGCGAATGAATCGCACGCTGCGCAGGGGCGTTGCCCGGATAAGGCGCCCACGCCTCCATCCGGGGCTCCCCGATGCGCCTCGCTTACCGGGGCTACCCACGGCTACGGCTTGTGAAGCTCACGCTGTGCAAGCTGCAAGGCGAGTGCTTCGATACGCTCGGCCATTTCCCGGGTCAACTCGGTCAACTCGGTATTTTGTTTGAGCAATTCCAGCAGTTGCGCCGACTGTTCCTCGGCGAGTATCTGGCGCTTCGTCATTGCCTCGTCCAGATCTTCGCGGTGTTGAGCATCTGCCAGCGCATGCGCCTGATCGCGCTCCGCCTGACGGGTTTGTGCCAGCAGAATCAACGGAGCGGCATAAGCAGCCTGAATACTGAACGCCAGGTTTAGCAAAATAAAGGGATAAGGATCAAACTTCACGACGCCTGCCACGTTCAGAACAATCCACACGATCACCGCGAATGTCTGCCCAATCAGAAATGTCGGTGTGCCGAAAAAACGCGCGAAGGCTTCTGCTTTCAATGCAAACCACTCGTCGCCAAACGTATGCGTAATACCCTTAAGGGGACGATATAGCCGAAATTTTTTATCTGTATGCATATCAAAAACTTCCTGTGGGAGACGTTGCCAGGATCGCCGAAAATATTTGCCGTGGGCTCTGATGCCCTGGCATACGAAAATATACGCCAGGTATGTTATACGTTAGCTAAAGCGACTTCATAAAGCATACCTGGCCATTAACGCCGTCCACATTATCCCTTTCAGGTCATCACGTCTGATGTTTTTCTTATGTCGGCGTAGGTTCTGGTTTTGCGCATGGCTTCAATCCCTGGCGACTCATGAGTCGGGTTTTATATGAAACCGCGTGACAGAGGAAAATGGCATAGCGAATAGCAATATTTCATTATCTGAATGGCTATAAATTTCAACAAATAATAAGTTGTTGAACATCTCATACCTTTTTGCCGATACATTATCTTTCATACTCCAATTAATAATGCTTATAAACTAAACTCACACCTCCCTAGTCCATTCATTAGCAAAAATCCTGTAATGAAACTCGGTGCTTGTAGATCCTTTGAAAAAATCCGCATCTTTTAACTCATTAATTTTTTTAAGCTTCAAAGATTCCACTAAACCAATTGAGGCCAGATTACGAGAGTCAATCAGGGCATCAACATGAGATAACTTGTAATTATTAAAGAGAAAATCTATTAACATCCGTACACATTGTTTTGCGATTCCTTTTTTTTGATATATCCCAAACACATGATAAGCAATATATGCCCACCCTTTATCAACCATAATGGTTGACTGGACATACCCCAGATACGCACCAGATTTACGATGTATAATGACCCAGTTTAGCCATATTTCGCTTTTATCTGGGGAGTGACGCTGAGATATTTTCTCATAACGAGCCGTCAACTCATCCAGACTTGCAGGTGGGTTGGTCGGTATATACTTATAATCATCAATAATACATAAGCCTGCATACATTTTATGTGCATGGGACTTATCCAAAGGTTCCAGAAAATATAAATCTGACATCAGAGGCTCAATTACTTTAGAACTCATAGCGCAAACTCCATAAGACCTGACATCAAGAATGAGAGGTAACGCCACCACCTTTACCTACCCGTGAAAGTTAACATACCTGCCCATCGTTTTATTGAAACAAACCTGCCGGGTTCACATGTTCAGAGAGACTGCCTTTGAGGAAAAACGCATGCCTCAGCCCGGGTTAATCAATGACAGAGCCGGTCACGTTAACATTTTTTCACAATAACGGTGGCTCTGGAATCGAATAAAAAACACGGCTGGTGCGTTTACTCGCTAAACACATCAAGGATCATCAACATGACGCGTATCGTGCCTTGTTTCGCTCTCGTATTATTCATCAGTTCCTTTTCAGTTTGTGCCAGCCCGGCTAACTACAGTATCAACACGCAGAAAACGACGATCACCCTCTCCTGGCATGCCTTTGGGGATACTTCTGAGGCCAGCCTCGGAGATGTGAGCGGGAATATTGCACTCAATGGCGAAAACGAAGAGGGCGACAATATCAGTGTTTCCATTCCCGTGGCGACGCTAAAGGCGTCTAACCGGCTGTTAACCTGGCAGATGAAAAGCAGCCTTTTTTTTGACGCCGGACGCTATCCGAACATCACGTTCATCAGCAGCCGCGTGGTGGCTCTGGGACAGGGCCATTTTCGCATTTTTGGCACACTGGCGGTGAAGAACGTTTCGCGCCCGGTAATTCTGGATGCTTCAATGCCAGGCAAGAACAGCGGACTCACCGGGGCGGATAACCTTTTCCTGCATGCCTCAACGACGATTTCCCGCTCAGCATTCAATATGGACAGTTTCGCCACGCTGGTAGATGACAGCGTGACAATCAATATTGAGATTCAGGCCCGCCCACATCAGGCGGTATAAGCATACCCGGCAGCCCTTTACTGGCATGCCGGCGTCTCTCTTTTGCTATGAAAGCGCAGCCTGCAACGTCAGTGCGTTTTGTTTCAACTGGGAAGCAGGGTTACGGCCAATCAACACAAACTGGTATCTTCCGGAGTGCCACCAGACGATATTCATCTTATGGCGCTGCTCGTGATTCAATTCCGGGCTGGCGGGCTTGTTGCCATCCGGTGAAATACACAGCGCCATCGGGCCGTAATCGGCGTGCATCCAGGCAATTTGCGCGATCGCGGTGCTGTCATAGCGCAGCATTCGCACCATTTTCAGCTCTGCCCCGCTCAACACAAGTTGCTGCTCATTCGCCTGCAAACCTATATCTTGCGCAGTACGCGTTAATCCACGCTGCAAGGCTGATGGGGAACTGTCCGCATCCAGCAACGTTTCCGCACTGTACAAAGACATATACTGTGCCTCAAGGTCACGAATTTTTTCGCTCTCCCCCTGCTCCCGCGTTGCCGGACGTGCCAGATAGCCCAGCCCTGAGCCGATTACCAGAAAACTGAGCGAAGCTGCGATTAACGCACGTCGGCTGACGCCCGTGGCCCTGACTGCGGTTGCCGGTGGCTGGGCGAGCACGCTGGCCAGTTGCGCCTCAAGGCGAGAGTGCGGAGCCTCATTCAGGAGTGGCGCGAAGGCACTGGCAATATCTGTCTGGTTAAGCCTTAACATTTCGGTTCGTGCAGCCAGTTGTTCATCCTGACCAAGCGCGACCTCAAAGCGCTCTGCATCACTTGCATGCATTTCGCCATCCAGCCAGGCCACTATCGCCTCATCGCTGTACGGTGCTGTAAATCTCATTGATTTCAATATCGCTTCTCCTGAACAGGGTGCGGCGTGTGAATAAGCTGGGCGATTTTCGCTCTTGCCGTAGCCAGCCGGCTCATGATAGTGCCAATCGGGACAGACAAGGTGTCCGCCGCTTCCTGATAGGTAAAACCTTCGACATACACCAGAAATACCGCATTGCGCTGTGCTTCCGGCAAGGCGCTCACGTACTGCATAATTTTCCCATAGTGCAGGCGAGCCTCATCCTGTTCATTCGTATCCGGTGCCAGTAATTCATCGCTTTCGACGAACCCCTGCCCCAGGCGCACCCGGCGGGCGCGCACCTCTGAAATCCAGATGGAATGCAGGATAGTGAATAACCAACTGTCGATGCGTGTGCCGGGGGTAAACTGCGCGCTTTTTTCAAGCGCGCGGACACAGGTAGACTGAACCAGTTCTTCGGCAACCTCGCGGTTACGCGACAGAACCAGCCCATAACGCCACAGGCGTGTCAGATGTTCAGCAAGATGCTGACGGACGTCACTGGTAGTGATTTTTTTATCCTCGTACCATTACTCAGGATTCAGGATGACCGTCGATAGCGGCCTGGAGATCCCTGTACTCCTCGCAACGCTGGCCGCAAAGTGTGGCAATGGTTTTCAATTGAGCTTTTGCCAGATCAGGACGTCCTTTCACCAGCCATGCTTCACCCAGGTATTCACGTACTTTGGCATAGGTCGGATCGAGGGCGATGGAGCGCTGATAATAGCCGATACCTTCATCAGTACGCCCCAGCTTACGCGTGGCATACCCCCGGTAATTCCAGGCCTCTGCAGTATCGCCGTTTTTCAGCGTGTTGAGCAGATCCAGGGCCGCCTGATACTCCCCTTTTTTTGCCAGATGGTACGCATAACGCGTTTTATCTTCATCGCTGATCTGGCTTGTTTTCTCGGGTACGCATTGTTTTCTTGCGCTGTCATAGACCTGCCCTGTGGGGCAATCGGGCGTTTTGCTGTTGGTATTATCGTCACCTGCGGCAAAAACCGGCGTACTTAGCACAACAAACACCACAGGCACCAGACGTTGAATAAATGCGGAATGTAATAACGAAGACAGGTTCATAGTGAGCTCCGGATTAATGAAAAGCACGGCCAGGCAGCATACGACGCAGTATGCTGTCCCGTAACAGATAGTGATGAAAAAGCGCGGCCAGCAAGCCTTTTCTCAGTGGCGTCCCCCGCTCCAGTTGCTCCCAGATATGTGCGCTTGCAAACAGGAAAATGACACTGGCTCCAGTGACCCAGTGCAGTGCCAGGGTAAAGCTATCGTAGCGCTGTCTTAGCGGCGGCGGCGTTGTTGCAGTCATAAATATGATTCCATCAGTGTGTTGATGATGGATAAACGCCACGCCCTCTGAATCTATTCGATAAAAAAAGCGTTTTTTTCGTTTTTATCCCGACGCGCAGTTCAGGGCCGGAAAATAGAAATGCCGATGGCGCGGTACATCAAAGAAGAGAAACCCACGGTTTCATGAGCGTAATATGTAGTATTCTCTGAGCCATAACAGAATGTTAAATCGCGGATATGGACATTATGCCAAACGTTATTGAAGTTCTTCAGTACACCTTAAAACCCGGAACCGGTGATGCATTTCACTCGATAATGAAGTGCCAGAGCGTCCCCCTCCATACATCTTGCGGCATCAACGTCCTGAGATTTGGTAACTCACTCCATGACAACGATAACTATTACCTCGTCCGCGAGTTTCAAAATTTAGCAAAAATGGAGGCCGTTCTTGCGCAATTTTATGCGGACTCACGCTGGCGCGAGGGGCCGCGAAGCGAAATCATAAGCATGATCCAGGAAAGCCACCGTGTTGTCATGTCGGGCGACATCGCGTGAGGATCAATTTCAACCTTATGAAATCAAAGCATATTAGCCATAATTGTCCTACATAACGGGACTGATAAAGGTAGCAAGAAACGGATTTCTTCAAACCTTGACACACCCGATAAGGGTTCATACGACTGAGCAATGGGCAGAAGCGAATCTCATCGCGCCGCGTATATCGGTTCGTTCTAACGTGCAAAACGGAGATTAGAGGGCCGCCTTGTGCCAGAAGCTGACGTTCAAATGACCGGGCATACCCGGTCCTCTTCGCCCACTACGTCAGAAATTCATATTTTTATGCCCAGACTTCTGATATTTCAGATGAGCTGGTAACAAAAGCATGTTGAGGTATGATTTTTTCAAGTAAAAACACATTGGTTTCATGATCTGGATCGGCGCAGCAATCACTCACAACGACCAGACGGTAATCAAGGTCAAAAGCTTGCCCGACGGTAGAAAGCACCACACCACTGGTCGTCACGCCCGTAAGAATAAGGGTTTCGATGCCTTGTGCACGAAGAATCATATCAAGTTCGGTAAAAGAAAAAGCGCCGACTCTGCGCTTAACAATGACGGCCTCATTCTCTGCCGGAGCGACATCGGCATGAATCTCCGTGCTCTCGTTATCAGCCTTAAAAATTCCATTCTCTTTAATTGACGAGAAAATCGTGTTGTTTTGGCTGACCTCAGGGTAACCCTTGCGGAATCCTACACTCACGTAGATAACGGGTACACCTGCTGCGCGTGCGGATGATATCAGCGAGGCCGTGTTACGAATAACTTCTCCAGCACTCTCATGCGGTAGGAAGTTGTTGAGAATAATCGCCTGAAAGTCCATTACCAGCAGCGCGCTGTTTTTATTGATATTACTGAGTTGATTTGACATAAAATCTCCGAATTTGCCGGTGAAGGGTAATGCAGCCAGTCAGCGTGTCACTGGCTGGCGTTGTATATTGAGGTTCCACGCCGCTCCGAGCAGCAGGATGCAACTGGTTGCCAGGAAAACGGCTCGCATCCCGATATGCCCGCCGACAAAACCTCCAATCAGCGGCCCGATGAACTGTCCGGCAAACTGCGCAGCGACGGAATAACCAAGGATGCTGCCCACCATTCCTTCTGGTACGCGGTGACGTATCACTGCCGCAATACAAGGCAACAAGCCGCCAAGCGCCAGTCCCATCAGGAAACGCAGGGCAATCAGTTGCCACCCGGAGGTGACAAATGCCTGGAGGATCAGCAACAAACCAGCCGCAGCTAACGCAAGAGCGATAATGCGCAAATGCCCTATCCTGTCTGCCAGCTTCCCAAGCCAGGAGGCGGAAATAATGCTTCCCAATGCCGCTGCCGCCATCACATATCCTGCCACTTTAATTATCTGGGACGCGTCACTGACGAGGGTTCGAACATAGACCGTGATAATGGGCTCTATTGACATGTTAGCCAGCATCAGCAGCAGGCCGGTGCAAAGCATGCAGACAATTACAGAGCGTGCGGGTATCTGCGACCAGCCAACCCGGGATTGGGTGGCTACATCCGCAGGTTTTTTCACCTCTTCCCGGATAAGAATAAGTGTCATGAGGAAGGCAAAAAATATCAGCGCGCCGGCACAAAGAAATGTGGATCGAATTCCAATCAGGCCAGGTAACCAGCCCCCGGCAAGCGGACCGGCAAGATTACCTGCCATTACACCGGATGAAACGATCCCCAGCGCCCACGCTGCACGTTCTCTGGGAGCCTGGACCGCAATAAGAATTGTTGCACCGGATGAATATCCGCCAGCCAGTCCAACCAACAACCTCAGACCGACAAGTTGCCAGATATTTGTCACCAGCCCCATAAGAGAAACCGTAACCGCCATGCCCAGACTGGCTCTCACGAGCATCGACTTGCGTCCATATCTGTCACCCAGTCTTCCCCAGACCGGGGCAATCAACCCGGCAGTAATAAACGTTGAGCTGAATGCCACACCAGACCATTGAATAACTGCGGCATGCCCGTTTACACCAAGCTCTTCAACATACAAAGGGAGGAATGGCAGCATCAGAGTCATTGCGAAGACGGTTGAGAACGAGCCAATGAAGCAAACGATCAGATTTCGCTGCCAAAAGCTGTTATAGAATTGGGTCATAAAAGCGCTCTTTCTTGGTATACCAAGTTGGTATACCATATAGAGTATGCATTTTACTGTCAATTTTCGGGAGAACATTGCCGTCATGAGTCAGGCATCAGAGGTTGAAAACCAGTTACGAGAACAAATTCTCAGCATGGAACTGGGGCCGGGAGAACGGTTGACGGAGCGCTGGGCTGAAGCGACGTTTAAGGCGTCCCGGACACCTGTGCGAGCCGCATTACAAAAGCTGGAATCAGAAGGGCTGGTATGTCGTGACGGGATACGCTGGTTGGTCGCACCGATCGATGTCGGTGAAGTTGAACAGCTGTGTATTTACCGGGAAGTACTGGAAGTGGCGGCACTGAAACTTTCAGCCAGCCAGATGACGGAAGAACAGCTCAACGATCTGGAAAACCTGCTCACAGCGAATGCTGCTGATACGACGGAAGAGGTGATGGACGATGCCGGGACACGATTCCATCTACAGCTGACCCGTCTTTGTCAGAATGCTTTTATCATCGAAGGGGTAAGCGATGCCCTGCGCCGACTTTCACGGGCACGATGGCTCGACAAGGCACCATCGAACCCCGCCTGGGATGATCATCGTGAAATAATCGCGGCGCTTAGGTCACAGGAGACGGAAAAAGCAGCAGAATTACTCGCCGTTCATCTCAGTGAAAGCCGCCTCCGCCTCCTTGAGACAATCAATTCAAGCAGACGTAGCCTGAGGGCGAGAGGTATTGCTATATCCTGATTAAGTGGCGAGATTTTACGACAAAATGACAAAGGTCCGCTTTTCGCTCTAAGCAGCCATTCCGTTGCCTCAAAATGAAGGCCATCCTACAGGGGCGATCGGCTGGATCCGAACGTCCCCTGTCTGCCAGTAACGAACGTTAACTGTTCGTTGACGGATCGTACTCCCACTGTGATTCATCACTGTAAATCGTACCGTCATCATCCATTACCTGTGCATTGAGGTGCTTTGCAATCTCCAACATCTTTCTGTACAGATATGTGTCTGGCCATTGGGTATAAATATTACCTGCGCTCCAGTCGAGCCAGGGTTCTGCGTACAATGAAGGGCCTGACCACAAGGCGTGGTGATCGCCATTTATAATATGTTTGCTTAATTCCTTATCACTATTAATGTAGTCAAGCCATTCATCAGCAGTTATCTGCGCATCATCATTATCTGCCCAGAATTCAGCTCTTGTTATGTGAAATTCAACACCCATAGCATCCCCTAAACAGTGAAATAATTATCACAAACTAACGTAGTGCCCTATTCTATACGAATGTAAACCCACACAAAGCACAAAAGTCGCCTGTTTGTTGTTCTTTTTGTTCAACTTTGCAAAGATGTATCACACATGATCCCGCACCTGCCACGCGCTCAGGAGCAGGCTCTTCCCTCTATGCCCTGCCCCGACAGTACGCGCTACGTGGCAATGTCGACATCGAACTGGTTCTGCTTTGAGGATTTCGCTATGACTACCTTTTACCAACTGTCAGCCACCAGTCTGGGCGGCCAGCTTATCTCTATGGCCGACTACGCGGATAAGGTGGTCCTGGTCGTTAATACCGCCAGCCATTGCGGCTTCACGCCACAATACGGCGGCCTTGAAGCGCTCTACAAAAAATACGCTGCCCAGGGTTTGGTGGTATTGGGTTTCCCCTGCAACCAGTTCGGTAAACAGGAACCCGGTGGCGCCGAGGAAATCGCGCAGACCTGTCAGATTAACTACGGTGTGAGCTTCCCGATGTTCGAGAAAATAGAAGTCAACGGAGGCGCAGCGCACCCGGTGTTTCGTTATTTGAAACACGAATTACCCGGCGTGCTGGGTGGGCGAATCAAGTGGAACTTCACGAAGTTCCTAATCGGACGCGACGGTAAACCGCTCAAGCGTTTTGCGCCCTTCACCACCCCGCAGAAAATGGAAAACGCAATCCTTGCGGCACTTAAAAACTGAATCTTTCGCACATTCATTTTTAGCGCTTTATGCAAAAAGAGGATCAACATACCGTCAAACTTTTGCTTAAACAGCAAGTAGCGTTCTGATGATTCTTTTAGTGGCAGATTCGTGCCAGCAACGAACGTTGTGCTAATCAATGATGCGGTGGTCAGACTGGGTAATACGCTTAGCCAGTTTCTTTTGAAACAGTATGACCATTACAGGAAATCCAGATGCGGCTAATGCACTAACAACCAACAGTCTGTTCAGATTTTGCGTGGTTAATCCCTGGTCAGGTAATAATAAAGAAGACAGAAAGAATGCGAGAGTGGTTATCAGGAACATAATAGCTGTCTGTAATGAAGAAAAACCGGCTCGTTGTTCATCATCAGGATACTGGACAACCACCACCGAAGCGCAAACAAGTCGGCTATATGAGGCGCCAAGAAATAAGGTGATAAAGAGACCTGCATTATGATAACCCACCGCAGGAATCAGCAAACTTGCCACAAAGAACAGCGTTGATAGTGTTGCCAGCAGTAGCGTGGATAAACGCGCTGTTAGAACACCTGTTATTTTTGTAGACAGATAACCTGCAATCCCGCCACTTAAGAACAATACGGGCAACAGGTTTTGTTGTGCTCCCATATATTGCGTCATTAATGGCGTTATTATGGGAATAATCAGCATTGGACTAAATTGTGCCAGAGCCGTACAAGAGGCAAATAATAAGGTTTGCGTATCAATAGACAGTCTGGTCTTTACGCCTGATGAGACCGCATCCCTGGGGATGATAAAGGCTATCAAGGGTAAAGAGACCAGGCAAAAACAACTGATTAACCACAGCGCGGAATGCCATGCATAGTGCGAGCACAAAAATAATATAACGGGCATTCCTACAATGCTTACCATCGAAAATGACGCAATCACCGTCGCCAACATTTTTCCGCGCAAATGCGCCGGTGCATTATTTATCAATAGACTTGTCCCCACCCCCATTGTCGTACCGCCCACCAACCCTGCGCAGAATCGTAGTATAAGCAGAAGACTAAAACTGGAGGTAAATGTCGTCAAAAGTGTCAGCAAGCCTAATAGTGCCATATTGGCAATTAAAAACCGTTTCTTATTGAAACGACCAATCCAGTAAAAAGCGATAACGCCCGAAATGACTGCCCCCAATGTATACATACCGGACACATAACCTGAGAAGGATACGGGAACTGCAAAGTCTGCTGCCATAAAGGCAAAAATAGGATTGAACATCATATATTCCAGCGCATTCGTGAACTGGATACAAGCCATTACAATAGCAATACGCATGAGGGCTTTATGATTAAACGTCTGTATGGCCTGAGACATAGCAAGCAACCTGTGGATGAAAGATATCCGAGTTTAACGGCTATCAATGCTGTGCATTAGGTGGTAAAAATGGCACTTATTGTTATCAATAATGGGATAATTGATGCGTGCGGCCCTGGATTTTACCAGCCTGAAAGTGTTCATTGCTGTGGTTGAAAGAGAGAGTTTTGTGGGGGCAGCGAAAGTCCTTGAAATGCCGACATCCAACGTGAGTCGTTGTATTTCTCAGTTAGAAGAAAAACTGAATCTTCAGCTCATTGAGCGCAGCACCCGCCATATGAAACTCACCCAGGCGGGGCATCTACTCTACATCCGGGCGAAGCCATTACTGGAAGCGCTTGAGCAAACTGAGACAGAATTAACGTTGCGGCAGATGCAACTCAAAGGCCCATTACGTATTTGTATTCCCAATGAAATAGGTCCTGCATTGCTGGGTTCTGTTATTGCCGATTTCGCCTGTCAGTACCCGGAGCTGGAGATCAGCTGCGTCACAAATTTGTCAGGTTTAGAATCCCTTCGCGATGATCTGGATTTAGCTGTCATTGTTACCCGTGGTCAGATGGATGACAGTGACTACATCGCCCGTCATCTGATGACCATCCCTTGTACCGTTGTTGCCGCCCCCGCCGTCATTCAGCGTTATGGCACCCCTTCTCATATACAGCAATTTGAAGGGTTACCCTGTATTACAACGGTCAGCGCGCTGAAAGGCGCGCCATGGCAGTTTGTCGATAAAAAGGGGGGATTCGAGACAATTAAGGTTAACGGGCATTATCGGGTCAACAGCGGAGAGATGGCAGGACGAGCCGCTATAGCAGGTGTCGGTTTTGCAATTCTGGCGAAACAAGCCTGCCAACCTTATATTAGCGATGGCCGGTTAATCGAGGTTGAGTTTGAGCAATCAGCAGCGCCATTGCAATTATTCGCGCTTTATTCAGATCGGCGTTTTTTGCCTGCTAAAACAAGAGCGCTCATTGATTTCATGCATCAGAAATTAAGCAAGATATCCTGAGCAATATAAGGCGGTATTGAATCGCCACTGAACGTCCCATTGGCATAATAAATAGCTTCGTAACACAGAATATTCGCTTAGTGCCAGAGGCGGAAGTTGAATTATCTTGCAGAATTTTCGCATTCCAGGCGGGGATTCTGACGGCGCAAAGTTGATGTTGATTACCGGGCATATCGGTAAGAGCACTGTGTCTTACTCATAGCAAAACTTAAAATAAGCCCGGAGAAAAGCATCGCCAGGCTTTATTCTGTGGTTAAGCAGATTTGTAACGTGCTTCCAGCTTGTCCAGAAAATCAACCAGTACCTGGTTCATTTCGCTGTAATCATGCGCACGCAGTTCTTCTGGTGTATTAACGAAGCGATATTCTGCGGCGCGGTCCAGATCTTGCGCAGAATGTTCGATCAGCTTTTCTACAATATCCGGCGTCAGCTCCATGTGGCACTGGAAACCAATGACACGATCTGTGTATGAAACGATCTGACGTGGGCACCCCTCACTGTAAGCGATGATTTTCGCATCTGTCGTCAGACCCGGCATATCGTTATGCCAGTGGCCGACTTCGAGCGTCTTCGCAAAGTGAGAGAACATCTCATCGTTGCTACCGTCTTCTGTCAGCATGATCGGGAATTTACCTATCTCTTTTTCAGGGCTGTGTGCGAACGACGCGCCCAGGGCTTCACCGATCAACTGTGAGCCAAGGCAGATGCCGATAACCACCTTACCGGTATTAACAGCAGAATAAATGAGCGCCTGCTCGGCTTTAGAATCGAAGTGCGGACATTCTTCCACTGTTGTGGCTGGATCTTGCGGGCCGCCCATAACAATCAGGAAATCGATGCCTTCTGCGTCAGATGGCAACACATCTCCTGCGTATACGCGTGAAAAAGTCACATCATGACCGTGGCTTCTGGCCCATGTTTCATATGCGCCTGGGGCTTCAAAAGTTTCATGTACGATAAAGTGTACTCGCATTAGGATAGGCTCCTGTAATACCTATGATAATCTGCATTAAAAATAACTCGCCCATCCATTAAGGCTTACTTCGGATGGTTCCAGAGTCGATATCATAAGTGCAGGAGCTAAATCTGAAATGCCAGGTAGTATAGATAAAGCGCCAAGACATGATGAAGCCACAGGATGGTCAAGCACCGCGATAAGCTATCAGCGTGGAGAGACTGACCCTCCCCATCATCATATTGAGGGGCAACTGCTGTTTGCCAGCAGGGGAGTTATGCTGGTTGAAACAGAGAATGACCGGTGGGTAATACCGCCTCAGCGTGCATTATGGCTACCGCCTCTTCAGATCCATAGTTACAACCTGCTTTCACATACTGACCTACGGGCCATCTATTTCAGCCGCAGCCTTATCGCAGAATGCGCGAATTTTACCAAGAGTAACCAGGTGCATGTGATTACAGCTACAGCACTGGTGAAAGAGCTGATAGCCGGGCTCTTTAGTGGTGACTACAACAAACCGAGCCAACGGAAAATGGCTCTGTTACTTCTGGAGATTCTCAGCGAGGCGCCCCCCTTAGCTGCGGAGCTTCCAATGCCGCGTGATGAGCGATTAGCCTGTGCGGCCAGAGAATTATTGGTTAACCACCGTTGGGATGCATCGCTTAGCGATCTGTCTTTTATCGCCACCATGTCCGAACGTACATTCTCGCGATTATTTATTAAAGATACTGGATTTAGTTTTAGAACATGGAAGCAGAGAGCCAGGATTTGTGCTTCGTTAGATCTTCTCGCCAATGGCGTCTCAATCAAACAGGTCGCTTATCAGCTTGGCTTCTCATGCCCGGCTGCATTTACAGCCGCTTTTCGCGCCATCCTGGATTCAACGCCACGCGATTTTTTACCTTAATCCATTTTCCGTGTGGAACGTCTTCCTGATGCCCGGCGTTCGCCCGGTTCTGGCGGTCATTTTTCTCTGGATGACAGCACACAACATTCTTTATACGTTTATCGGCCCCTTTCTGACACTATCGGGCCTGACCTCGCAAATCGGCCTTATCCTGCTTCTTGATAATGCAGGTGCAGCATCATTTCCATGGGCGCTCCTGGCATTTATGGCTGCCGCATTTCTCTGCGCGTATTTCGCCAAAAAACATGCTTTCAGGCCAGGGGCCAGACATCATTAATGGGACCAACAGGCTGGAATAGACATAACGATGTCCAGCCTTAACACGACGGGGGTGCGCTGTACTTCTGACCGGTACCAGCCCTCCCTTTGCATCAAAACAACGCAGACAGGATTAACAACACCTCACGCCAGGCGCTTTATCCAGCAGGTCGTAATCCGCGAAGGAGCAAATTCAGCGCGGCAATGCCCTGTGCAAGGCGCTTATCGCTTTCATCACCGTCGGCAATCCAGAACGCGGCTTCTGCCAGGCTTCCGTAAATCAATGATGCCAGCCCTTGCGGGTCGGCCTCTTCAATAATGCCCTGCTCGATCAGATCGCGAATCAGGGACTGCATTGAATGCACGCAATGACGCTGTGATTCAGGTGAGAAACCGCCCAGTACCGCTTTTGCATCGCGCAACATAATGCGTTGATATTCAGGCTCCAGCGCCATCTCAAGGCAAGCCCTGCAACGGTTGCAAAAACCTTCCCACGGATCTGTTGCAGTACTGGAAATCGCCTGCAGGCGTTGATCCATTTCGTTATCGATCTGGTCCACCACCGCGGCCAGCAAGCCTTTTTTATCGCCGAAGTGATAATAGAGCGCGCCACGCGTCAGCCCTGCCTGCAACGTCAGATCATCCATCGAGGTTTCAGCGTAACCAAATTCTTTAAAAAATTGACGGCCAGTCGCCAGCAATGTCGCTCTAGTCTCTTCCATCTCAGCACGGGTACGGCGAACCATGATTTTTCCTTTACATACGCAGTGAATGATTATTTACATACGCAGCGTATGAATATAGGATTACATTCATACGCCCTGTATGAATTGTCGCTGCGCCACCGCGCTGTGGCAAGCAAATGTGACTGGAGAATGAGATGGCAACGCTCTATCGAGACCTTTTTTCTGCACCCGGCACTGGGCGGTTTACCGCTGCCGGCCTGCTGGCACGACTCCCATTGCCCATGGCCGGAATCGGAATGATCACGCTCTTTTCGCAAAAACAGGGAGCCTATGGCCTGGCGGGGGCGATTTCGGCCACCTTTGTGCTGGCCTACGCCCTGCTGTCGCCGCAGATCTCTCGCTATGTGGATCGCTATGGACAGTCGCGCGTTTTGCCTGCGGCGACCACGGTCAGTATCTTCGGTTTTCTCATCCTGATAGCCGGTTCTCACTGGGATGTCGCCCGTTGGATCCTCTTTGCGGGCGCCTTCCTGGCCGGGTTTATGCCCAGCATATCAGCCATGGTACGAGCGCGCTGGACGGCGCTCTATCGAGGAGATCCCCGTCTGCAAACCGCTTATTCGCTCGAAACGGTACTTGATGAACTGACGTTTATCATGGGGGCACCGCTCTCTATTAGCCTCTCCATTACGCTGTTTCCGCAAGCGGGCCTGCTGCTGGCAGTCCTTTTGCTCATCTCGGGGGTTTTTGCCCTGGTGATACAGCGGGGTACGGAACCGCCAACGGTGACAGCCACGCGCGCCACGGCGAACCGGGGATCGGTGATGGGGATGAAAAGTGTACGGCTTCTGGCGCTGCTTATGGTCGGGATGGGCATGATTGTCGGCACGGTGGATATCGTGAGCGTCGCTTACGCCAGAGAGTGGGGATATCCGGCGGCGGCCAGCCTGATTTTAGCCGCCTACGCCATCGGTTCGTGCCTGGCTGGGTTGCTGTTTGGTTCATTCAGGTTAAAAACCCCACTCAGTCGACTGTTGTGGCTGGGGGGGCTGGCAACCGCAGCCACCACGGTTCCTCTGATCCTTGTCACCCACCTCAGCGCATTGACCCTCGCCGTGCTGGTGGCTGGCCTCTTTTTTTCCCCAACGATGATCGTCGCCATGTCGCTCGTTGAACGCCAGGTGGATGAACATCAATTAACTGAGGGCATGACCTGGCTACTGGCCGGGCTGAATGTGGGAGTTGCGCTGGGCGCGGCGATAGCCGGTCAGGTCGTTGATAACAGCGGAGCGCGGTTCGGGTTCTCCGTTGCGCTCTGCGCTGGCGTCACTGTGCTGCTCATCGCATTTCTGAGCCATTTTACTCTTCGTCGTCAGGCTAATTGTGCCTGATACGCTGTTCACACAAGGAACTGATTAATGAATATATTATCTGGCGCGACAACGGCTCGCGGTTTATGGACACCGGTCCTTGCCGTCGGTCTGGCGACATTTTCTGTGGTGACGACGGAAATGCTGCCAGTGGGGTTGCTGACAGCCATCGCCGGGACGCTCTCTGTCACGACAGGAAACGCGGGGCTGATGATTTCTTTACCAGCACTCCTTGCCGCGTTATTCGCGCCGTTTGTGGTTATCGCATCGGGGGGTATAGATCGCCGCGTGATACTGTGTGGCCTTCTGGTGATCTTAGTGATGGCCAATCTTACCTCGGCGCTGGCGCCCAACCTGACCATTATGCTGATAGCGCGGGCACTTGTTGGTTTCTGCATGGGCGGAATATGGGCGATCGCGGGCGGTCTGGCGGCGCGTCTGGTACCGGAAAGCGCGGTGGGTCTGGCGACATCCATTATATTCGGCGGCGTTGCGGCCGCATCGGTACTGGGTGTGCCGCTGGGGGCGTTTATTGGCGATGCGATTGGATGGCGCTGGGCATTTGGTTGCATGGCGCTTTTCAGCGCACTCATACTGGTGCTCCATCTTGCCGTTATCCCGACGCTGCCTGTGGCTGTCTGTGCCAATATCGGCCAGTTCTTTGCACAACTGGCTAACCGCAAATTACTGGCAGGATTGCTCCTGACGCTGTTGCTTGTCACCAGCCACTTTGCAGCTTTTACCTTCGTACGCCCGCTGTTGATTTCCGTGTCAGGATTCAATACCCAATGGATTGGGGCGATCCTCTTCGCTTACGGTATCGCGGGAATTATGGGTAACTTTCTTGTGGGCATCTACGCAGCCCATCGTACGCGCTCACCCTAATGGTTGTCGCTACCGGGCTGGTAGCGACACCGATGCTGTTTCTGAGTAAAGGGCAAACTGTCATGGGTGGCGGCGCTATTTTGATTTTCTGGGGGCTGGCATACGGTGGGCTGTCAGTGGGGCTGATGACCTGGATGATGAAAGCGGCGCCTCGGGCCGTGGAAATCGCCGCAGCGCTTTATGTCGGGATTTTTAACACAGGAATTGCCACAGGCGCATGGGCCGGAGGAAAGCTCGTCGACACGTTAACACTGACTGCCCCACTCTGGCTGGCCAGCGGGTTAGCGATAGCCGCGCTGCTGCTAACAGTAATGGCGGGCTTCACTTCGACCCGAACAGGATGATGTCGGCGCCGCCTTTTAACCGTTCTGTCCCGTTGATTAAGACACCTCAATTTACGTATTGCTTTGATCATTAGCATGAACAGCCTCTAACCGTGAACGTCATACTCACCACAACCTGAATCACAGCCCGGAGCGGCACATTTCCCCGTTTCCGGGCGCACCCCATATCTCTCTTTCCGGGTGGAGGTATAACGAAACAGGTGTCTGCACCGCTGCTCTGTTATGGTGCGAAAAATTGCACCATGCACACTCTCCTGACAATACCCTGCCGAACACTCAACGTTTATGTGCAATTTGCACACTTCATTGTGTTACCTCTGCCCGGCAATTTTTGGCATACCTCTTGCTAATTCTTGCATAGCCATACAGATAGCCACTCAGAGGTTTCACAATGTCAAACAGCAATGATTTTCCGCTCGTCGAAGCGCCCGCCTCCGGACGTAAAGGCGTATTTTCGATCTCCATGGTTTTGTTCAGCTTTACTTTTTTTACCGGCACGATGTTCGCAGGCGGCAAACTTGGCGTCTCCTTTTCTATCGTTAATCTTTTATGGATTGCGGTTATCGGGAACTTTTTGCTGGCCCTCTACGCCGCTTCGCTCGGCTGGATTGCCGCCCGTAGCGGGCTGAATACCGTACTGATGGGCCGCTTTTGCTTCGGAGAGATCGGCAGCAAGCTCGCCGATTTTATTCTCGGCTTTGCCGAACTGGGCTGGTACGCCTGGGGGACCGCAACGGTCGCCATCTCACTGGTCAAAATCCTCGCCCTGCCCGCCATCATGACCATCCCGCTGATGATCCTGTTCGGCATCCTGTTCTGCGTCACTGCGCTGGTGGGTTACAAAGGGCTGGACGCGCTGTCTCGTGTGTCGGTGCCGCTGATGTTTATTCTGCTGGTGGTGTCGATGTACCTGGCCGCCCATCACGCCGGTGGCTGGCAGGCGATGACCAAAATTGAACCGGGCGAAACCATGACCTGGTCTGCGGCTATCACCATGGTCTTTGGCACCTTCGCCAGCGGCGCGACCCAGGCAACAAACTGGACCCGGTTGGCCAATTCCAGCCGCACCGCTATCGTTGCCAGTATGAGTAGCTTTCTCATCGGTAACGGGCTGATGATTGTTGCCGGAGCGTGGTGCGCTATCGTCTATCAGCAGGCCGATATTGTGGAAGTGCTGATTTTGCAGGGGCTATCGGTCGCCGCGGTGGTGATGCTGTGCCTCAACCTGCTGACTATTCAGGGGCCGACGATTTATAACGTCTCGGCCGCCGCCTGCCATCTGCTGCGCAGCGAGCGCCGCCGTACTCTGACCGTGGTCGCCGCTGGCGTCGGCATTGTGCTGGCGATTGGCGGTATGTATGAAATGCTGATCCCTTTCCTCGTTCTCCTGGGCAGTATCATTCCGCCCATTGGCGGCGTGATCCTTGCCGACTACTGGTTTTATCGCGGCGGTCGTTATCCTCTGCTGCAAACGGCCCGTTTGCCGCGCTTTAACTGGTTGGGACTGGGTGCCTATGCCGTGGGCGCAGTGGTGGCGTATCTGTCGCCGTGGATCGCCCCATTGGTCGGCATTACCGTCTCCGCGCTGCTCTACATCGCCCTGACGCGTCTGAGCAAACGTCAGCCCGCCGCTGATTCGGTCGCGGAGCAGTAGTTATGAGCCTGACGGTCAGCGAAATCCTCGCCCTGGAGGAACTCACCCCCATGCGCCTGCGTGCCGGTAAACAGGGGCTGCAACTGGCGGTTCGCTGGTACTACGTGGCGGAAAATGAAAATATCGCCGAATGGATCATGGGTGGGGAACTGGTCTTTATCACCGGCATCAACCATCCCCGCGATGAAGACAACCTGATCCATTTACTGATGGAAGGCAAACAGCGCGGGATAGCCGGGATGGTGATCCTCACCGGCGATGCGTATATTCAGGCGATCCCCCCTCGCCTGATCGCACTGGCCGACGAGCTGGGCATTCCGCTGATCGAACAGCCCTATCTGTTAAAGATGGTGATTGTCACCGAACGCATCGGTACCGCGCTGGTGCGTAGTGAAAATGCCCTGCAATCGCAGCGCGATATTCTGTTGCAACTGTTAACCGGCGATTTTCCCGATCTGCACATCCTGCAGCAACGCGCTATCCACCAACAACTGGATTTTAGCCGCCCCCTGCGGGTGGTGGCATTGCGTCTTGAGGGGATACAAAACCTGTTTCGCCAGTTTCCACCCGGGCAGGCCGAGGCCTGGTTACAGCAGGCGCGACGTATCATCCGTCAGCGGTTGCAGCAGCAGCTTAATCAGCAGGAGAACCCCTTTCCGCTGGTCGAGCGCAGCAATATGTTTATCTTCCTGCTGCCGGATGAGGACGGTGAGTTTTATCAGCAGAAAAAGTGGTTAGCACAGTGGCTGCTCGCGCTGGCGGAAGGTGACGACAGGCTGTCGCTACTGTGTGGCCTCTCCGCTCGGGTGCAGCAATTACAGGACTATCAGCGCGCGCTGTCGCAGGCGCGTCAGGCCCTGGACCTTAGCGATACTTTGCGCCCGGCCCAGCGCATTACCGACTATCAACAACTGGGATTTATCAAGCTCCTCTCTGCCATCGGCGACCCTGCGCTGCTGAGCGATTTTATGCACGACACCCTTGGCTGCCTGATAGAACGCGATCGCAAAAGTCCGTGGCTGTTAATGGAGACGCTGGAAACACTGCTCCAGGAGAACGGAAACGTGGTCAGAGCCGCCGGGCGGCTTGGCATTCACCGCAACACGTTACATCAACGCATCCAACGTATTGAAAAGCTGACCAGCTATCCGATTAACCATCCGCAATTCCACCTCAACGCCTCGGTCGCGTTAACGATCTGGCGTATGTCACAAAACCATTTACGGGAATACTCATGAAAATTATCAACGCACGCCTGCGCCATAAAGACGCGCTTTATACCCTCGACTTACATGACGGCGTGATCAAGAGCATCACCCTGCAGGCCGCCGTGCGGACGGCTGACGCCAGCGATATCGACGCGCAACAAAAGCTGGTTATCCCGCCGTTCGTCGAGCCGCATATCCATCTTGATGCCGCCCTGACCGCGGGCGAGCCGGAGTGGAATATGAGCGGCACACTGTTTGAGGGGATCGCCCGCTGGAGCCAGCGCAAAGCGAGCGTAACGGTTGAAGATACGCGCCAGCGGGCGCTGAAAACCATCGGAATGCTGCGCGATAACGGCGTACAGCACGTGCGCACCCATATTGATGTGACCGATCCTTCCCTGACGGCGCTTGAGGCGATGCTGGCAGTGAAAAAGGAGACGGCCCACCTTATCGACCTGCAAATCGTTGCCTTTCCGCAAGAAGGCATTGAATCCTTCCCCGGCGGCCGCGAGCTGATGACGCGCGCTATCGAGATGGGCGCCGATGTGGTGGGCGGCATTCCGCACTACGAAAATACCCGCGATAAAGGCGTCAGCTCGCTGGGCTTTTTGATGGATCTGGCTCAGCGCCATGGCTGTCTGGTCGATGTGCACTGTGATGAAATCGACGACCCACAATCACGCTTCCTGGAAGTGCTGGCGGAAGAAGCCCGGGTGCGTGGGATGGGTGCACAGGTTACCGCCAGCCATACCTGCGCCATGGGCTCTTACGACAACGCCTACTGCTCGAAACTGTTCCGCCTGCTTAAAGCGTCGGGCATCAACTTTATCTCCTGCCCGACCGAAAGCATCCACCTGCAAGGGCGCTTCGACACCTGGCCGAAACGTCGCGGCGTAACACGGGTGGCAGAGCTGGACCGCGCCGGGATCAACGTCTGTTTTGCGCAGGACTCCATTCAGGATCCGTGGTATCCGGTGGGCAACGGCAACATCATGCGTATTCTCGATGCCGGTCTGCATATTTGCCACATGCTGGGATATGAGGATTTGCAGCGCTGCCTCGATCTGATTACCGATAACAGTGCCCGTGCGCTGTGCTTAGGTGATAACTACGGCATTGCCGAAGGGCGCCCGGCGAACCTGCTTATCCTGGATGCGGAAAATGACTACGATGCGGTGTGCCGCCAGGCCAAAGTGCTGACCTCTGTTCGTCACGGTAAAGTCATCATGCAGCGCCATCCGGAAGAGATTTGCTACCCGGTCTGACACGTTCCCCTCGCCCGGCCGGTTAATCTGTCGGGCCTGGTAACCATCACCACAGCCGCTGGTTTTCATCATCGCGCAGATAAGGATCACGCGGCTCGCCTGCCAGACAGTCACTCATCGGCTTTTGCGTCTGACATCATAACAATACGGGTAGCCCTTTTCGCCATGGCCCGTAAAGGGTGAATTTTTACGCCCGATTTCTGTTTCCGGTAGTGATGGGTGTTGGTGACAACGTTAAACGGCACGACCTGATCTTTCATATGTCTGTTATCACGCAGCAGCGACGCGTAATCCTTGTTAAGCGCGAGTAGCACTGCCGCAAGAAGCGTCAGGTTCATCAGAATATGGCTCAGCCACCAAAAAAGGGTATCTGCGGGATTCCCTGTTTTTTTCGTCGGTATAAACATCATCGCCGCCGCAGGTAAGAGACCCAGAAAAAGCAGGCAGAGCGCCAGAGGCAGAGAGAAAGATGCGATGAGTTCAGCCGTCGGCGCGCCTTCAAAGAAATCCTGCACCCGGCTGTGGTCGATAAGTATGTCGTAGCGAAGCATGACGTAAGTACAACCCGCGCTGATAACCACCAGCCCGGCTAACAAGGGCTTACGTAAATACGGCAACATCATAACCGGTGTAAGGAAAAGGTTTATGCAGCAGAAAAGGGAAACCGGCAGGCTGAGAAAGAACAGCACCTGCTGAACACAGGTGAACTCAACATGCGACCACAATGTTAGCCACAGCGAAATATTACCCAGGGTCGTAAAAAACAGGGCTGCGACCCAGGTCAGTTGTACCGGGTTGAGCCGAAACGATGAAAGACGAAGAAACATGCTCTGTTCTCAGCGTGTTAGAAATGTGCTGAGTATCAATAAGTCAGTGTCAGGAAGTTGTTAAGGTATTCGGCCCATTTATGAATACGTCAATTTTCTTATGACTCGCCTGCTTATTATCGAAGATAACCCCGAACTGATTGCCAATCTCTATGATTTTTTCGAGCCGTTGGGTTATGTGCTGGATGATGCGCGTGACGGTGTCACAGGTCTGCGTATGGCAACACAGAATAACTACGACGCTATTCTTCTGGATCTGATGCTGCCGCGTATGGATGGCATGACACTCTGTAGCAAACTTCGCTGCGACTATCAAAACCCGGTGCCAGTGCTGATGTTGACCGCACGCGATCCCGTTGATGACCGTGTGCAGGGGTTTGCGCTTGGGGCTGACGATTACCTCATTAAACCCTTTTCTCTCAGGGAACTGGATGCCCGCATCCAGGCTCTGGTCCGCCGGGCTCAGGGCCGACAAGTTCAGGGGACACTAAAATGGGAAGATCTGCTCGTGGACGCCAGCGCACCGCAGGCATGGCGCCAGGGACAAATCATCAATTTGACACCCAGCACACATAAATTGCTGTTATGTCTGATGCGTGCGGCACCGGGTGTGGTTAAAAAGCATGAGATGGAGTACCTGCTCTGGGGCGATGAGCCGCCGGAAAGCGGTGCGTTACGCACACATATTCATGATTTGCGCCAGCGTATTGACAAAAACTTCACACCTGCACTGATAGAAACAGTTCATGGCATCGGTTTTCGCCTGCACAGGCCTTTCGAGGCTTCTCAAGAATAACGACCAGGGCAGCCCAGTAATCATGAAATCCCTTTACCGTCAGATGACGCTCAAAACGCGTATTACTGTTTCGTTTGTCCTGCTGATGGTAGCCGTCATGGCGGTTCTTGTCGTAGCCGAACAGCTTGACTACGATGAGCTCAGAGCCTGGGCAATGACAGAAAACCTCGACGAGGCGGCACCGCATCTGAAAGAAGAGGTTGCCAGTGGCGTAGTGCCAACCCTGCCCGCCGGTAGCCTGCTGTATGACGCCCAAACCGCCCCCGATGCTTTGCTCCGGTACGCACCGGGCTACCACCTGTTGGAAGCGTCGTCCTACCGCCACCTGCTGGTCTTTGAACGCAATGCACAGCGCTTCTATTTTCTGCAGGATGGCGAACCCTACGCCGGGCTTGAGTTGCTGATCGACGGTTTCGCACCGCTTGTCATTGCGGTGTGTATCCTGGGTGCATTCTGGATGGGACGCCTCACCTCAGCACGCGTTACCGTTCCGATAACCCGGCTGGCGAACGCAGTACAACTTAACCAGAAGCCCCTACCTTTCATGGATTCTAATGATGAAATCGGCGTGTTGGCGCGCGCATTTGCCCAACACAGTGATGAACTTGAGCGGTTCTTGCACCGTGAGCGATGTTTTGCGGGCGATGCCAGCCATGAATTACGCACACCGCTGGCTATCATTGGTGGTGCCGCAGAAACGCTGGTGCATCAATTGCCT
The DNA here is from genome assembly GCF_040578655.1 of Phytobacter sp. RSE-02. Classification (NCBI taxonomy): domain Bacteria; kingdom Pseudomonadati; phylum Pseudomonadota; class Gammaproteobacteria; order Enterobacterales; family Enterobacteriaceae; genus Phytobacter; species Phytobacter sp. RSE-02. The sequence continues at coordinate 417,201 of NZ_JBEULY010000004.1, read as the reverse complement.
GCTGACAGTCATTTAGTGCCCGTCGCCGAGCGCGCCGTGCGCACCACGCAGGAAATGGAGCGGCAACTGACATGCCTGCTTTTACTCTCGCGGGATCCGCATACGCTTCCCATCGCCAATGTCTCGCTACGCCCCTTAATCGAAGAGTGCATGGCGCGTTGCCAGCCCTGGCTGGCACGAAAAAAAGTCGAACTCAGGCTGGACGCGCCGCAGGAAACCCATCTGGCGACCAACGCTGAACTGGCACGCAGTGTCATATGGAACCTGCTGCGCAATGCGTGCCAGTACACCGTTGAAGGCGAAGTTCTTTTGACATTACGCGGCGCCACGTTAACGGTCACGGATACCGGTCCAGGGCTGCCGTCCAGCATTTCACCTCACCATTTTCAGCGCTTTCAGTCTGGCTCTCCTCAACATGGCGAAGGGCTTGGATTATCGATTGTTCAGCGCATTGTCGAACATCTGTGCTGGCACATGTCGGTCGACAGTTCGCAACAAGGCTGCTCTTTTACACTGGTCATGCATCGTCTTGTCTCGCCAGACGATACCCAGGAATAAGTCTGCGTATCACAGAGTATCCTCTTTCGAGGAATAATTTGCGCATGCGCTTATTTGATCTCAGCCAGTTCGCAAAATATCCCTGTGGGGCTGAAAACTGTTTAAAATCACGATTATTGTGAGTTTTACTCATCATATGTAATTTTTTGAATTTAATGTTCATTTCGCAATTAACACAACAGCGCGGCACTCAGTTAATATAAATACTAAACCATTGCCATTAATAACGACCATGACATTGGTTTCATGGCTATATTTGAGGCGGGCAAGGCAATTTTGGTAGCAATGTATTTGCTGTATGATGCCAACGTCACTCAACGCGATATATACAGCCTGAACAGGGAGCACTTGATGGTCAGCATACACGTTTTTATCGCAGTCAGTCTTGATGGTTACATCGCCCGAGAGGATGGAAATATCGACTGGCTGTTGCAGCGCGATGACCCGACAGAAGATCATGGTTATGCGGCGTTCATCGCGGACAAAGATTGGATCGTGATGGGTCGAGGGAGCTATGAGAAGGTGCTGACCTTTGACCAGTGGCCTTATGATCACCCCGTGCTGGTGCTCTCCAGACAGCTAACCGATACGCCGGTGCCCGAGGCGCTAAAGGGCAAAGTGCAGTTCTCATGCCGCACGCCAAAGGAGGTCATTGCTGACCTGGCAGCGCAGAACGCACATCGCGTCTATATCGATGGCGGGCAGGTGATCCAGTCATTCCTGCGCGAAGGGCTGGTCGCCGATATTGTTATCACTACCGTCCCTGTCCTGCTCGGTTCGGGAAAACCGCTGTTCGGATCCCTGCCCCAGGATATCGATTTGACGCTGTTATCAAGCCGCAGCTTCCCGTCGGGTCTGGTACAGTCACACTATCGGCTGACGCCACAAACGGTATAGAAACTTAGCGGCGGCCTGCGCCAAAGCGGGATCACCGCCCTGCTGCGACTGGAACTGTTCAACTGAGCGATATTATCAACCAGCCCGGCAGTGTTGCGTCGGCAGACCTGGCCGCCAGACGCAAGAGATCCGCTCACGACCGTGTGAATAACGCCTGATCGATGCAGCCCTGGCCGATTAAAGTGCTACGCACAGCCTCAATAAGCGGGGTATGCGGTTCGTGGCCTAAAAAAGCGATCAGTTTTGCGTTGTCCATCTGTATTGTCTGTTCCCATAAATAGCGCATCTCCTGCATTTCATGCAGCGTGGTGTTGAAAGGCGCCATCGCCGAGATGAGCCACCAGGGAAATGTTTTTACCTTCGCGTTAACACCCGCAAGCTGCGCGACACGCTGTATGGCTCCGGCCATTGCCGTACCATCGGCATCCCAGTGTCCTCGCATATGAAAACAGGCAAAAGAGTCGAGTTGATCGCGACGCGCCAACAGCGCAACCAGCGTTTCGGCGACATCCGGCAGATAGGCCCACTGATGGCCTGTCCCGGCTTTGCCAGGGTTTTTAATTATCCGCGGGTGTTGCCCCGGTTTGATCAATCCCTGCGAAAACCAGTTGTTGCCTGCGTCAGGGCCAAAGAAGTCACCGGCGCGCAGAATCAGCACCTTTCCGCCACGCTGCGCGTAAGCGAATAAGGCCTTCTCCATTTGCACCCGTATTGCCCCTTTTCGGGTGACTGGATGTTGGGGAGAGTCTTCCCGCAAGAGTGGAAAGGCGTCCGGACCGTAGTTGTAAACGGTACCGGGGAGAACGATTAATGCACCATTTCTCTCTGCGGCACTGATGGTGTTCTGTAACATTGGCAAAACCAGTTGTTCCCAGTTTCGATAACCTGGCGGATTAACAGCATGGACTATCACACTGCACTCTGACGCGGCAGCCGCGACCTGCTCAGCATTCAGCGCATCACCCTTTATCCACGTCATGCTCCCTTGCTCTTCATTCTGCGGGGCGCTGCGACGCAACGCATGGACGTCCCATTTTTCGCGGATGAGTTTACGGGCGATTTCGCCACCGATTCCGCCTGTTGCGCCCAGGATGAGTACCTTGTTTGGGTTTTTCATTGTCTTACCTCTGCCGGATGTCTGCTTGACATCGTAGTGCCTGTGCGAGCTAAATGTAATTGCATAACATCAGACAGCAGGTATGCATTTTTGTATGAAGCTAAATATTCCATGGGAATGGTATCGAACCTTCCTGGCGGTGATGAAAGAAGGCTCCCTCTCGGGGGCAGCGCGCATGCTTTCCATCACCCAGCCCACGGCGGGGCGTCACATAGCGGCACTGGAATCCGCCCTTGGTCTGGTTTTGTTTACACGTTCGCAAACGGGTCTACAACCCACGGATGCGGCAGCCGCGCTGCAAGGCCATGCGCAAGCGATGGAAAACACCGCCAGTATGATTGCGCGTTCGGCTGCCAGCTTCAGTGCCCACTCCGCCGGCTTACATGGCGTGGTTCGCGTTTCGGCGAGCGAAATCATCGGCACTGAGGTGCTACCACCCCTGATTGCGCGAATTAAAGAAGATTATCCGCAACTTACCGTTGAACTGGTGCTGTCTAACCGAATGCAGGATTTATTGAACCGGGAAGCGGATATTGCGGTACGCATGAGCACACCGGTGCAGGAACAACTGATTGCGCGTCGGTTAGGCAGTATTGAAATTGGTCTGCATGCCTCGCCGTCCTATCTGGCACGCCACGCCGCACCGGAGAGTATTGACGCGTTGTTCACCCATACGCTTGTGGGCTTTGATAAAACGACGCCCTTTATTTTACAGGCACTAAAACATTTTCCTCAGTTAAATCGTGAACGCTTTACCGTGCGCACTGACAATGATGTGGCGCAACTGAACCTTATCCGCGCCGGTGCGGGTATAGGCATGTGTCAGGTTCAACTGGCCGATTTCCCTGTTCCGTTAAAGAGAGTGATGCCTGATTTCTTTGCGTTTCATCTTGATTCCTGGCTGGTGATGCATGAGGACTTGCGCCATAGCAAGGCCTGTAAAACAGTGTTCGATATTCTCGCAGAAGGCTTACAGGCTTATATCAATCATGTGAGGACATGAAGACGGCCACGTTAGCGTCAGCAGATGACGGAATCTCGGCTTCTCGCGCCTGGTAGCCCCTCCGCCAGGCTTTTCTGAGCAGTCCCTGAGATGGAAGTAAAATGTGAGTTTTTAATTCACCCTCAAAAACCGCGGCAACAACGTTAACAGGCAAATTAACGTTTTAAAGGCACTATCTGCAGATTTTTAGCCTCAACGACATCACCTTTTGTTGACACGAAGGCACTGTGTACGACATCCCCCGTACGTTTATCCACTAAGGAAATATGTGGCTCATCATGCAATATATTTTTATGCCCCCACTCCATCAGGGAAATAAGCAGCGGTGCCAGCGATCGGCTTTTGGGTGTGAGAACATATTCATAGCGTTCACGTGTCCCTTCTTCCTGATAAGGGATTTTGCAAAGCAGACCGAGTTCAGTCATTTTTTTTAATCGGTTTGCCAGTGTCTGTTTTGCAATTTTTGTATGTGCGCGCATCGTTTCAAAGCGCGTCACCCCGTAAAAAGCCTCTCTTAGAATTAACAAAACCCATTGATCGCCAAGGAGTTCTGCTGCCGCAGCAAGCCCGCAAAGTTCAGGTAACAGGTACGGTAATGAATTATCTTTTGACATGTGTAGATTTGCCTCTTAACCTAAGTATGATTTTAAGACCTAGCTAATTAAGGAGAATACAATGCCCTTCGTAAATGTGCAAACCATCAAAGGGATTTTGAGCCCGGAGCAAAAAAATGAACTTCTACGTCGCATGACTGACCTTATTGTTGAAATTGAGGGAAAAGGCGATCCTGAGTTTCGGCGTTCGGTATGGGTCCGAATTGACGAGCATGAACCGGAACAGTGGAATCTTGGGGGAATACAACCCACATCGGAAATGATTGCTGCAAAATTTGGTTCACCGCAGCGGTCATAGTGATAAGTAAAAGCCGGCAGGCTTCATGCCTGCCGATAGTCACTTCCCGGTGTAATTCTCTTTGCGCATGACACCCGCATCATTGAATTGCAGGTGTAAAAAGACAGCGCTGTGTCAGAAGCAAGCTTGTGACTCCTGTAAGGCAATCCGGATATGTTATTTTATGCAATCCGGTTGGGCATTCAGATGCGGAAGAACAGACTTTAAAATATTACCGAATACGGGAGCGGCAACCGCCCCACCATAATGCGACCCGGCGGTAGGATTATTGATTAAAACCACTAAAGCGACCAACGGATGTGTTGCAGGAGCAACGCCAGCCATGTAGTTAATATATCCGGCATTGTATTTACCCTCTTTACCTAATTTCTCCGCTGTTCCCGTTTTGGTCGCGAGGCAGTATCCCGGCACCGCCGCTTTTACACCTGTTCCTCCAGGCAGGACATCACTTTCCATCATATGAAGGACAGTCTGGGTCAGACCAGGATCGGCCACACGCGTTCCTTCAACGGGAGGTGTAACTTTCGTGATAGATAAATTCTTGTATATTCCCTGATCGCCTAATGTGGCATAGGCTCTCGCAATCTGAAGTGGGGTTACCCGTAGACCATAACCAAATGAAAAAGTCGCACGCTCAATGTCGCTCCATGAGCGCCGATGGAGGGGGAAATAGCCTATGCTTTCTCCCGGTAAACCCAATCCGGTCGCTTTTCCGAGGCCAAAGCTATTGTACATCCTGACAAGTACCGCAGCCGGCATAGCAAGAGCAATGTGGGAAACACCGATATCGCTCGATTTTTGCAAAATCCCGGTGATTGAGAGTTTATCCCATCGCCCTACATCACGGATCAGGTGCCCATTTACACGGTAAGGAGTGGTAACTAATAATGAATCTGGCTTAATAATGTTATTCTCAAGACCAGCCAGAATCACAAAAGGTTTGACTGTCGAACCGGGTTCGAAACTGTCATTAACTGAAATATTTCGCATTTCCGAGGGTGTCACATCAGATAAATTATTGGGGTTAAAGGACGGGTATGACACCATAGCCAGTATTTCGCCGGTATCTATTCTGACAAGAACAGCGGCCCCTGAATCTGCTTTATTCTGCAATACACCCATTTTTAATGCATTATAGGCAGAGAATTGATCATAACTGTCTATGCTCAGTTGTACCTTCGGAGCCTGCTGAGGTTCTGTATACTGGCTAACGGATACTGGATGGCCAAAAGAGTCCAGGCGTACATTTTTTTTCCCCGACACACCTTGCAGGATTTTATTATAGCTATTCTCTAATCCCGTTAAACCGTAATTTCCAGAACCAACAAACCCAATCAGCGAAGCCGCTGTCTCACGTTGCGGATAAAACCGCCTTTCAGCAAATTGCTCACTTATCCCTGGCAGATGAAGGTTTGTAATGGCGGTTGCCGTTTGAAAATCAATACCCCGTTTAATTAACAGAAACTTTTTGTCCGGGTGCATTGTGATAGTTCGTTGTAAATTTTCAGGTGAAGTATCAATAAGAGATGACAGTTCCTGCCATTCCGGATTATTCATATTTTCTGATAGTTTAATAATTTTTACCGGGTCGGCAACGATATCTCTGGTGGGTACACTGACTGCCAGAGGATTACCATCGCGATCGGTAATAGTCCCGCGAACTGTTGCAATAGTGACAGTTCGTAAAGAACGCATGTCTGCCTGATGTTCAAGCATGTCACGGTTTATTATTTGAATATCTGCGAGCCTTATGATTAAAAGTAAAAGGCAGAGGAAGATACAAAGATACAGTATTTTTATTCTGAATGGGTTATAGTGTTTCTGAGTGTTTCCGTTTGTTTCTTTTCTCGGTAATCCATGCATTTATTTATGCCGTTCTTTCATCATAAACTGTTAATGTATCATTTAACATTTAAACAATAATTAAATAGCCATGTGAAATCATCGTCTCCACTCACTGGCCCATTAAAAAACTTGACTGTGAGTTTGAACAACTGACTTTATTTTTTAATCAAATGCAGGGTTTCAAAAAACAGATTTTGTATTTCATGTGTAAAAGAACGCATGGTTAAATATGGTGAAAAGTTTTTGCAGCCAGGCTCGGGTTACTTTTTATCCGCAATTTTACATTCCTGAATGAATATATTTAAAAGTGCCCTACCTGGAATGTAATCCAGGGCTCATTATCGAGCGGTTAGCGAGGTAAGATAAAACAATAACAGCACGGACAGCCAACGCTTCTCTAAGGCAATAAACAGAGCGTTTTGCGAATCCATAGCGTATTAGCACTGTTCAAATGGATTCAGCAAAACGCGGCGGGCTTTTGCTATGGAACGCCTCAGCGTCAGACGCCTGAACGTTACTTCCACAACTTATGCGCAATTTCCTGCAATTGCTGGGCGATATCCTGCAGGTTAATCCCCTGCTCCTGCACTGCCCCGGTGGAGTGGCGGACGATAAGCTTTGCTGGCAACACAGACGAACTGCGCGCTGAATCGCCGTGGCCGCTATCAAGCAGACGACGCACCGCTTCCTTGCCCTGCAAATCGAGATCCAGCGAAACGGTGGTCAACGCCGGATGGAAGAACGAACTTTCGTAGGTCCCGTCATACCCCACGACTGATTTCTCCCCCGGAATGGCGACCTGATGCTGATGGAATGCGCTCAGCACGCCGAGCGCCATCTGATCGTTCCCCACCAGCACGGCGGTGAAATTCGGTGTTTCACGTAACATCTGTAACGCGCCCGCGTAACCGCTTTGCGCATCCCAGGAGCCATGAAAAACAGTCACCGGTTTCAGGCCATAACTGTTAAGCGTATCGATCCAACTTTTGAGCCGCAGATTGGCTGACACGGAGGTTTCCGGCCCGGCCAGTAGCGCAATCTCCCGATGACCCAGTTCATAAAGGTGTTTGACGCTGGCACGGGTGCCGTCAGCCGGGTTAAACGAAACGTTAAACACGGAACTGTAGGGATCGACATCGAGGAACAGGCAAACGATGTCATCGTTGTCAGCCGCGATGCGCTGGGCCTCTTCGGTTTCCAGCGGCACGTTGATAATCACTTTATCTACCAGTTGTGATTTGAGTTCGTTGATGGCGGATTGAATGTCTTGATTGACGTTCTCATCGATCATTGAAATCAACACCTGGTAGCCATCGAGATTGGCGTAGCGTTTCACCGCCGCCGCCACCTGCGAAGGGGCATGGAGTGCCAGAGAGGTGGTCACCAGACCGACGGTCTGGCTTTGCTTACCCACTAACTGCTGCGCAAGCCGGTTCGGTACATAACGCAATAACTCTATGGATTTCTCCACTTTTAAACGCGTGGTTTCGGATACATTGGCAGATTTGTTGAGTACCCTGGACACGGTCTGGTAGGAGACACCCGCATGACGGGCTACGTCTTCCAGCGTTGCACTTTTAGACTTCATGGTCCGGTTCCTTATGTTGTTATACGCCAAGTGTAACAGGGGCGGCCTGAAAAAACGCTCACCACGCATCCCCTCGCCTCATTTTAACAAAATAAGTATGACGCTCACAACCTCCAACATTGTGAACAGATTCGCTAACGGTAACAAAAAACGCTGATTTATTTGCAGTTAATCACATATTCACAATCGTTAGTTTGCCTGTTTTTACATTTAGGCATTTTATGACACTGTTTATGTGAACGTAATACAAAACAATAAGAGGAATGATATGAACACTACGCTACGCACGCTCTCTCTTGCGTTAGCCACTGCGCTGACTTCAACATCTTTGCTGGCTGCGACATCTGTCCCTATCGACTTTCACGGTTACCTGCGCGGCGGTGTAGGCGTGTCCGGCGATGGCGGACAGGTTGAGTGGCAAAAGAACAAACTGGGTCGTCTGGGTAACGAAACCGATACCTACGGTGAGCTGGAACTGGGTTCAGAAGTCTATAAAAAAGATGACGTGAGTTTTTACCTCGACAGTATGGTCAGCATGGTTTCCGACGGTTCTAACGACAACGAAACCACCATTGGCGACGATGCGCAATTCGGCTTGCGCCAGTTGAACCTGCAAATTAAAGGGCTTATCCCCAACGATCCCAATGCGGTCATCTGGGGCGGTAAGCGTTACTACCAGCGTCACGACCTGCACATCATCGATACCAAGTACTGGAACATCTCCGGTTCCGGCGCGGGGATTGAAAACTACAGCGTCGGGCCGGGTGCGGTCTCGGTAGCCTGGATCCGGGGTGATGCCAATGACGTTGATTACCGCGTCGATAATGACAATGACGTCAATATCAACTATATCGACGTTCGCTATGCGGGCTGGAAGCCGTGGTCAGGCGCCTGGACCGAGTTCGGCATTGACTACGCGATGCCAAATCCGACGAAAAAGCAGAAAGAGTACGGTGGCTTATACGAAGCGGATGACGGTGTGATGGTGACCGGCGAAATCAGTCAGGATATGTTTGGCGGCTACAACAAACTGGTGCTGCAATATGCCAACAAAGGGCTGGCGCAGAACATGGTATCGCAGGGCGGCGGCTGGTATGACATGTGGCATTATGTGAACGACGCCAGTGGTTACCGTGTGATCAACACCGGGCTCATTCCGATTACCAGTAAGTTCTCGCTGAACCACGTGCTGACCTACGGCTCTGCTAACGACATTACGGAATATACCGACAAAACCCGTCTGGTTTCACTGGTGGGCCGCGCGCAGTATCAGATGACCAACTACGTGCGCCTGATCGGTGAAGTTGGTGGCTTCTACCAGAAAGATGACTACAAAAACGGTACCCACTACAAACAGAGCGGCGAAAAATACACCTTCGCGGTGGGTCTGGCAGATGGACCGGAATTTATGTCACGCCCTGAGCTACGTGTCTTTGCTTCCTATTTAAATGATTCAGAAAATGGCAAATCATTTGAAGATGGCACCAAAAATAACACCTGGAACTTTGGCGTACAGGTTGAAGCCTGGTGGTAAATAAACATTGTCACTCCCGTTATCGCTTAATTGGCCACATCTGTTAATACCGGTTGCTTACATGTATAAGCCCGTGGTTATGTCCAGTGCTGCCGTCGCGATATAACGCGAGATGATTTTGTTTATTAATGCATTACCCTCGTTATTTATCTCCGAGAACTGCCGGGTTATTACCTGACAGTATTTATATTGCCTTGGCTTTTCTTTTTTGTATTTCGGGATACCCTCACGGGTATCCCTTTTTATTTATGTGCGGGAAAAGAAATGTTCATCCAGTAATTTTCGCAGCGCATCTGACTGTTTGCCAAATATCGCATGGACTTGCTGACCGAGAATAATCACCCCCAGCGCCCCTTCATGTTGCAGCCCCTGCGGATCCACAACGGACAGATCTTTCACTGTCACCCGTAAACGGGTCAGACAGGCATCTACGGTCTCAATGTTCTCCGCACCGCCAAATGCCTTTGCCAGCCGCTGGATCAATTGCAGCTCAGCTTCGCTGATGGGCACTGCCGCGGTATTTTTCGGTTCAGAGAAGTAGTGCAGGAAAGATTTAAGACTCACCATCATCGACTCCTGATTTTCAACAGATAAAAAAAAGCCTGCCCGAATGGGCAGGCGTATAAGTCAGACATTACGCCTGACGGCGAACAACACGGCAATCCCACGGCGTCAGCACCAGCGAACCACTGACGGACGCGGCGGACAGGCAGTCCTGATAGCCCTGTGGCAGGGTGATCGTCTGCTGCTGGGCGCTAAAGTTCTGAATAAAAACAAACGTGCTTTCCCCGTCGGTACGCGCCGTTGCCACACCCCCCGGCGGGAAATCCTGCTCAACGGCACGCGGCAAGGCCAGTTCATCAATAAGGCTGGCAAAGAAATCGCGCTGGAACGCCAGGTCGTTGCGTGAAGCAACGTGCCATGCTTTACCCTTGCCAAATTGATTGACCGTCACCGCCGGGCGGCCGGCATAGAAGTCATCCCGATAAGTAGCCAGCGGTTTGGCGCTCTCGGCATGAATCAGTTCACACAGATGGCGCACCTGATACGGCCCCTGTAATCCGGCATCGTTCCCTGCCAGCCCCTGCACCAGATTGCGCTCATTGTCGTCCAGGCAGTCGATCTCCTCGGCCCAGACGCCAATCAATTTGCGCAGCGGGCCTGGGAAACCACCGAGATAACAGAGGTCGCTCTCATTCACCACGCCGGTCCAGTAAGAGGTAACCAGATGCCCGCCCGCCGCGACAAATGCTTCGGCGCGCTGCGCAAACCCCTCACGAACCATGTAAAGCATGGGCGCGATCACCAGTTGATAACGGCTGAGATCCGCATCGGCGTTAATGACATCTACCGCAATGCCTTTTTCCCAGAACGGGCGGTAGTGTTCATTTACTGTTTTTTCATACTCCATGCCTTTATTGCGCGGCCCCTGGGCATCGTCCAGCGCCCAGCGGTTTTGCTGGTCAAAGATGACCGCCACACGCGCATCGGTGCGACATCCCATCACCGGGGTGAGTTTTTCAAGCATGTTGCCCAGCGCGCACACTTCACGCCCGACACGGGTATCAAGGTGACCAACATGATCGATGATCGCACCATGGAACTTCTCTACCGAACCGCGGCTTTTACGCCACTGGAAGTACTGCACCGAATCCGCGCCGTGCGCCACCGCCTGCAACGAGGATAAGATATGCATCCCCGGCTTTTTCACTTTGCTGGTTGGCTGCCAGTTGGTGACGCTCGGCGTTGACTCCATCAACACAAACGGCTTGCCTCCTTTTAGCGAGCGCATCATGTCGTGGTACATCGCGGTGTAACAGGCGAGCTGCGTCTCATCTTTGTCCCGGTGCCACATGGGGTAGCTGTCCCAGGAGATAAAATCGATCGCTGGCGCAAGCTGCCAGTAGTCGTAATCGTAGAAATACTCCATAAAGTTGGTGGTCACCGGAAGTTGCGCATTCGCCGCTTTCAACGGGGCAATTTCATGGCGGCAGAAATCAGTGACCTGCGCGGTGTTAAAACGTCGCCAGTCCAGATTCAGCCCATGGATGGACACTTCGCCCTGCGGCGACGGCGACTGAATTTGCGACCAGTCGGAATAGGTGTGGCTCCAGAAATCGCTCCACCAGGCGTGGTTAAGGTTTTCCAGCGTCTGGTAACGCGCTTTCAGCCAGTCACGGAATTTTTGCTGGCACAAATCGCAGTGACATTCACCGCCGTACTCGTTGGAAATATGCCAGCCGAGTACCGCTGGATGCTGCGCATAGCGCTCTGCTAGCAGCGTATTGATTTTGAGCGTTTTCTCCCGGTAGACCGGAGAGGTCATGCAGTGATTATGCCGCCCGCCGTGCAGTGCCGGGACGCGATCGCGCCCGACGCGCAGCACTTCCGGGTATTTCTGCGACATCCAGGCAGGCCGGGCGCCGCTCGGTGTGGCGAGGAAAATATGAATTCCCGCCGCATATAACTTCTCAATAACCGAATCCAGCCAGCCGAAATTAAATTCCCCTTCCCGAGGCTCCAGTTTTGACCAGCTAAATATCCCGACCGACATGACATTGCATTTTGCTTGTTTCATCATGGCAATATCGTCATCGATAATACCGGGGTAATTCTCCCATTGCTCCGGGTTATAGTCCGCGCCATGCAATAGCGAGACAACCTTCGGGCTTAAAGGCGCAAATTTATTCATATTAAAGGTCCTGAAATTTACAACACCAGAGTTAATTAAATACTTTTACCGAAGGCAGCACTTTTCCCTGACAATCAAATAATGCCTGGTTTTCCCGTGCATTTCCCTCTTTCCATTTGTCGTTGATATAGTTCATTCCCGCCTGCGTCGCCCAGGTATTTCCGGGGACCGCAATCCAGGTCGGCTCCCAATAAAAAATACCCTTGCCGCGATGGCCCTGAACATTGATAACCGACTGCATTAAATCGTGGATATAGTCATATTGCCCCTGCACGGTGCCGGGGTAGCCGCCCGCTTTCTCTTCTTTTTCCTGGAAGCTATTTTCGGCGTTATCGCAGTTGGCCAGCGTATAGGCGTAAGCCGCTTCCACCACAATCACATCTTTGTTGTAGCGTTTGCTGATGTCGTCCATATTGGCCTGCAATGCGCTGATCGGCCCGTTCCAGTAGGTGTACATCGACAGGCCAATCACATCGAACGACACATTGCGTTTCGTGATTTCATCAAACCACCAGCGGAAGGTATCGTTTTTGGTGCCTTCGGCCAGGTGCAGCATAATCTTCACCTGTTCACCGTTTTTCAGATTCTCCTTGAGCCCGTCAATGGCGGAATTAAGTAGCCCTGCCAGCCGGTCAAACTCACCGCCGCCCTGCCCCCAGCTTTTGCCTTCCGGCCAGAGGATACCGGAGTTAATTTCATTGCCGATTTGCACCATATCCGGCAACACGCCCTCCTGTTTAAAGCGGGCAATGGTGTCGCGGGTATAGTCATGGATCGCGGTTTTTAGCTGCGGATAATCCATTTTTTCCCAGGCTTTCGGTTTGAATTGTTTGCCGGGATCGGTCCAGAAATCACTGTAGTGGAAATCGAGCAGCAACTTCATGCCCTGTGCTTTCGCGCGTTTTGCCAGCGCGAGCGTGGTCGCCAAATCGTTATCGCCCCCGCCGTATGCCTGGCCTTTAGCGTCCTTCGGATCGACCCACAAACGCAGGCGCACATAGTTCACGCCATTGGCTTTCAGGATAGCGAGCGCATCCTGCGGCTGATTCTTGTCGTTATAAAACTTCGCCCCGTGCTTTTCGGCGTCCAGCAGCGTTGAGATATCCGCCCCTTTGATAAAATCGGCGGGCATGCCGCTAAACGGGCGCGTCTTTAACGCGTCGGCGGCAAACGAACTGGCGGACAAACTACAGAGACAAACAGCAAGCAGAGCGGGTGTGAATCTTTTCATGTGGTTATCCTTTAGTGCTGCCGGAGGTCAGGCCGGAGACGAAGTATTTTTGTAAGGCAAGGTAGAGAATGGCCACCGGCACGGCGATCAACACCGCGCCCGCCGCATAGGTGGTGTAACTGGCACCCATTTTTTGTGCCACCAGGTTGTACAGACCAATCGGCAGCGTGTATTTGTCCGGGGTGCGTAAAATGGTGCTGGAGAGAATGAAATCCCCCAGCGGCCCGGTGAAGGAGAACAGCGCCACGACCGCCACAATCGGCTTTGACAGCGGCATGATTATCTCGATAAAGATGCGGAAGTTGCTGGCCCCGTCCATGCGGGCCGATTCGTCCAGATCGCGCGGAATGGCATCAAGATAGCCCTTCATCAGATAAGTATTCATCGGGATCATCCCGGCAACGTAGATCAGCACCAACGCCATATGACTGTTAATCAGCCCCAGCAGTTGCGACAGCACAAAGATGGCGATGAGCGCAGAGAACTGCGGGATCATCTGCAACAGCAAAAACAGCATCAGGCCATTCTGACGCCCTTTAAAACGAAAGCGCGAAAAGGCGTACGCGGTAAAGCTGACACTGATTAAGGTCAATATCATCGTCAGCAGGCTGATCTTCATTGAATTCCAGTACCAGGTCAGGTAGTTCACCTGGCCGTTAAACAGATCGGCATAGTGCTGGAACGAGAGGTTCTCCGGGATTATCGATGTGCTGAGCAGGCTGTTACCGGCGTTCAGCGAGGCACCGACCGTCCACACCAGCGGATAGATAATGACAAGCGATACCAGCACAATAACCAGCCAGGAGAGCGACAGGCGGATCCACTTTTCGCGGCGGATACTTTGTGATTTAGCCATTTTTCTTCCCTTATGCCATGTCGTCGTTTTTAAAGGATTTGGTGGCACGGAACTGCCACAACGCCAGGCCGACGACAAAAATCGACAGCAAAATGGTGATGGTCGCGGCAATCGCATACTGCGATGAGGACATCGTCAGCTTGTAGATCCACGACACCAGGATATCGGTGCCCCCGGCGTTTGCCCCTGCCACCGCCGGGCCGCCGTTGTTAAACAGGTAGATAATGTTGAAATTATTAAAGTTAAAGGTGTACTGGGTGATGATGATTGGCGCGATCGAATAGAGCACCAGCGGCAGCGTAATCGTGCGTAACCGGGTCCAGGTGCTGGCGCCGTCCATCTTCGCCGCCTCGTACAGATCGTCAGGAATGGCCTGCAATACCCCGGTGGTCATGGCAAAGACAAACGGAAAACCGAGCCAGGTTTGCATCATGATCAGCGCCGTCTTCGTCCAGAAGGGATCGGTAAGCCACGCTTTCGGCGCAATACCAAAGAAAGCCAGAATAGCGTTGTTAATCACGCCAAAGGAGTCGTTGAACATCCCGGCAAAGACCAGAATGGTGACAAAACCCGGCACCGCCCACGGCAGAATAAAAATGGTGCGCACCAGGGGCTTAAACCGCAGATCTTTCTGATTGACCAGAATCGCCAGCAGTACGCCAACGGTACATTGCAGAGTGGTTGCCAGCAGCGTCCAGACCACCGTCCACTGCAACACATCAAGAAACGTCGAGCGCCAGATCGAGAGGGTAAAGATATTGACGAAATTCTTTAATCCCACCCAGTCCACCAGTTTGGCGGGCGGCGTGTGGTAGAGGTTGTAATTGGTAAAGGCAATGGAGAAGCCGAACAGAATCGGGAAAATCACCACAAACACCAGCAGAATAAAGCCGGGGGTGATCATCAGATAGGGAAACCCATCGCTGAGCAGCATTTGATACTGCTTGCGCACGCTGTTAAGCGGCTTACCTTCATCGCGCTTTTTACCGTTAATCCATGCATCGCGCAGCGACAGATACCAGACCATCACGCCAAAGGCGATGATCAACAGGCTGATGATCCCTTCCGCCAGTAAAAAGATGGAGTTATCGCGCGGCACCTCTTCGCCAAGAGTATATAGCCCCCAGAGTCCTTCGCGCAGAAAATCATAGAAAATGCCGGTAAAACTGCTCAACAGTACAAGGAAGATAAGGCCTTTTAACCACTGACGGTGATAGAACTGACCAAAGCCCGGCACGATGGCCAGCAGCAGCCCGCACCATGCATGACGGCCTGCACCTTGCGTTTTGGCAAAATTCTCGCTGGGACTGATAATCACGTACGACTCCTTTTCGACAACGGGAGGTTGCCCTCCCGTTCTGCTACAACAAGCGGTTACTGGTTACTGGCCTGCATGGCTTCAACTTGCATATGGATCTGTTTGGTGGCGGCATCGAGGGCGGCCTGCGGCTCCTGCTTGCCGGTCAGGCTCAGCTCCAGCGCCGCGTTTGCCGGCCCCCAGACTTCGCCCATCTCCGGGATGCCCGGCATGGCCGTTGCACGCGCGGCCTGCACCGCGACCGCACTGGCTTTCTCGTCGTTTTTGATCATCGGATCGTCAATCATCGCTTTCTGCGCCGGGATCTCGCGGGTAGCGATATAGCGCGTTTTCACGTACTGCGGCTGGTTGATAAATTCGAGAAATTGCTGCGCCAGTTGCTTATCTTTGCTCCAGGTGGAGACCACATAGCCTTTCACGCCCAGGAAGGAGCTCATGGGTTTGCCATCCGGCAGATTTGGCAGCGGCACCACGCCGTAGTTAACGCCAGCGGCCTCATACGGCTGGAAAGCCCACGGGCCGTTAATCACCGCCGCAGCCTTTTTCTCGGTAAACAGTGAATCAATGGCGTTCAGCCCGTTATCACCGAGGATCCCCGATGGGAAGACCCCTTCGCTGTAGAATTTTTTCAGGAAAGTGACCGCTTCCACCGCGCCGGGTTTATTCAGACCGATATCTTTCGGGTTGAAGCCGCCCTTGTCGTTTTTCCCGAACAGGTAGCCGCCCATCGGACCGATAGCGCCCCAGCTGTAATAGATTTGGTCAAACTTGGCCAACAGACCGTATTTGTTCTGCTCACGCTGTTTCTTCGAGTAGTCGAGCCACTCCGGCAGGCTTTGCAGCGGTTTGTCGATCAGGTCTTTGTTGTAAATCAGCACCAGCGTTTCGACCGCTTTCGGTACGCCATACAGCGTGTTGTCCAGACGGAAGGCGTTGATGGAAGCCGGGGTAAAGGCGTCAACCTTTTCTTTGTCCAGATTCAGGGGGGCCAGCAGCCCTTGCACAACCGCGCCACCCAATTGATCATTGGGGATGACCAGCACATCCGGCCCGATGCCCGCCGGGCCATCCAGGCGTAATTTTTCCAGTTGCTGCGCGTAGGGCATCTCCTGAACATTCACTTTAACGTCGTACTTTTGCTCAAAGTCTTTGACGGCGTCCTGGATACCAACGGACTTTTTAATGTCTTCCCAGACGTTAAGCTGTTTTGTTGCCGCATGCGCCGACAGGCTAATAAACTGGCCGGCAGACAGTGCAGAGAGGATCAGTGCGGTAAGTGTTCTCTTTTTCATTATCACCCTCATGTCAAGGTATAACATTTTAGTGGTTTTCATGGTGTGACACCCGATGAGACAACGTTAAAATCACCTGATATCACTGGGGTTAAAACGTATTCATGCGCTCAATTCGATTTGTTATACGTTACGCTTGAGTGGCTCACAAAACGAGAATTAACTGTCAGTTGTGTGACAGACACAACAGAAATGGAAATTCGATATAGGGCGCTAAAACACTGGAAGTTATAGTCTGAGCATGAATTTTCGCGGTTGAGCAAGCCTGTCGCCTGATTGTTATACGTAAAACAAAAGCATTCGACAACGCGCTTATCGCTGCACATAACGGCTACTAATTTCGGGGAACGTTGATGTCCAATATACGACTGAGGAATGTCACCAAGCGCTTTGGCGACACGGTGACGCTGAACAATGTGAATCTGTCGATTGAAGACGGTGAGTTTGCCGTGTTTGTCGGCCCTTCCGGCTGCGGGAAATCGACCATGCTGCGCATGATTGCTGGCCTGGAAGAGGTCAGCGAAGGGGAAGTCCTGATTGGCGACGAGGTGATGAACGATGTCGCCCCCGCCCATCGCGGCGTGTCGATGGTATTCCAGTCTTACGCGCTCTATCCACATATGACCGTGGCGGAAAACATGGGTTACGGCCTGAAGGTCAATAAAGTCCCGAAGGAGGAAATTCGCCGTCAGGTGGAGATGGTCGCCACAACCTTACAACTCAGCCATCTGCTGGACAGAAAACCGAAACAGCTCTCCGGCGGTCAACGCCAGCGCGTGGCGATTGGTCGCGCGATTGTGCGCAACCCGCGCGTGTTTATGTTTGATGAACCGCTCTCTAACCTCGATGCCGAGCTGCGCGTCGAGATGCGTCTGCATATCGCCCGCCTGCATCAGGAGCTGAAAACCACCATGGTGTATGTCACCCACGATCAGGTAGAAGCGATGACGCTGGCCGATAAAATCGTGGTGATGAATTACGGCAATATTGAGCAGATGGGCTCGCCAATGGCGCTCTATTACAACCCGAAAAACCGCTTTGTCGCCGGGTTTATCGGCTCGCCGAAAATGAATTTCCTGCCTTCGACAGTACAAGCGTGGCAACCGGGCGAGCTGACGGTGACGCTCGCTCAGGGGCACACATTAACGCTGGCAATCACTACGTCGCCTCTTGAACCTGGCGCGGAAGTCACGCTGGGGATCCGCCCGGAACATCTCTCTACGGATGTCACGCGCGGCACGCAACTGGAGTTCCAGTGCGAAGTGGTGGAGCGACTTGGCAACAATACCTATCTCTTCGGCCAGTGCTATGGTCACGACAACATTAAAATCCTCCTCCCCGGCGATGTGCACTTCCGCCCATGGCAAAAAATCACACTCGCGTTTGACAGCCAGCACTGCATGATTTTTGACAGTGACGGACTGCGTGTCAGCAAAGATATTGCCCTGCCAAACCATGAATAAACACACGGCAACATCCGCACAGCCGGTTACCCCTCATCTGAGGGGGCTTTTAAACAAGGTCAATCATGATGCAATTTAATCCGGTCGATCATCCGCATCGCCGTTACAACCCGCTGACCGATCAATGGGTTCTGGTGTCGCCACACCGCGCCAAACGCCCCTGGCAGGGGGCGCAGGAAACCCCGGCGAAACAGACCCTGCCGGCCCACGATCCCGACTGCTTTTTGTGTCCGGGGAACACGCGCGTCACCGGCGATAAAAACCCCGATTACCCCGGCACCTATGTCTTCACCAATGACTTTGCGGCACTGATGACCGACACGCCGGATGCGCCGCAAAGCAGCGATCCGCTGATGCGCAGCCAGAGCGCGCGCGGCACCAGCCGCGTTATCTGCTTCTCGCCGGATCACAGCAAAACGCTGCCGGAGCTGAGCCTGAGCGCGCTGGAAGCGGTGGTGAAAACCTGGCAGGAACAGACCGCCGATCTGGGCCGCACTTACCCGTGGGTTCAGGTTTTTGAGAACAAAGGCGCGGCAATGGGCTGCTCGAACCCGCACCCGCATGGTCAGGTGTGGGCCAACAGCTTTCTGCCCAATGAAGCCGAACGCGAAGACCGTCTGCAGAACGCCTATTTCCGCCAGTACGGCTCCCCCATGCTGGTGGATTACGCTGAACGCGAGCGCCAGGACGGCAGCCGCACCGTCGTTGAAACCGAACACTGGCTGGCGGTGGTGCCCTACTGGGCGGCCTGGCCGTTTGAAACGCTGCTATTACCCAAAGCGCATATCCTGCGGATCACCGACTTAACCGACGCACAGCGTGGCGACCTGGCGCTGGCCCTTAAGCAACTGACCAGCCGCTACGATAACCTGTTTCAGTGCTCCTTCCCCTACTCGATGGGCTGGCACGGGGCGCCCTTCACCCGGCAGGATCAGAGCCACTGGCAGTTGCACGCGCATTTTTACCCGCCGTTATTACGCTCCGCCACGGTACGTAAGTTTATGGTCGGTTATGAAATGCTGGCTGAGACGCAGCGTGACCTGACGGCAGAACAGGCGGCCGAACGTCTGCGCGCGGTCAGCGATATTCATTTCCGCGAATCCGGAGTTTAACCATGAGTCTGAAAGAGAAAACACAGTCCCTGTTTGCTGAAAAATTTGGCTACCCTGCCACCCATACCATCCAGGCGCCGGGGCGCGTAAACCTGATCGGCGAACATACCGATTATAACGACGGGTTTGTGCTGCCCTGTGCCATCGATTACCAGACCGTGATCAGTTGTTCACCGCGTCAGGATCGTACCGTGCGCGTTATCGCCGCCGATTACGACAACCAGCAGGATGAATTCTCACTCGATGCCCCCATTGTGACCCACCCTTCACAGCAGTGGTCAGACTATGTGCGTGGCGTGGTGAAACATCTGCAAAAACGTGACAACAGCTTTGGCGGCGCGGATCTGGTGATCAGCGGTAACGTGCCACAGGGCGCGGGCCTGAGCTCGTCCGCCTCACTGGAAGTGGCAGTCGGCACCGTGTTTCAGCAGTTGTACCACCTGCCACTGGACGGTACGCAAATCGCCCTGAACGGCCAGGAAGCGGAAAACCAGTTTGTCGGCTGTAACTGCGGCATTATGGACCAGCTCATCTCGGCGCTGGGTAAAAAAGGCAGCGCGCTGCTGATCGACTGCCGCTCGCTGGGCAGCAGGGCGGTCTCCATGCCGGAGGGCGTCTCCATCGTCATCATTAACAGTAACTTCAAACGCACCCTGGTGGGCAGCGAGTACAACACCCGTCGCGAGCAGTGCGAAACCGGCGCGCGTTTCTTCCAGCAAAAAGCGCTGCGTGACGTGAATATCGATCAGTTCAACGCCGTCGCGCACGAACTAGATCCGGTGGTTGCCCGCCGCGTCCGCCATGTGCTGACCGAGAATGCGCGTACCGTGGAAGCCGCCAGCGCGCTGGAAAAAGGCGACCTGCAGCGTATGGGCGTCCTGATGGCGGAATCCCATGCCTCCATGCGTGATGATTTCGAAATCACCGTACCGCACATCGACACTCTGGTGGAGATCGTGAAAAACACCATCCGCGATAAAGGCGGCGTGCGCATGACCGGCGGCGGATTTGGCGGCTGCGTGGTCGCGCTGGTGCCGGAAGCGCTGGTGCCTGCGGTGAAAGAGGCCGTTGCGGCACAGTACGAAGCTAAAACCGGCATTAAAGAAACCGTCTATGTCTGTAAGCCTTTGGCGGGCGCAGGACTGGCTTAAAAACGCGCAGCGAAAGGATTGGTATCTTTTGATACGTACAAGCGTATTCAGGGAGATATGCAATCATCATCTTTGCAGCCTTTCGGGAAGTATTCCCGGAAGGCATTCCTCAGGCGTCGTCGGCCCCCGCGTCACACTCTAAGCAGGCGTTAATCCAGACTATTTTGAATTACTCAGCCATTCATCCACGGTGAGTGAAAACAGAAGGCTTGGCGGCGCATCGTTAACATCATAAATGTCTTTGATATAGCGTAGCCCTGCTTTCTCGAGCACCTTGCGCGACGCCAGATGGTTTTGTCTTACGACAGCGGAAATCTCGGTGAACGTGATATTTTCAAATCCGTATCTCAGCGCATAGGTTGCAAATTCTGTGGCCAGGCCTTTTCCCCATGCGTCAGTTGAGAATCGATAGCCCAGGTTATTAATCATAATATCGTCGTAACTTCGAATGCTCAGCCCGCCAAAACCAATGATTGTTTCAGGATGATCGCGCAGTGATATTGCCCAGTTTCCGAACCCGTGAGTGTGCCAATGGTCGAGCCAGCGAATGAGCACCGCTTTTGCATAGTCAATGTCCGGGTATGGCCCGGCGGGGTTAAATATATTCGTCGCCGGATCACCATAAATCCTGAACAGATCGGCGACATCTGATGCCAGGACAGGACGAAGGGATAAGCGGGATGTTTCAACGTGCACATTAGACTCCTGAGATATCACTGCGAGTACTCTGACTTAGGGATCTCTGATTTAAGCACACTTTTGTTTTGACGTTATCGCATTGATGCGGGGCTGGATATGTTCGCAATTCGCTCATAGCAGACCAGACCGCGCTTCGGCCTGTCTGCTTCGTGCCAGGACGTGCCCGGCATATCGGTGGCGCTGCAATCTTATGAGCGCTCACTCTGTTGTTCGGGGCGGTTATTGACGGAATGTCGGGACGAACAGCAGACGATACCGGAGACAATCAGAACCAGTGTGACGATATGGTAGCTGTGTAGTTCATTACCCAGAAACACGACGCCCATAATACCGCCGGAGACAGGGATAAGATGGGTGTAAATCTCACTTCGGGTAGTACCAATCAGCGATACGCCTTTATTCCAGAACACATACGACAGCCATGACGGGAAGATAATCAGATAAAGGATACCGATGAGAACAGAGGGTGACACACTATAAATAACGCCCCGATACGCCTCTGCAAACGCGGCATGGAGAATAAACATCGGTACGAGTATTAAAGTGCCCAACAGGGAACTGAAAGCGACAAAGGATGTATTTGTTACCGTGGTGTCTTTAAAACGCAGAAATGCGCAGTAAAACGCCCAGCTCAACGCGGAAATAATGGTCAGCACATCCCCCAGGCCAAAAGCCTGCATCCGCCCGTTACCGCTGGCACTGGAAAATGCGAGGTACAGCACCCCCGCCGTACTGGCCACGACACCCGCAATATTGCGCGCTGATATGTATTCACGGAAAAGAAAATGGTTAATAAGCAGAACGAGGCAGGGTGTGCTGGAAATATAGATAGCTGCGTTAAGGGAAGTTGTGTACTGAAGGCCTATGTATAAACTGAGCGGGAAACAGACCTGCCCCAGGAAAGAGAGGAGAATGTTTATGCGAATATGCTTTCGCATCGAGGCGAAATCGACGCGGAATCGCTTCCAGTAAAACGAAAGCATCAGCAGGGTTGTCCCTCCCCAGCGGATCAGACTCAGCCCGTAGGGGTCAACGTACTGAACCAGTATATGCCCCACAACATAGTTTCCACCCCAGAAAATGGCGGCCAGCGCCAGCAGTAAGTAAGCCACACATCCACTCCTGTTTAGCATAATCAAAAACCCGGAGATCCCTCCGGGCCGATATCATCATCAGAGTTGCATCAATTTCTGCATCAGTTGATCGTAATAGCGCTCCGCGGTCCGTAGCCTCAGTAAACAACCGAGATAGAACTCCCGGCGGGTCTCAGGGTACTTCCCGGCAATCACATCAATGACGTTATAAAGCCAGTCATCACCGTGTTTGATATCAATGGTGATGTGTTCCGTATAATATTTCACATCACGATCGATAAGGCCCAGACGCAGACATCCATTTACCAGTTTTTCATACTGGGGCGGATCCAGCACCTCCGTCATAGCCATTACCCCAAGCAGTTTGTAATAGTGGCTGCGGTTAACAGAACCGATCATGAAGGCATTGTGTCCGGCCAGTGCTTCTGCCCCGTACATGTCGATATAATGGTTTTCTGGCAGTTTTATATCCTGCCGCGCCAGCACATCCTTATAGAGATTGACATGCGTAAACACATTGTCACCATGCCCTATTTCATCCCACAGGTTTTCACTGATAGTACCGCGGGTTTCCGGCTGGGAGCCAATCAGCGTATAGGCAACCAGATCAAAGAAAATCAAATTGAGTGCGCTGTCGCTTTTGAAGAAATAATAGAGTTGCTCCGTTGAAGCATCCTTTTCCAGAAACTCAAAAAGGGGATGATGCGAGGCATTATGTGCATGCCACACCGTTTTTAAAAAATCACCATAATGCGGGGCTGAATTTACCTCTTCGGGTAGAGAAAGTTGCCCGAACTCATGTTCCAGCCATTCATTCTCGATGGTTCTTTTAATTTCCAGCAGCGCCGGGTCGTACTGCCGGGATGCAGGGGCGGAGAGCGGATGAGCCAGAACACTCTGGTAAATAATAAAAAGGGCATGCTGGGCAATTTTCTGGTCCGCAACTGCACCCTGATGATAGGCCCGGTGCGTTATGTCACGCAGTTTTTCGCTATCTGGTGTTTTATTCGTTTCACCATTGATATAGCTGAGCAGGCTCTGCGTGAAACCATACATATCTTCTTTAAAAGCCGGTTCGATCCTACGGATATTAAACATGCTGATTTCCTTTGTTATTAGGCGCACTAATTTTGTGGTTATCAGCGAAATGAATTTTGTGACGCAGATCACATTAAAAAGCATATATTTTAACAATAAAAGCCTTTTAGGTTGCCACTTATCTGGTATTGTTTTTAATGAAAAATTCAGCAAATAATAATATTCTTGTCACCAGGTGGCAGAGCCATTGTTTTATGATGCTTATAATTTATCGCTAAAGGCAGAATAAAATAACCGCTTAAAGCTCGAAGGGAATTTCACAATTTGATGAGCCAAATTTTGATTGTAATTAATGGCAAAATAACAACATCAGCACTA
Source organism: Phytobacter sp. RSE-02 (assembly GCF_040578655.1). Classification (NCBI taxonomy): domain Bacteria; kingdom Pseudomonadati; phylum Pseudomonadota; class Gammaproteobacteria; order Enterobacterales; family Enterobacteriaceae; genus Phytobacter; species Phytobacter sp. RSE-02. The sequence goes on along the minus strand of NZ_JBEULY010000004.1, from coordinate 393,423 downwards.
CGTTATTCAATTCCGATCGTAAAAGAACGACTATGCTAAATAGACAGATGATTTCAAGCACATCACTTTATGCTGGCCGCTTCGCGCCAAAACGGATATAAAATTTCTGCTGTACAGAATGAAGCAGAAGCCTGCTTTAGCGGCCATCAGCAAATTTCTGTCATCTGCGAAAGTGACTGTTCTATCACCTGAAACGAACCATGTTCTTCAATTTGTTCAGACAATTCAGAGCCGCGCGCATTATCCCTTAACTGGCATTTCCCGGACACGGCCTGAGTTCATGTGGCGCAGGCTCTGTCCTTTAAGTTCCAGAGCCTTATATAGCCTCTTAACACGCTTTCCAATACATCATTGAGACATGCTGTCTATTTTTTCTTTTAATTTCACCACATGATCATAGTACTCAGTACCTTGCTTAACCTGTTGAAGGTTCCTGTCCAGCATCTGACTGAAAGAACGGCCTTGCTTATTTACTGGATTAGGGTTCGCACCATGCTCAAGTAAGAAATAGACCTTATCAAAATCAGTGCGGAAAAAAGCGTCAACAAGTGGCGTCTCACCCAGGGTATCCCGCGTATTTATATCGGCTCCCCGTTCAATCAAAAGCGCAAGCGTGGCTGTATTTTTTGCACTTAGCGCTGAAAAGATAAGAGGAACATTGAGTAATTTATCCCGGGAATTAGGATCAAGTCCGCCGTCGAGAAGCGCTTTAAGCCATATATCTTTATCACCCATTGCCATCATTTGAGCCGGTGTGCCGCGTGCATTCGGTTGTGCTTGTTGGGGATCCGCACCTGCGCGTACAAGTTCCGTGACAATATCTAACCTTTTTTGAGGATTGCCGTTATACATAACCTCATTCAGAGCAAAAAGCAGCAGTGTAAAATGCTCGTTTCCCGGTGTGTTCAGATCGGTTGTTTTTGACAGACGGATAACAGATTCACTATCTGCCGCCTGGATAGCCTTAGCCAGAACAAGCTGAGGACCGGTGAAATATTTTTCAGGTTCTATCTTTTTCATATCATTGCACGCCGATAACAGCACACACAGAAAAGAAAGCATAATTACGGATACACGTTTTTTCATGCTAACCCCTACTATGCTCATAACAGACCTGACAATTCTCCAGTCTGTCTGCTTGAGGCGAATAAAAAATTTTCTTTTATAAACCTTGTCTGCGTTTCCACTCGTCGATCACATCGCCCAGATTTTTGGGGATATCATTGCGGATCCAGGCCATGAAATTACGGTCGAAACGGAAGTTTTCCCCGCACTGTTCGATCATGAAACGACGAACGTTTTGCGTGTTTTTGTAGTGTTTATCTATGGCTGTGGAACGGGTGAGCAATGCGCTATGCCAGTCAATTTTCAACGTCCCAACTCCCGGATTGTCTATTAATTAAAGAGTGGCAACTTAGCTTTTGGGGTTACCGTTCTGCGTCAGAAACTGCGCAATGGCCTCAACCACCCCGGCCGCCAGGGGAAGCGATGCGTTTGTATAAGCCGCATTATTCTCTTCCCTGTCATCAGAATTCACCGCTTTAAGAACATGGTTTACATCCGGTAAAAGAACAAGGGTTGCTTTCGGGTTGGCTGCCTTAAACTGTCGGGCATCATATTCCGTTACCTGGAGATCGCGTTGCCCCTGTAATACCAGTACAGGTTTAGTAATACGCGCGATCAAATGAACTGGATTAAAGGAAAAAATGTCTATAAGAAATCCCTGCACCGCCGGATAAAATAAATGTTGCACAGCAGGATGCCTGTTCTGAACATTAACATATCTACCCTGCTCCAGTTCGTTAATAACAAAAAGCGCATCGTCCAGCAGAATTGCGTTTTGCGGATTGGCTTTAAGCTGTTCTCTTAATACATCCCCCAGCGGGCGCGAAGGTGTTGCGACCAGCATTAAACCATAGACATCAGGTTCCTGCGCCGCCGCCAATGCCACGATCCCCCCCTCACTGTGCCCGAGAAGCCAGATACAGGAGTTTTCCAGACGCTGTTGCAATACCGTTATCCAGGAACGTACGTCTTCTACATAATCACTGATTGTCACGGCATTGGCGTCCGTTATCGCCGCTGAACTGGCAAACATTCCACGCTTATCCACCCGCAACGTTGCGATACCTTTCAATGCCAGATTTTCCGCCAGAAGCCGATACGTTGACGCATTAACCCCAAGCGGATTATTACCATCGCGGTCCGTTGGCCCAGATCCGGGAATTATCAGAATGACCTGTTCTGGCTTCGGACAGGGGCTAAGCAAGGTGCCTTTGAGAGAGCCTTGCGGGCCGGGTGCTTCCAGCAATGTTTCATATATGGTGTTATGCATAACCAGGTGAGCCATATAAAGTAAGGGGGTAAAAATGCTAACGGCATTTTTTGTAATGCTTTGAATATAGGAATTAAAATGCAGACAATCCATATAGTTTTACTTTTATATTTGTGGCGATGCAAGATGATCACAAAACAATGTAACCAGAGGAAAAGAGACTTTCTGTTTGAGATACCTGATGAGTTTCTTTTCTTTCACAATCAAGGAGATTAAACTCATTTCACCTTAATCCGAGCACTCAGGTATTTCGTCTTGAATCGCATTGTTAAGCTGGCGTGCCCTGCGCTCTTATTTTCGCTATTTACGCTCTCCGGCTGCTCATTATCCCCGGCGATTCCGGTTTTAGGCGCAGCATTTCCCGGCTGGTTCTTCTGCTTATTAGGCGCCGCGCTGTTACTTATTCCCTGCCATATCCTGATTGTGCGTCAAGGATGGCAATCGCGATTTTCTCCACTGGTCTTCAGCTATCTGGCGCTGATGTTCCTGTTCGCCACGATTCTGTGGTTCCTGTTCTTCGTAAACTAGATCCCTATGACCCAATCCCGCTCAAGCGTTATCCGCAAAAAATGGCCCCTGCTGGCACTCGTTCTCGCCGCTATCGTGGCGCTGATTATGGTTATCTGGCAGCTACAAACCTCGCCGGAAACCAACGATGCCTACGTTTATGCCGACACCATCGACGTGGTGCCGGAAGTAAGCGGGCGGATCGTTGAAATGCCGATTCGCGACAATCAGCGGGTGAAAAAAGGCGATCTGCTGTTCCGCATCGACCCGCGTCCCTACCAGGCGATGCTTGATGATGCCAAGGCGCGACTGACCACGCTTGATGCGCAGATTATGCTGACCCAGCGCACGATCAAAGCGCAGGAGTACAACGCGCAGTCGGTCAGCGCCGCCGTTGAACGCGCTAAAGCGCTGGTTAAGCAGACCACCTCTTCACGCATACGCCTTGAGCCACTGGTACCGCAGGGGTTTGCCTCACAAGAAGATCTGGATCAGGCGCGAACAGCCGAAAAAGCGGCGCGCGCCGAACTGGAGGCCACCCTGTTGCAGGCGAAACAGGCTTCCGCGGCCGTGACCGGCGTTGATGCCATGGTGGCGCAGCGCGCGGGGATCCTGGCGCAAATTGCGCTGGCCGAGCTGCATCTCGAATTTACCGAAGTGCGCGCGCCGTTTAACGGCGTGGTGGTGGCGCTGAAGACGACGATCGGCCAGTACGCCTCAGCCCTTAAGCCGGTCTTTACCCTGCTGGATGACGACCACTGGTACGTGGTGGCAAACTTCCGCGAAACCGACTTGCAGAGTGTTCGGCCCGGCGTTCCGGCCAGAATTACCGTAATGACCAACCATGGCCGTACCTTCGAGGGCGTAGTCGACTCGGTCGGCACCGGCGTTCTGCCCGACGGCGGCAGCGTCATTGAAGGCCTGCCGGTCATTCAGAAGAGCATCAACTGGGTCCATGTCTCCCAGCGCTTCCCGGTTAAAATCGCCGTCAAAGATCCCGACCCGAACCTGTTTCGCATGGGCGCTTCCGCCAGCGCCGTTCTCCAGCCGCAATAAGGAGACGGCATGCAAAGCTTGTGGCCGTTTCTGACCCGGGAACTCCGCGATGCGCCGGGGCGGGCGAACTATACCCTGCGCCTGACGCTCAGTTGTGCGGTGCTGATTGTGCTGTTTATGACGCTGCATATTCCCTTCCTCGCCGTGGCGCTGATCGTGGTGTTTTACGTCAGCCAGCCTAACGTCCTGATGATTAAGCTGGTCAGCGTGGTTTTCGTGGTGACCGTCAGCGTCGCCCTGGGCGGCGTACTGCTGATTATCAAGTGGACCTATGACTATCCGCTAATTCGCCTGGTTGCCTCGGTGATCCTGTTCTTCTGTGCGATTTACCTGATGCGGGTCCTCGGCAAGCTGGGGCTGGCGTTTTTCGTGGTGGCGCTGGCAGTCATCTACGCCCAGACCTTCCCGTCGATGACCAGCCAGAGCGAAATTCTGGTACGCCTGCTGCTGTGGCTATGGGTGGCGATTAACACCGCCATTCTGGTGACGCTGCTGGTCAACGCCTGTTTCCAACAGGCGTTCCCCGGCTATCAGTTTAAAGCCCGGCTGGTGGTCATGCTGCGCCAGACGGCGCGGATTCTTAGCCAACCGGATGGCGGGGCGCCGCAACCCTCCTTTAAAGAGATCGCCGGCCAGTTTAACCAGTTGCAGTCCCTGTACCAGCAAGCCGCCCGCGCCACGCCGGAGATTGCCGCCAGCCCGCAGGCCTGGCAATCGCTGATGGCCGCCGCGCTGCGCTGCTACCATTTAACGGCGCTGCTACAACCGGGCCGCGACCATTCCGATGCGCGCCAGCGAATAGCCCGCGCGCTGAACGCGCTGGCGGATAATCTGCCCAGCCCCACGGCGGCGGATATTGAGCCGTTGATGGTCCCACGCGATAGCGATAACAGCGCCATTTTGCAGGAGATCGCCGGGGTGCTGGCGCGGCTGGCGCGCGGCGAAACCATCGCGTTACCGCAGGGTGAAGTGGAAAAAGCGCCGCTGCTGCTGCCGGACGCGTGGTCCAATCCGGTCTATCTGCACTTTGCCCTGAAAACGCTGCTGGCGACGCTGCTGTGCTACGTTTTCTATACCGCCGCCGACTGGCAGGGCATCCACACCATTATGCTGAGCTGCGTCATTGTCGCCCAGCCGGGTCTGGGCGCTACCCTGCAGAAAACGTGGCTGCGCATCGGCGGCGCACTGCTGGCGACGCTGATTGCGCTGCTCCTGATCGTCTTTGTGCAGCCCTGGACCGACTCGCTGAGCGGCCTGCTGGCGATGACCCTGCCGGTGTTCGCGCTGGCCGCGTGGATTGCGGCAGGCTCAGAGCGCATCGCCTACGCCGGGATCCAGATAGGTTTCACCTTTGCGTTGGCGTTCCTGAGCTGGTTTGGCCCGCTCAGCAACCTTACCGAACTGCGCGACCGGGTTATCGGTATCCTGCTCGGCGTGCTGGTCTCCTCGATTGTACATCTCTATTTATGGCCGGATAGCGAAGCCCCGCAGCTCAAAGCGCGTCTGGCGCAGCTTTATCGCCAACTGGCGCAGACCCTCTCCTCAAGCGACGATGAGGTTCAACTGGTGCCGCTCTTTGCCGCGCTGACCGAGAGCGAAACCTTAATCAACCGGGTAGCCGCCGAGCCGCTGGGAACCTACGCCCACCCGTGGCCGGAAGCCAAAAACTGGCCGGTGCGGGCGACGTTCCATCAGGCGGAAGAGATCCTGCGCCTCAGCGAAGGCTATCGTCTGTACGCCGCGCCGGAGGATACTTTTTTACCCCGCTGCGCCCGGCGGCTTGAAGGCTACGCTGCCGGTATCGACGCGCAGCAAACTGCAACAGAACGCCCTCAGGCGCTTCTCCCGGACCCGGCGAATCCATTTGGCGCACCGCTGGTCAACGCGCTGGCCGCCCTGCCGGCGTGGCCATTTGCGTCTTCCGATATTCCGCGACAGGCAATGCAATCATGATTAAAACCTCTACTCTCCCGCGCGCCGCGCGATCCCCGGTGTTTGCCTTCGCCCTGACGCTGTTAACCGGGTGCGCATTAATTCAGGACGATCCCGGCCAGGTTCCGCTGGTCAATCCGCAGCAGGCCGAGCTGGCGCAGGTGATCCATCTGGCGAATAGTGGCTGGCCGACGGCGCGCTGGTGGGAAGGCTATCAGGATCCGCAGCTAAATATGCTGGTCAATCGCGCGCTGCAGAACTCCCCCACCATGCAGGCGGCGCGGCTGCGTATTTCGCAATCGCAGTCCACGGTCGAGCTGGCGCAGTCGGCAATGGGCGTGCAGGCCACCGCCGTGGCGGCGCAAAACCGTCTGCGGGTCACCAATAAACAGTTCACCTGGCCCTACTCCTTCTCCCTGCCGGTGGATAAAAACGGCCCTTGGTACACGCTGAATACGGTTGGCGTCGGGGCGACGCTGAATATCGATTTATGGGGCGCCGACCGCGCCCGCGTTGCCGCCGCGATTGGCGAAAAGAACGCCCGCCAGGCGGAGACCGCCGGCATCGAGCTGGATCTTGCCAGCAGCGTGGCCCAGCTCTATTTCGCGATGCAGGCAACTTTCCAGAAAATCGCATTACTTAATCAGCTGGAGGCCATCGCCAGGCTCTCGGTGCAGGCGCATGAGCATCGTACCGCGCGCGGCGTGGAGGATAGCGTCGATGTCGCCAACGCCCAGGCGGAGCTGCTGGCGGCGCAGCAGCAGGTGATTACGGCGCAGGGGACGCTGACGCAGTATCGGGAAACGCTGCGGGCGCTGATCGGCGCCGATGCGCATAGCATGCCGGAGATTCATCCCGTGGCGCTGCCGGCGCTGCAGGAAACGCTCCCGGATTCGCTTTCGTTTGAACTGCTGGCCCGTCGCCCGGATCTGCAGGCGCTGCGCGGCTACGTCAGCGCTTCGATGAACCAGGTGGACGCGGCAAAAGCGGCGTTTTACCCGCACTTCGATATCAAAGCCTTCTGGGGCTACAACGCGCTGAGCGTCGGCGATCTGTTTAAGTCCTCATTCCAGCAGGTCAACCTGCTGCCGGGGCTCTATTTGCCGCTGTTTGACGGCGGGCGCTTAAACGCCAGCCTGAAATCGACGCGTACGGCGAGCAATATTTTAATTAAGCAGTACAACCAGGCGGTGCTGGATGCGGTGCGCGACGTGGCGATTAGCTCCAGCCAGTTGAACGATTTGAACCAGCAGGCCGCGCTGCAGCAGCAGAAAGTCGCGGCGGCGATGATGACCACCCGCAGCGCCAGCGCGCACCATCAGCGCGGACTGGTCAGCTACTATGCGGCGCAGGAGGCGCGTCGTCCGGCCATCGCGCAGCAGCTTTTGCTGCTGGATATCGAGGCCCAGCGGCTCAGCACCGATATCACCTTGATTAAAGCCCTGGGCGGCGATTACCGCGGTCCACAGTCTGCCAGACAGTGAAAAATGGAAACAGAGACGTTCAGCGCGTGTTTTTATCAGCAGGAATTGCCGATTTTTGGAACCAATGCGCTCATGGCGGTAAATTTGATAAATCATAAAACTAAGAATAAAGGGAAAACCATGCTGATACAGCAAGCGCCACAGCTTGAAAAAGAGCACCTGATTTTAAAGCAATATACGCTCGACGATTTCCCGGCGCTATTTTAAGGACTAAATATGCAAATTGAACTGAGTTTTCTTGAAAAAATCGTCAATACAAAGAAGATGCCCTGGCCATCTGACACAGGACACAATCGGCGCTGTGTCCAAAACGAGAATGTTCTACCGTGCTTGCTTTCTCAGGCAAAAGTGGTGTGTAACTTTATCCATATCACATAAAGCAACAAAGCCGGCTCGTTCATAAAAAGTGAATGCCGATGATGGTGCGTTGGTGTTGATAAAATCAAACCAGAGGCCAGCATCTTTAAGTATTTCACTGAGCAAACCGCTGCCAACATGATTTCTTCTCCATGCCGTGTCTACATAGAGATGCCGCAGACGTCCGGTGCCAGTTATTTCCGTAAAGGGATCGATGTTAAGTCCGCACACGCCAACAATTAAATCATCAGCATAAGCCCCAAGCAGTTTTTCTCCGGGCCTGTCAAAGCGGTTCTGTCCGTTTAACCAATTTTCTTCCAGTCGGTATAGCATGTTAAATCCTTCAGCCATGCTCTTTAATTTTAACTCCGTAAACCCTGGGCTGGCCGGGGTAATGTTTGTGAATTGGATATTCATGAGCCGTTCCAATGATTTCGGTTTGCATAGCTTGGGCAGAATTGACAGCGCGTCCAGGGGAAATCTGCCGTGCCCGGATGTCCCCTGTGTGCCAACAGCAGACATTGATAACATTGAGATATGTTAATTTATGGGGAGCAGGTCACGCGAAGGTTACGGTGTGAACTGGACAAATATCGAAAAGCATATGATCCGCCTGGGTGGTGTATTTGCACTCTGATCACAATGAAGGAGGCCATGGGTCATGCCAGCGTTAGATCATGTATTACCTTCTGTTTTAATTATAGAAATCAGCGGGCACGCATATAAAATTAAGAAGGATTGATTAATTAAAATCATCTCGAAAATCTCTTAATGCTAAATTTGTATATTCTGTATGCACAAAGTAGCTCGTTAGAAAATCGAAATCAAAAAAAGGTGATTTTTTATTATTAAAGTCATCATGTCCAATGAACATATTTCTCTTTCTGTTGAATATATCTTCCGACTTATTAATGATTTGAACTTCTTCCATATTCAAGTTGCTTTTAAAATTCTCCATCTGCAATATAACATCTCTATCCTCAAAATGAAGATATAAACTACCCGAGAAAAAGATATACAACCCTATATTGAAATCTGCATAATATAAACTCTTTCCTGATAGCCAAATATATTTACTCCCAATAGTGAAAGATATGGGAAGGGAATGAAAGATTTTTTCCTTTACATTATTGAGACACATACAATATGTAACATCCCCTTCGGCAACTATTTTAGCCCTTCTCAACAAAAATGATGCTAATGAATTTTCAGAAACAAATCTATCAGCAACTTTCGCAATTATTCCATGAGGGTTTTCATCAATGGCCTGGCAACACCAAAGATCTTTATCAGCATTTATTTCTAGATATTTTGCACTCACAACGATCTTGTCATTCCCACAAATGGGATCTATCGCAAAGTAAGAATACAACCCAGAGGTATTATCCAGGTTAAGCAAGGATGGATATCCCTCAGTAATATTGATATTGTAATTCATTGCGGCTCCTATCATTCACTTTGGAACTATATTAAGTTACAGTTTCATTATTAATTAGCGTTGCACTATCTGATTAAATATCAACTAAGCTTTGCAAAATTTTTTCTCAGTTAATCTATATTCATTTCTTGTAGCTACTTTCCCAATATTTTTTATTGCGGGATTGCTTCAGGTTCCCGTGACCAAAACTACACCATTATAAGCTAACATCCGTTGAATTTCAGGACCAAAAGGCTCGAAATCAGGATCTCCATAACGATCTTACTTTGCGAGACTGAAACTGTCTGTGATAGTTTATACGCCTCCCCGGTATGATGAGCACCTTCCTTCTCTATGAGAACAATCGGGAACTTCCGCTCCTCGCTCACAGCAGACATGATGGTCACGAAGCCTGTCCGCTTTGTGCCAAAAGCAGACGTTGATTACGTTGAGATATGTTAATTTATGGGGAGCAGGTCACCTGAGGGCGCGCACTATATGATGTGTCTAACTCTCGGATTAAGGTGGTCGAGTGGAACCAAGCTCCGAATGGAACATATTTCCCCAAGAAGGGAAGTGATACAAAAGCTTTTGAGGGAAATGTTCCTCAGTCGGTTCTTGATAGTTTAGGATTGAAATGATGAAAGTTTATCAGGGTAATATTTCTAAAGAGTCATTAAGCCTGTTTGTTTCAGATATTGGCTCCGGAGAATTTTTTTCATATGTAGGGCACTTGGTTTCACTAGAGCAAGCAATTTCTGTGCTGGGTTTGCTCTCTCCTGATTTTATTGAGATCCAGGGGCATATTTTCTGGCTACCTAACGCTCAGCAATACGACCCGAAAAGGTTTCATTTGCTTGGGCTAGTAGAGAGTAAATCTAGTGTATTAGTACAAAGTACATCGCGCAGAGACGTTGAACGATACAGAAATATTTTTTCAATAAATCAGTTTTTTCCAAAGTGGGAAGATGCACCGGACCGACCCGCATTTAAAGTAGGTCTGTCAAAAGAGGATTATCGTCTTTGTCATTTATTTGCCGAGCAGATAACTAGATATTGGAAGCGCGCGTTAGCAGAGGCTTTCCCGGATAAGGTGTTTCAGTTTGAAATCGCTGACGACCTTCTGGATGAATATGGGGTTTGTCTGACATTTTGGCAGGAGTCTGTCAGTAATTCAGTGTAACTGCCCACTCGTTTAAGGTGAGCGCTCAGGCGGTCACCGAACTCGATAATGAAACGACGCATTTCCAGCCGCCGGTTCTGGATCAGCATATTCCATTTTTTGCCTTCCACAGAGGTAAACTCTGGAAATGCTGACCCGCTTCCTGTTGATTCGCACAGAATGCTGTTAGCAATGTCCGTTCCTCACTCACATCTGCCCTTTAAGCCCTGCCTTTGGGCAGCTATGTGCTAAGGGCGGACGTGGCCAACATCATCCTTTGTTAAATAAAGGGGAGCAGGTCATCAGTTAGAAATTGTATTTCAAAAAAGTGATAAAGAATTTATTGAAAAATTACTTTCGCTATAAGGGGGGCCGACGTAGAACGTCTAAATGTGGGTTTGGCATTTATAAACGCAGGTTGCTAAAGCTAGTTGACTCCAAAGATAGATCGATACCAAGAAAGATAGTCTGAAGAGCGCAGAGCCTCAACTGTGAGGATATCTGACGTTTGTACGTCAATTACTACGATGCCCGCCATTGCAGCTTCAACGGCAATCTTGCTAATGGCTGTCAGGATGTCACCGCGGCCTCTAAGACCAAGGTGTAACGTCGCATCCGAGAGGGACACTTCAATAAACATACCCGCTCCACCGACGATGGCGGTGTCATCCGCCTGCCATATAAGTCCAGGGAATAGTTGTTCGGCGTATGCCTTGTAGTTTGCTCGTGAGAAGGAACTGTCCTGCTCGAGTTCACCGATCGAATTCACTACACCCTTTGCTTTTACCAGCACGAAGTCAAGACTCATTCTTTATTCCGACTTACTTTCATTGGCCTGCTCCCCGTTGATTATCACATGCCGGTGTTAGTCCGTCATCTGATATAAACTGGCTTAAAGGACCGCTCCTCGCTCATAGCAGATCTTCTGTGTTATGTGCTTGTCTGCTGGGTGCCAAAAGCGAACGTTATTACTGCTAGTTTATTAACTATGAGGGGGCAGCTATGATTCTTGAAGTCTCTCGGGGTCATATCCAAGTAAAAATTGGAGATAGAACGGTGACCGTTCAAGGTGAGATGTTCTTTCCCGGTAACGATAAAATTGGCTTTGTGTTGTACAAGGGGGACTTGAGGTTTTGGGATGCGCCTAACCAAAATCAGGATATGACTGTTGATGATGTCGATATGGTTATTGCTGATATTCAGTCCGATTTTTCCAAGGGCGGGCATACGTTACATTATGTTGAGTGACGGCAGCATTTTCGCACGTGTTTCTATCTTTGCATTGTGTCAAAAATCAATAATTAACTGATTTTATTTTACCTTAAGGAAGGTTATCAACAGTAACTAGAACTATGATGAGAATTCATTTTCAATGAAAGGCTCTGGCCATTCACTTTCATATGCAATAGCTTCAATTTCCAGACAGTTTTCGTTTCCTACAGAGATCATGAAACATCCTCCATATGGGAGTTTTTGATGATTAAAACCTTGCTCCCAATAACGTTCTTTGCTTTTTTGAAACTCAGTTGTCATAGACACCTTTACGGTTGAAAAAAAGCCAACACCTGTTCTTTTTCTCTCCACTACTTCATCCGTAGAAAGTGCCGCATTTAAAACAGTGATATCGCTTTGCAGAGTAAACAGTAATACAAAACGTTCTTCATCAGTTAGCTTCATCAAAATGGCCTCATAATTGTAGCCTGCTTCCCGTTTATTAACACACGTGAATACCAGTAATGTCCACCTTGACGGTGTTTACAATTGTCAACTCCCGCTCTTCGCTCACTGCTGCCCCCCACGGCTATTCCGCTTCGTGCCAGAAGCGGACACCATCAACATCGTTGCCCCGGAGAAAAAGTGATCGCTGCTTTTTCATTCCGGTTAAAACAGAGCGAGACAATGATGTAGTGATAACGGGAAAAAGTAACATCATTAATACCTCATGTAACATTACTATCGAAACACCCGATAGCCTCCTTACACTTATATTTCCCGCTTTCACACCTTCTGGCTTGAAATGAATTTCTCCTCTTCTTTAATTAAAGAGCCGGATTAACCAAGGCTCTTTATAGTCAGTCCGATATTTCATGAAAATGTAGTTCGTTACGTTTACGAGATCCTGACTTGCCAGTAGATAAATGTATCTGTACTGGCATTCATGATGATGCCCGTTCTGTCACGATGGATCCCACATTAAAGGTACAAACTGGTAACCATCATCAGGTTTAACTACATGTCCCATCGAGGGGAATGAAAAATGAAAACCCTGAAGAAGGATCTTATCTTTCACAATCCGGTCATAAAGTTGTCGACGAGTTTTTTCAGCCAAATCAGGATCCATATCTGACCATCCATGCCATTCAGGATGGCGTATAAACAGAGCCGGATGCGTTGTCACGTCCCCCTGAACAATGGCGGTGTGATTTTCAGAACTGATTATAAATGAAGAGTGGCCCGGGGTGTGGCCGGGGGTTGCAATAGACGTTACCCCCGGGGCAACCTCTTCATCGGGTTCGAATTTATGCAGGTAGGTTCCAATTATGCCAAATATATGTCTGGCACGTTCAAAGTTCGTTTTTATTCCTTCTGTGGCGGCATTTTTCATATTGCTGTCACTCATCCAGAACGCATATTCTGCTGCCGGAACATAAATCTGTGAGTCCGGAAATGCTGGCTTATTATCAGCCGTAATTAAGCCTCCGATGTGGTCAGCATGAAAATGCGTAATTAAAACTTTATCAATCTGTTTTGTACTGAATCCTGCTGCCGAAAGGTTCCGGTGGAACTGCCCCCCGATGCCCTTACTTTGTTGAAACGCATTTTCCCCCAGCCCCGTGTCAATCACTACCGTTTGACCTTTTGTTTTAAGGAGCACAGGAGTAAAGGTCAGCGTGATTGTGTCCGGATCTAAAAAATTGTTTGTAAGTTCCGATGCGACAACCTGTGGGCTGGCATTCAAGACAAAGTTATCCCTGCGCGGAAAACTGTTTGAACCATCTGTGATTGAATAAAGCTCTGCCGACCCCAGCGTGTGGCGATAAATGCCGGCATTGGGAGAGTAAGGAGTGGTCCCCGTTTTCGGGTCTTTATTCACTGCGGCGAATGAAGGGATGCCCGTAAGGGATGATATCGCTGCAATTGAGGCGGAACCCGCCAGAAGAGTACGTCGTGAGATGCTGTTCATTTTCTGTACCTGTCCTTTGCCCTGCATTGCGAGGCTTTGTGTTTAACTACGGCAGAAACTGAACTATAAATGAACAGAAAAATGAAATTAAGACATAAACCAGTATAATGGTTATACTGAAAATTAATAAATCCTGAATAATTCATCATGAATAAGATTGATTTAACTGACTTAAATACTTTCATCACTCTTGCTGAGGAGCTCAGTTTTACAAAAGCGTCGGTGCGACTGGAAACATCACAGTCTGCTTTGAGTCATGCCCTTAAACGGCTTGAAATGCGTCTGGGCGTACGGCTTTTTACACGTTCAACCCGCCAGGTTTCCCTGACTCAGGCCGGAGAACAGCTTTATAACACTCTGCAGCCCGCTTTTGAGAGCATCGCTCTGGGTCTCAACGAAGTCGGAGCGTTAAGGGAAAAACCGTCAGGATCTATTCGTATTACTGCTCCGCCCTATGCAGCGAGGCAAATTCTGTTTCCTGTTATCAGGACGTTCAACGAAGATTATCCTGACGTAAAATTTGATATCAGCGTTGATTCCGGATTCAGGGATATCATATCCGAAAGGTTTGATGCGGGGATCCGCCTTGGCGAATTAGTCGCAACGAATATGGTTGCACTTCGCATAAGCCCGGATATGAGAATGTCAGTAGTTGCTTCCCACACGTATATTGAACGCTACGGATTACCGAAACATCCGGCTGAGCTGGCAGCTCATAATTGCATTAATTTCAGACTGCCAACAAATGGAGGAAATTATATCTGGGAGTTTGACGACGGAAGAAAAAAAGTCAACGTAAGAGTTGATGGACAGCTTACTTTCAATGATACCGATCTGATCATTGAGGCAGTAGTACAGGGTGCGGGGATAGCCTGTCTTACCGAAGCCCAGGCCAGAGAGTTAGTGAACGCAGGCAAGCTTGTGCGCATGTTAGAAGAGTGGTGTCAAAGTTTTCCGGGTTACCATATCTTCTATCCAGAGCGGAAAAACAATTCCGCAGCGTTCAGATTATTTATAGAACGCCTGAGAATGAAAAATAATAGCAATTATTCATAAAATGCATCTGACTGGTCCTCATTTCACTTATGTACCAAGCCTTCGTCAGCGGAAAGCAGCCGCGAACTTCCGCTCCTCGCTCAGAGCCGCCGTTCCAATATCTCGTTTTTACACTAACTACGCGCAGATAGACCTGATATCCCTCGTTTACCAGGTAACGGCATCCTTCCCTGGTCATCTGCCTTTTTCTGGTTGTGGCCCCCGGCAAGTTTGCTGTCACAAAACCTCACGCAACCAGGCATCCACCTCCTGCACAAGGCGCAGGGGATTGTTGCCCTGACAATGGGCGTCAGCGCCCGTTTCTGCATCCAGCATCGTTAATCGCTTATTCGCCGACGGAATGGCGTTGTGCCATTCGATGCTCTGCTGCTTCCATACGGCACCCTCCTGGCCGCCAACAACGGTGAGAAAGGGAACATTAACTTTCGCGGGAGCGGCGGCGGCGCTTTGCCACTTATCGGCCAGGGCTGTCAGGTTATCGACGCCAGCCTTCCAGAGCAGAACTTGCATATTGCGGTGGGCTGCTTCCGATGGAGCGTGCATTTCTTTCTTCGTTGCTCCGGCGGCGGCAAGGAATAATTCTTCGGGACGTGAGAGCGCGGGTGTCGCGACAATGGCCGCAAGACGTGGCTCTTCCGCTGCCGCACGGCAGGCGAAATAGCCTCCAAGGCTCATGCCGAGCATAGCCAGCTTCTGTGTATTCACGCCGAAACGGGCAACCAGAGTATCGATCACTGCACCGATCGGTCGTTCGATTTCAGCTTCCCAGTACAAGCTCTGTTCTGCCACCAACCCCTGCCCCGGCAGATCGACCAGAGCAACCGCATAGCCGCGTTCCAGATAATAGCGCCCCTGTGACAGAAAACGGTCCTCGTGGCAGGTATCCGCGCCACCGATAATCAGGATTGTCGGTGCTGCCTGGTCGTTTGCAGGGAAAAAATGGCCCGGCAATTTGCCGCCGGAATAAGCGACCTCAAAGCGCGTTGTCGGTAAGCCCAACTCTTGCATGGCCTGATCGAACAACTCCTGGCCTTTGCGAAACAAAGCCGAAAAATATGCGCCCGGCAGGACGAACTGCCACGCTGAACGGTAGCAGGCAAACGCTTTAAGACGGGTTTCACCGGCTGCGCGCATTACGCCCTGTCCGGCCCAGCGCTCTGCCTGTGTCGCGAGCACCTCACCTTGCCGCTCGAAGGCCTGTGTCCAGGTGTCAGGGTTACCGTCCTCAATGTGTGACGCAATATGAAAGGCTTCGCCCACCGAAAGCCCGCCCGTCGGCCCCCAGCCCAGCGCACCGAGGAAGAACAAATCCATATTCGGATCGGCAAAGCGGTAACGCTGGGTAAGACGCGCCGTCGAGTAGTCGCTGCGTAACGTGCTGTTTTGTTCGGTCATGATGGTTGTTCCTTTTTGGATCGGAGTAGATCGTGTGGCGACGGCGCTGTTTTGGATAATCTGGAAAAGTGAGGCCGCTGACGAACCGTTTCACGTGCGTCGATTTGTTTAGTGAGTCCATCATTCTGATCACCGGCTGGCCAGCATTTGCTTACGGGATTTCCTCCGGAGAGAAAATGCGTCTGCGACAAAAGGGACTATAAGGAACTGGCAACCGGTCGTCATTGCGAAGAAATGACAAATTATTATTCAATCTTGCCACATGGCGAGACGTCTGAGCATAATGGTGGGATGCCAATACTTAATCAGTCGCTGGCCGGTGCCGACTGGATCGACCCGGATACGCTCCCTCGCCCAATTGTGACAATGGGCTTTCTCCTCACTGACCTGAATGGGTTTGAGCTGGAAGCGCATGCCCACCAGAAAGGGCAGGTCATGTTTGTGCAAAAGGGCGCGCTGAGCTGTGAGGTTGCCGGAGGACTATGGATTGTGCCGCCGGGCAGCGCGATGTGGATACCCGGAGAGATCGCTCACAGTCTCAAGGCTGCGGGTGGCCTGGAGGGGTACAACACGTTCATTGCGTCAGACTTAGCGGCGGGCTTGCCTGCGACGTGCTGTGCCATATCGGTGACGCCTCTGCTGCGCGAATTATTGATCCGCTCTGCTCACCTTCCCGCTTTTTACCAACAGGGTGGCGCTGAAACCCGTCTTTTTGATGTGATGATCGATGAGCTCACCACTGCCCCGCCCGAGAACCTTCACTTACCAATGCCTGTCGATGCGCGTCTGCGCCGGATGGCGGACCTGATGCTTCAATCGCCAGCAGAAAGAGGAACATTGAGCGACTGGGCAAAGCGGCTTGGCTTCAGCGAGCGAACGCTTGCGCGTCTGATAAGCCGACAGACCGGTATGAGTTTTGGCCGCTGGCGACAGCAACTCACGATCATGCTCGCTGTCGAATGGCTTGCAAAGGGAGTATCGATCCAGCAGGTTGCCGGTTCGCTCGGCTACGAGAGCGTACCGAGCTTTACAACCCTTTTTCGCAAATTACTGGGAACATCTCCGGGGCGTTACATGGCAGAACGCCACCGGGATGCACAATCAATGAAGCGCTGAGCAGATCTGTGGCGCGAGTTTCATCCATTACAGGCTGGTTTCGCTGGCATCCCGACTTTATTGTCAAAGCTCATTAGGGTTGTCTAATCGGAAGCTCATCAGGAATATCCAATAGTTGAGATGACTGCTTTGGGCCAGGAGCGGCCCTAAGGGCATTAAATGAGTATGGATATTTTAAAAAATTCGGATAACCGACAGGTTGCCCCGGAAACGAAGCTAAAGCGGTGCAACGTTCTCCACTACATGCTGGAAAACGTAGGGATCGGAAAGTAGTTCAAATTCTTCGTCACTCGGGTACGTCACCGCTACGTGATAGCTTTCTCCGGCAAATGCCTTAACCGACTGCAGATCCTGCCAGTAAGTCGCCAGGAAAAAATGCTCCCAATCCCCCTGGGTTTCTCTACGCACAAAAGCGCCTCTGTTCCCAGATATGCTCTTTGAATGCTTTACACCAGTATTCTCAAGGTGTTTCGCAAAAGCTTCAGCATGTTTTAGCGGAACACAACCGTGCCAGGTCCTTACAATCATTAGTGTTTCCTCTTTTCGTGGTAAGAATGTAACCATACCATCGAAAGTCACTTTATGGCGTATTTTCCGATGAGTATGCCTCGTCACTCAAAAGCTCATTATTGGGATAAGCCAGCTTCCCTCTTCTTGTATGTCCGCTCCTCGCTCATAGCAAACCTTCAGATCAGTCAGTTTGACCGCTCCGCGCCAACCGCGGACGTTGCTACTCCCCCAGGCACGCCATTAACCCGTTTACGGTGCGGCTCATTCATCTTCCTCCTGTACAAATGGCACGAACGGAAAGATGTCACTCCCCCTCCTCCTGTATATCTACATCCACACAGAGTCATTACGAAAGGGAGGCATGGAGATGCTCAGAGGTAAAAGAGCGGTTATTACCGGTGGAGGTGGAGGATTTGGCCAGGCGCTGTGCGTGTGGCTGGCCCGAGAGGGTGTTGAGGTGGATTTTTGCGCGCGGCGGGCTGAGGATATTCAAAAAACCTGCCGCATCATCACTGCTGAAAGCGGCATTGCAAAAGGGTATATCTGTGATTTAGCCCGACCTGAATCCGTTTCTCAGTTTTCTTCACAGCTTTTAACCTCAGACAAGCCCATAGACATTTTAATTCTCAATGCCGCTCAGTGGTTGTCAGGGAGCTTAGACGATCAGCCTGACACAGAAATTATTAATACCGTCAGTTCAGGTCTGACAGGTTCGATCCTGTTGACTCAGGCGTTGCTGCCTAGATTAAGACGTTCAGACAGTGCGGATATCATCTCAATAATATCTTCATGTGGCGTCCCGAATTTTACGGACTCAATTGCGCATCCCGCTTTTTTCGCCAGCAAACATGGGCTTAGCGGGTTTACAACTAAACTGTCGCAGCAGTTGTCTGAAGAAAATATCCGTGTTACCGGGTTGTATCCGCCGGATTTTGAACTTACGGGGTTAGAGACGTTTGTCGATGAGCAATCCAGAATGGGGGAACGTCTGATGAATGGACGATCGGTCTGGGAAACGATTCGTTTCGTGCTGACTCAACCGCGCAGTTGCCATATCAGTAGCATCTACTTTCAAGGTCCAACTCGCGAGGACCTGAGTGGCAGGTCAAACGCCTGAGGCTCAGCTTTTCCCATGACAGCCTTGCCTAATCACGCAGCGAAAAGCTCATTAATAATGGTGAATAAAAGTTGTAGCTCAACCCCTGTCACAGGGTTGAGCTACTGCTTATTTATGCGTCGTGCTGAGTCACCGTTTCGGGTTGTTGCAGCAGCGACCGTACCGTCTGATGGCGGTGCCAGTACCAGGCCAGCACTTGCTTGAATCTCTCAATCTCTTTCTTCAGGCCCGGCAGAGGAATTTTGCTGCGTTTTTTGCCGTTGGCGTTCGGCTGCACATGTTGTACGTGCAGGGTATCCCGGCCAAAATTTCTGAGAACGTTGATATTTTTAACATTATCCCAGTCCAGCAGTTCAGCCGTTTTCGGCAACACAATGCCCTGCCAGGTGATTTCGACCTGTGAACCGTCTTTCAGCGTAAAGGGAACATTCGGGAAATACTTAAGGACCAGCGCGGTCTCTTCTTCTCCCGTGGGCTGATAGCGCCAGGCCAGACTCTCTTCATGCGTAGACGAGAAATCACGCTCATATTTCTGCCAAAGCTGCTGTTCGATGTTGTCGGCAACGGGCATTAAATCAACCCAACTCTCCGTCGGGAGTTCCGCTGCCACCGCGGCATAGGCGGTTTCTTCGACGGAAAAACCAACGTTACGCATCCTCTCAGTCAGCGGTGGGTGTGAATCAAAGGGATGCGGCACATTATGTTCACGCATGGCACTGATAAAACCGGGCGAATTTACATGTGCAGGCAAACCGGCTGCGATGGTTTTGCGGATCCCCAGTTCACTCTCATGCAGCGCGTTATTGGCAAACAGATCCCTTTCAACTTCATAGCGATAACTCGCATACGCTGAAATTTTGATCAGGGATTCGATGATCGCGGCAGGTGAAATGAGCGCGGAGGCATTGCGATCGGCAACGAACTCACGTTCACGGCTGTTGCGTTGCCATGCCAGTTCAAACAGCATGCGATACAAATACAGCGGATAGTAGACGATGAGCGTGGCCACATTCTCGCTCATCAGGGCAATATAGAGATCGAAACGGTGGAGCTTCGGCCCCAGTAACGCGCCCGATGCCGTGTCGCCTTCATGCAGGTGAGTCAGTTCATGAACCATGACGCCATCAGCCTGCGCAAGCGTCAGTTGGCGCAACAGCGGAATACTGACATAGAGCTTGCGGCCCTTTAGCAGATGGTCATTAACGCGCAGCGGTGCTTCTGTTACGTAGAAATTGGTGTCGATACCAGCAATAACATGGTCCGGCGGGGTTGTTCCTACTCTGGCAGCCAGCGCATCAATCCGTGACCACAGTGCAGGGGCGGCTTCGCGACTCACGACTTCGCCTTCGATATTCTCCTCAGGCGGGAGCTTTTTAAAGATGCCTTTGATGATGTAGTAGATACCCGCCAGCACCATCAATCCGACTAATATAACCAGTTTTGGATAGTAGGTTTGCGTGAAGAAGGCGGTTCCCCAGAAAGAGAGCCAGACCAGCATCGCCCCTTGAACAATCACTTCAAGTGAACCTGCTAACATCAGGAATGGCCGTGCCAGCATCAGGCTTAACAACTGGCTCTTACGGTTTCTAAAGGCCAGCGCGCTGAATAGCACGATCATCAGCAGTACAAAACAGCCGGCAATCAACGTCCAGGATGCAACGTTGTCCATCATGTAGAACTGCCAGAGTTCGGAACCTGGTGCGCAGACCGCCTTTTTATAGTTGAGCAGATCTTCGGTAACCGGGCCGCAAACGCTTGAAGGTGGATTCTCTTGCAGGAACCCGGCAAGTTTCCCGGCATCCTGGTGTTGTTTTTGTGCATCCTCAATAAAGAATTGCGTGTATTCCTGATTGAGTGATCTATTCCCGTACTCAGCAAAACCTAGTGTGATCGCTGGTATAAGAAACAGGGTTAACAGTAACCAAAAGAGTACTTTTGTATAACCCATTTTCAATTCCGTTATGCTTTTCAACGTTATTAACTCATCCACTGTTTATAATGGGAAAAACTGCTTTCGCGGAGATTACCGGAAGGAGTTTACTGTACAAGTTAAAGAGGAAAGTGCCCTCTTGCTATGCTTACACTATTTTACAAATGGTACATTCTGATTGTAAACCTACCTTTGTTAGTAATGGAAACGGCAAAGTTATTTTCAGCAGCAATTTCAGTTTGGGATGGGCACAATGGTTGCTTTATTAAATTAAGGCTTCTGAAAAAATCAGGAAAATATCTTGTTTAACCGTGACATTGCTGAGTAAGTGCAGGGATAATTCATGCGATAAACTATATTAACCCCAATAAAAACAACAAGTAACAAATCACCCCCTTGATCAACAACGCCTACTCGTGCGCAATAGGATAATTCGTAATTTGCATTATTATTTTTCATATCAATAAGGATAAGGAGACTCTGCCTTTATGTTCCCACCCATTATTTGTGTGGTTTTGTCTGCATTATCGGGCATAAAAAAGGAATTCGAAATGGAATATGCTATCCCGCCTTGCTGCCTGCTTACTTAGCTTCTACGCTGTAACCCCTGCATTTTCAAAAAAAGGAAATAACACCATGAGGAGCTCGCAATGAAGTTCAAGAATATATCTAACCTGTCAGCCGCAATATTCTTTACCGTAACGCTGGGTTGCACAGTTAATGTGGCATCAGCCGCCGAATTGCAGACGACGGAACAAAAAGCTGCCACGACTGAAACAATCTCTCTTCTGGATGGAAAGCAGGAATTCCAATTACAGGGCTATGAGGTTCAGCCTGTTCCAGGCGGTGCGCCTGGGAAAATGTATGTCAATAAACAGGCTAAACGTGTGCTCATTATTGGCGAAGAAGAAATTCCGTTGGCGGCCCGTGCTGCCAGTGAAGATGATTTTCTCACGGGTCTGAAATCCATTAAAGATCAGCAGAAGCAATCCTCTCCCTCTTATAAGGTTGTTAGTGAAAAAACGGAGAACGTGAAGGGATTGAAGGTTTATCACATTGAAGCCACCAGCAATATGGACGGTACTGACGTGTTTCAGGCAACCTTAATTGCTGTCGCCAACAAAAAATTCACCATTATTCAGGTCATTTCGAACCAGAAAGATAAACCGGGCCACATCGCAGCGGTAAACAATATTCTTGGCAAATGATTTGACAGGCGCGCCCGGTAAGGCCCGCGGGCGTCTGTTCCCCTCACCCTCAGCCCCGGAGGGTCAAGGTAACCGAACGTGCACGCTCGCAGGCTTTAGCGCATCACCTCGACATCCCCCAACTTTATCACTCACACTTAATCCAAAGACGTAGTCTGCGCGGGCATTGTGCTTTACACTGCGCGCTGCAAAAATTGAGTAGATAAACGATTAATCAGGCGGTAATGGCGATGAACGGAACAATCACAACGTGGTTTAAAGATAAAGGTTTTGGATTTATCAAAGATGAAAACGGCGAAAACCGGTACTTTCATGTGATTAAGGTCGCCAACCCTGATCTTATCAAGAAAGATGCCGCAGTGACCTTCGAACCGACCACCAACAACAAAGGGTTGTCCGCGTATGCGGTCAAAGTCATCCCGGAAAGCAAGTACATCTATATTGCAGGTGAGCGCCTGAAACTCGCCTCGATTAAGTCTTTCGTGGTGTTCAGCGAAGAAGTACCCGTTGAAACCGGGATCGATAAAGAAAATGCGGTGCTGTCGGTGGGGCTTCTGATGAACAACATCAAGCCGAAATCCGCACAGAAACCTGGCGAAATGCGCTCGGTAAAAAAACTGGCGATCACCACCTTCCAGGGCACGACATTAATCTTCTCGGAAGATGAAATTGACGTTGAAGCCACGGTGAAAATGCTCAAAGTCTGACATCATCAGGCTGACCCTGTGCCGACCTCGTACGCGGTCCATTCGCCACCTGTCGGCACGATTTCTGCCCTTTTGGATGTTGCCGTATTAATCCGGCAATTTTCCCTCGGGCAGTAAAATAAGACTGCTATTATCTAAACCACATCGGCAGCATCAACTGGCTCAGACCTTAGGGAAAGACTTATGAACAACGAAATACCGCTTAAATTTTATGACATCGTGGATGAGTATTCGACGGAAAGCGAGAAGCCGGTGAGCGAGCAAGAACGCGATCCCCTGGCGCACTATTTCCAGTTGCTGATCACCCGTTTAATGAATAATGAAGAGATCAGCGAAGAAGCGCAGCAAGAGATGGCCCGCGAAGCCGGTATCAGTGAAAAGCGTATCGATGACGTCGCGAATTTCCTTAATCAATGGGGCAACGAGTAACGCCCCATCAGTCTGTATCGGGAAGGCGGCAGCCTGCGGTGACTGTCCCCTTCTCGCTTAGCGTCTGCCTGGCGCACTCATGGCAGGCGGATATGACCTCACAGCGTAAACGCCCCTTCCATCGTGATCACACTGCTGCCGCCCACCCGCACAGCCGGTGTGCCCTGCGAGGCGTCATACTCTGCCAACAGCAGGCTGGCACGCCCCATATCCACTCCCTGCCTTACGCGCAAAGAGAGCGTCGTCTTAGCATTAAGCGACGCCAGCAGCGCCGTCACTGCAGCCGTCGCACTGCCTGTCGCCGGGTCTTCGGTCATCCTCGGCGTGAACATCCGCGCCTGCAAATCACAATCCTCTTCCTGTGTTGTGTCCAGGGTATAGGCATAAATGGACACTGCGCCGTCCAGTGGCAGAACAGCCCGGAAACCTTGTAAATTCGGTACGCAGCGGCGTAGCGCATCGCGGGAGGCGAGTTCCACAATCAGAAATGGCAGCCCCACCGAAGCCACCAGCGGCTGATGCACAGCCGTGCTGATGCAGTCTGTCTCCAGCGACAGACAGGCGGCGACCTGTTCCGGGCTCACTTCGGAACGGCAGGATAACGGCTCCGGCACCCGCAGTTCGGCCCCGCTCACCACGCCATTGTCTTTGAGCAGACGAACGGGTACCAGACCCGCCGCTTCTTCAAACTGCAATATCTCAGGCAGCGTCTCGCCGTTCGCCGCCGCATAGCTTGCCAGTACAAAGGCAGTGCCGACATTGGGATGCCCGGCGAAAGGAATTTCCCGCGTGGGGGTAAAAATGCGCACATGCGCCGTGTTTGCCCTGTCGTCTGGCGGCAGCACAAACGTCGTTTCGCTGTAGCCGAACTCAGCGGCAATCTGCTGCATTTGCCCGGAGCTCATCCCCTGTGCATCTAAGACGACGGCGACGGGGTTGCCAACAAACGGGGTATCCGTAAAAACATCTGCAATGACATAACGTCTTTTCATTCTCTGCCCTGAATTCCATAGACTATTTAACAATGTACATAACCAGGAGTATCACAATTTTACAGTCACGAACACCTGCCAGATTCATCGGGTAAAAAGTCATCCGGAGCAGAGCCAACTCTTGCCTAATGTAAAAAAGAAATGAAATAACTTATAAAAGACCATGGTTTTTACTGCCTTTTATTTCATTACAACTATTCACTTTTCGATATTTTACCACGCAATCTCTGCTTATACACAAACAGGCAGTGACACAAAAAAAATTTATAAATGACTTTATTACCACCGCACTAACCTTATCCAAAAATAGATATCAGAAGATAAGTTTTTATATTTTTACTGGCACAATAACAAAAGGGCTTTCTGACACGATAATAATGTCTACGGAAGTATTTCTTATAACTTAATCTGACTATAGTGAATAAGTTCAAAAGCCAATTGCGGCGTTAGCCGCTTCGCCTGACAGAAGCGTTTTATAAGGTAATTTTAGAAAAGAGAGAGAAAAGCACGAAACGCAGGCCAATGCACTGTCAGATCGACTGCGATAATCAAGAATTGCTTATGTCCTGCACGTTAACTCTTTGTGTCATTCGTCAGGCTTCCTCTCATACCTCTGTTCGCCTCTTTTTAAATTGCCTTAACAATTCGGCGGTTAAAAGCCAACTTCCTCCTTTTCAATTCAGATTGCGAATAATAGCACAAATCGTTCAATAAATTTGTTGCATTAAATTTATGCAACATTCCATCGATCAATTGAATTAATTCCAATAGACATAAACTATCAATAATGTAATTTTTTTAGTTTTTAACGATCGATAGCTAAGAATAATCGCCTCCATGCCGATGTGTATTAAATGCCCTCTGCAGGAGCAGAGAGGCATAACTTCAAATTTAACAAGGAAAGAATAATGAAAAAGGTTAAGACCAACAGTCAAACACAAGGTTTAAGTATCAAAAATAAAATATTGCTGGCATTTAGTGTGATATTGCTTTTGATGGTTTTTATTTCAGCAAACTCTCTTTTTCGGCTCAATGAAGCCAAAGATAAAATATCCAAAATCGTAACGGAAGATTATCCAACAACAGCCCTTGGCAATAATGTCATAAGAGAAGTCAATAGCGCGACGACGTTATTACTAAATGCAATTATTGAACAACAACCGGAGAGGAAAGATCAGCTTTTGCAGGCGTTGGATGCTAAAAGCAAAGACGTAACGGCGTTGTATGAACAGCTAAAGGAAAAAGCAGACGATGAGCCCTCACAATTATTATTAAATAAAATATCTGAATTTCGCTCAGCTTACATTCAGTCACGCGCTTTAGTGATAAAAAATCTTAAAACCGATCCTGAGGCCGCCGTCAGTGAGTACGCCACTCACACCCGCGCTTATGAAAGTCAATATCAGGGGAAAATAATGGAATTTATCGATCTGCAACGTAATGAAATGCAGACATCCTATACTGGTTTTCTCGGTGACTATGCAGTGAGCAAAGCGACAATGATCGTTGTTTCACTGATCTGCCTGGCCCTTGGTATCATCATGGCTATTCTGATTTCGCGTGCTATTGTCCGCCCTATCAATCATGCCGTAAACGCAGCAACCCGTATTGCTGAGGGCGATCTGGGTACCGATATTGTCATTACCTCTAAAGATGAAACGGGAATTCTGACAGGGGCGATTGCCCATATGCAGCAAGAATTACGCAAAATCGTGACGGAAATTCGTAGCGGTGCGGAAAATATCGCGACGGGCGCCTCTCAAATCATGGCTGGCACGCGGGATTTGTCAGCGCGAACGGAGGAACAAGCCAGCTCGGTTGAACAAACCGCCGCGTCGATGGAGCAAATTTCCGTGACGGTGAAAAATACCGGCAGCAATACGGCGAATGCTTCCCTCCTCTCAGAAAATGCCAGCATCACGGCCAAAGATAATGAAAAGTTAATGTCATCTCTCACCCATGAGATCCACAATATCACCAACTCAGCAGACAAAATGTCTGACATTATTAGTCTGATCGACTCTATCGCTTTCCAGACCAATATTCTGGCACTTAACGCAGCGGTCGAAGCCGCCCGCGCAGGTGAACACGGAAAAGGATTTGCGGTCGTGGCCCAGGAAGTTCGCGTTCTCGCGCAAAAAACCGCAAATTCATCAAAAGATATTCGCTCTCTGATTGAAAATTCCATGCAGCAAAGTTCCCGCGGCCTGGATATGGTGCGCCAGGTGAGCGGCAAAATGGATGGGCTGGTGCAAAACGTCGATAGTGTCTCAAGTATTCTTAAAGAGATCGAACAGGCGAGCCTGGAACAAAGCGAAGGGGTACATCAAATTAATATCGCCATCGGTCAGATTGATACCACGACCCAGCAAAATGCGGCCCTGGTTGAAGAGTCTGTGGCGGCATCAGAAATGCTTAATGAACAGGCCAGAGTGCTTAAAGATCTGGTCAGCGTATTTAAAATGGCCTGAATGCCCGTATAACATCTGTTATTTATAGTTAATGACCAGACAATCCGGTAATACATTAACGCGGTTACCGGATTGTCTTATTTATCGCGAAGGAAACCTGACAGTTGAGCCAGCGCACTGCCGGGCAACATCGCCGACCTCAGCCCCTTGCTTGCCACTCTTTTTTAAGCAGCGCATAGACAAACGTAGAGTCGTACCGTTCTTCGCCCTGTTCATCTGTGAACGAGACAAACTCCTTAAAGCAGCCTTCCTGTCGCATATGCAGACGGGCACAGAGTTTTTGCGACGGCAGGTTATAGTCTTCCACATAGGCATACAGGCGCCGGGCCTCTTTTTGCGTAAACAGATAAGTAAACAGCGCGCTCACCGACGCGGTGGCAAATCCCTGCCCTTCATACTGCGGGTTGAAGTGCCAGCCTACACTCCAGGTATGCGGATCGGGCTCGCCGCTGTTATCGGCAAAAAGATGCCCCACAAGCGCGTCAGTTTCTTTAAGGCACACCGCGAACTGAGTCTCATCGCTGGCGCGTTTGGCCACCTCTTCTTCGGCTTCTGCCAGAGAACGCATTTTCTCATCATAAAAACAGGGCACGCGCGGCGATGCCATATAAGCAAAAAACGCAGCCGCGTCTTTACGGTGAAAACGCCGAATAATAAGCCCTGGCATGGTCGTCAAAATCATCTCACTCCCCTGTTCATTATTTTCCCTTTCGCGCCGCCTCAATAAGATCGTCGCTCTTCGCGGGTTCCATAAAAAAAGCGGCGCAGAGTCCAGATAAGCAGCGCCAGTAACGCAATGGCTCCCAGCACCGCAAAGGCCACGCTGTAGGAGTATTTTGCCGCAATGGTACCCGCAAGGCCCGGACTGAATGCCGCACCAGCACCCTGCAACAGCATGACAAAGCTCTGCCCGGCATTAGTATGGCCGCTGCCTTCCAGCAACTTGACGATGTAGCCCGGAACCGCCACCCCCAGAAGGCCTGCCGCCACGCCATCCATAATCTGTACCGGTATCATAAAGAGCGGGTCGGCTGAGGTGCAGGCCAGCGCCGCTCGCAGCGGCAGCACTATTAATGCCGCCGCAATCAGTAGCGGGTAGCCATATTTTTCCGCTCTGGCTGCCGCGAATAAGGCCACGGGGATCATCACCAGTTGCGAAATGACAACCGTCGCCGCCGCATACACGCCCGCGCTTATCTCCCCGCCCGGCGCCGATGCCACGCGCATACTGAGCATCGGCAGCAGCGCGGCGTTAGCCAGATGAAAAAGCAGTAGCGTGACCCCGAGGGTAATGACCGCAGGGTGCGTGATAATAACGGACAATTTGGGAAGCGCCGCAGGATCCGCGCTGGCGCTTAATCCACGAGCGACGCGGTTATCAATATCCTCATGGCGAATAGCAAACACCGCCATCGTGGCGCAAATCGCCATACCGGTCATCAAAATGAACACGGCATCTGTGCCAAAGTAGAACACCAGCACACCCGCCAGTATTGCGGCGCTCATATTTCCGCCGTGGTTAAACGCCTCGTTTCTGCCCATTTGATGGTTAAAGCCGGATGAGCCGGTTAACCCAAGCGTGATGCCAGTTAGCAAAGGGGCAATAAAAGCCGCTGACACGCCCGTGACGAGCTGAGAAAAGCCGACGATATAGAGTGTCGGGAATACCCAGAGCAGCAGCGTCGCGGCGGTGATAAGCAGACCGCAGGTAATAAGTATTGCCCGCTTATGCCGTGACGCATCAGCAACCAGCCCGGAGGGCATCGTGGCAAGCAGCCCTGCCAGACCACCAAGTGTCATCATCCAGCCAATACGGTCGGTTTGCCAGTGATGCTCAGTGAGGAAGATCCCTAAAAAAGGGCCAAGACCGTCCCTGACATCCGCCATGAAAAAATTCACTAAACACAGTGCCTGTAGCGATCGTAAAGACATGAAACCTCTTCTTACGTGGCAATCCAGCGATGGTCTCGCATTCACAGAACGGAAATAGGTGCCGTTGTTTGCATGCGGCCCTTCACGCATTCCATTTTAAAATCAGCAGGTTAAAAACCTGCGTGTCGCGTAATACTCGCAAGAAGAGAGAGTAGCGAGTTTTCAAGTCAGTAGCATGATACATAAATGTAACAATTGATTCCGCTGGGCTTTTTTATGTCAGCGTCTGGTTTAGGGCGCGTAACGTCACGGGCGCGGGTGCACCTGTTACATCCGCGACAATTATCGTTATAATCACGCAAATTCTTTACCAGGTTAGAAACGACGATGACAAAACTCACCTTACAAGAGCAGATGCTGAAAGCAGGCTTAGTGACCAGCAAGAAGATGGCCAAAGTCCAGAGAACGGCCAAGAAATCACGCGTTCAGGCTCGTGAGGCAAGAGAGGCAGTAGAAGAGAATAAAAAAGCCCAGATCGAGCGCGATAAGCAACTGAGCGAGCAACAAAAGCAGGCGGCGTTATCAAAAGAGTATAAAGCGCAGGTGAAGCAGCTTATTGAGATGAACCGGATTGTGATTGCCAAAGGCAATATCGATTTCAACTTCACCGACAATAACCTTATCAAAAAGGTCGTGGTAGATAAGACGACGCAGACACAACTGATTAATGGCCGTCTCGCCATCGCGCGTCTGGTGACCAACAGCAACGGCGACAGCGAATACGCGATCATCCCCGCCGTCGTTGCGGATAAAATTGCCCAGCGCGATGAGAGTTACATTGTCTTAAACAGCGCGCTGAGCGAAGAAGTGCAGGACGAAGACGATCCGTACGCCGATTTCAAAATTCCTGACGATTTGATGTGGTAATCCGCAACGTTTAGTACCCCTTTCCCACCGCACTTATGTAGCGCGCCGGGCATCCTCCCGGCGCCTCATCCGGATCTTTCCTGTTCAGAACGGGCTGGCGTGGCAGGCGTTGATCGGTGCTGCGCTGACCGGATGCACAAAATGCAGTTCGCTGGCGTGCAACATCAGTCGGGGAGTTCGCGCCGTGCCCGGTAGCGTCAGGCCGCCATACAGATCGCAGCCCAGAATCGGATGGCCCAGGTACTGGCAGTGGATACGCAACTGATGGGTGCGCCCGGTCTCCGGGATGAGTGCAACCCGCGTCAGTGGCAGTAACGCCCCGTCGTCCCCTTGCTGATAAAAACGCTCCACGACCCGATAGCGGGAGCGTGCAGGTTTGCCGTGAACAGCGCAAATCGACATCAGCGGAAAGAGCGCCGGATCTTTGCCGATCGGTGCGTCGATCACTCCGTCGTCATCGGCCAGATGCCCATACAGCAACGCGGTGTAGACCTTGCTTACCGTGCGCTGGCTGAACTGGTGGCAAATCGCGGCATTTATCGCTTTGTTGCGTGCCACCACCATCAACCCGGAGGTGCCAAAATCCAGGCGGTGGACCAGGGTACAGCCGGGGAATATGTTAACCAGCCGGTGATGTACCGAGTCGAGGTTTTGCGGGTTTTTCCCGGAGAGGCTGAGCAGCCCGGCGGGTTTATTGATGAGCACCAGATGTTCGTCCTGCCAGAGGATCTCTATCTCGTCATGGCACGGCGGGGCAATAAAGGTATCGATAATCTCAGACATCAGGCTGCCCGGCAAAAAAAGTGAGAGTGGATAATAGCGAATTCTCCGCCGCCTGGCGAATCCGGGCTTTACTGCACCTGTTCGCGCCACAGGGCGATCTCTTCATCAAGCCAGGCGATGAAAAGCGAGATTTCCCGCGCTTTCTCCACCTGTGGAGAGGTCACCAGCCAGTAGTGCCAGGGATACGGCGCTGTGAACGCCGTTATCTGTACCAGCTCACCCCGCGCGATAGCGTCCCGGACCAGAGAGCGGCGCTCCAGCGCAATACCGCGTCCCAGCCGCACGGCTTCAAGGACCAGGTTCGAATCATTGATGCGCAATCCCGCGGGCATAATCTCTTTTTCCAGCCCGGCATTCAGACACCAGCTTTTCCACGACTCCGTCGAAAAGATAATGGCACTCTTCGCCACCTCTTGCGGCGTGGCGGGTAAGTTGCCCTTGTTGTAGCCAGGTGCCGCAACGACAATCAGCTCATCAGAAAAAAGAAAGCGGCTCTCCATGCCTTCCCAGTCGCCCTGCCCCATACGGATAGCAATATCGATGCCCTCCTGTTGCAGGCTGGTGACCGTCAGGCTGGCCTGCAAACGTAATGAAATTAGGGGATATTTTTCGCGAAAGCGCATCAGGCGCGGCAGCAACCAGTGATTGCCAAAAGACGGCACCGTCGCCAGCGTCAGTTCCATCGTGCGCGGCTTTACCTGTACCAGCCGGGTGGCCTCCGAGATATGGTTCAACGCCTCGCGTATCTGTAGCGCATAGAGCCGCCCCTCTTCGTTAATCTGCACCCCGCGCCCGTGACGGATAAACAGTTTTACGCCAACCAGCGCCTCAAGGATTTTGATTTGCTGGCTGATGGCGGAATGGGTCACGTTCATCTCTTTTGCTGCCAGCGTCACGCTACCCAGGCGTGCAACCGCCTCAAAGCTTCGCAGGCTGGCGATAGGGGGGAAATCCGACATTGTGCTTTCCTCAAACACAGGGGCCACCAGGTTAACGTTACTACCCAACTGACGTTATTACAGCGGCCACTGATAACCCGGCATGGTGTTATGCCCGTTAATTTTAACGCCGTCTACAGGCTATGCGATAACCGTGCAAAATGTTAGAAAAACTAACACATAAGGTTAGAAACCCGTGATATTCGCCCACGACGATTTACGGTAAGGTCTTTCTGTTTTCGTTACCGGGGCAGGTGTCGCGGTCAATCACTTAACGGCTATTGCTGTGTATGGGCAGGAGTTACGATGAAACTCATTGGCATGATGGACTCGCCTTACGTCAGGCGTGTTGCGGTAACCCTGGAAATCTATGGCATCGAATTTGAAAGTATGCCGCTGTCAGTTTTTCGCTCATTTGAGGCGTTCGCCCGCATTAACCCGGTCGTCAAAGCGCCGACACTGCTGCTGGATAACGGCGTGCAGTTAATGGACTCATCTCTTATTTTGCATTATTTCGAGGCCCAGGCAGACGCAGACCAGAAATT
This sequence comes from Phytobacter sp. RSE-02, assembly GCF_040578655.1. Classification (NCBI taxonomy): domain Bacteria; kingdom Pseudomonadati; phylum Pseudomonadota; class Gammaproteobacteria; order Enterobacterales; family Enterobacteriaceae; genus Phytobacter; species Phytobacter sp. RSE-02. Next base: position 361,993 of record NZ_JBEULY010000004.1, on the reverse strand, counting down.
ACTCCCTGCGGAGCCTGGCGCGCTGGCACAGGATCTTCGCCTGCTGGGGTTGGCGCTTGCCGCCTGCGAAAAAGCGGTGCAAAACATTTACGAACACAATCTCAGACCGGAAGAAAAGCAGCATCAGCCGTGGGTCGCGCGCGTGACCCAGCAATTGTTAGCCGCCTGCAGGGAATGGGATACGCTACTGGCAGGCCGCGCTGCCGCCCGGCGCCCCGATCAGGTTACCGTCACCAGCACGGTGGTGTGGACCTTTATACAATCGATGATCCCGAATGTGGTGCTGGCCGACGATTTTAAAAATATTGCCTCACTTGCCCGTTCCTGTGAGGCGTTGCCCGCCTTTAAAAAATATCCCTTCTGCTAAACACAGGGCGGGTTAATGACATGATTCATTAACCCGCATCCGCCCGATAAAACGCAGTGATTTTTCTTCGTTTTTTTATGCCGTTATCTATACTCCAGATACCCTGCTCTTATCCGTTAAGGTTTCTTGTGTTAGCAACTATCCTCATCGCGCTTGTCGCCGCGATCCATGTCTACATTCTGGTTCTCGAAATGTTTTTGTGGGATACCAAAACCGGCCGCAAGGCGTTTAACCTGAGCGCCGATTTTGCCCGCGACACCCGCGTACTGGCCGCCAATCAGGGGCTGTATAACGGCTTTTTAGCCGCCGGTTTACTGTGGGGGTTATGGCTGGGCGATGCCGGGTTTCAGGTCAAGCTTTTCTTCCTGGCATGCGTGTTGATCGCCGGGGTGTTTGGCGCGGCAACCGCCAGCAAGAAAATCCTCTATGTTCAGGCGCTACCGGCGCTTATCGCGATGGTCGCGCTATTGATGCAATAAAGGACGAACGAGGGCGGAGATTAATCGTTCCGGGTCTTCTTGTGTTCCAGGTTTCGCGTTTCAAGAAAGCGGACAATCACGACGAAAAAGACGGGAACAAAGAAAACAGCGAGTAGCGTTGCACTGATCATTCCGCCGAACACCCCTGTTCCGATGGCATGTTGCGTGCTGTCACTTGCCCCTTTGGCAAGCATCAGGGGCACCACGCCCAATGTGAACGCTAAAGAGGTCATGAGTATCGGGCGCAAACGCTGTCCGGAGGCGATGAGGGTCGCTTCGATGACGTTTTTGCCCTGGTGCATTAATTGTCTCGCAAACTCAATGATTAGAATGGCGTTCTTGGCGGAGAGCCCAATCAGGGTTATCAGACCGACTTTAAAAAAGACGTCGTTCGTCATCTGTGCGACGATGACCGCCAGAACGGCGCCGAGCAGCCCCAGCGGAACAACCAGCATAACCGCGAAGGGAACAGACCAGCTTTCATAAAGCGCGGCGAGCACCATAAATACCACTAGCATCGACAGTACAATGAGCCCCGGAAGCTGCGATGCAGAGGCCTTTTCCTGTAATGAACTGCCTGCCCACTCGCCCGCAAAACCCGACGGTAAGTTTTTTGCAAGTTCCTCCATTGCCACCATTGCGGTGCCTGTAGATTCACCAGAGGATGCACTTCCGGTAATTCGAATGGCAGGATAACCCTGGTAGCGATTCAGTTGCTGCGGCGAGACATGCCAGGCAAGCGTCACAAACGTGGACACTGGCAGCATCTCCCCCTGGCGGTTTTTAACCGATAAACGCAATAGCTGTTCCGGCTGCATACGGAACGGCGCATCAGCCTGAACAATGACCTGCTGAACCCGCCCATTATTGATGTAATCATTGACATAGTTAGACCCCGTTGCGACAGAAAGGGTTTGATTGATTTCATCAAACGAGACCCCCATGGCTTCGGCTTTTTCCCTGTCAATGTTCAGGGCAAGTGTTGATCCCTCCGGCAGGCCATCAATATAGACATCGCTCAAATACGGGTTCTTATTGGCGCGCTGGACGAGTTCATCCGCTACCTTTTTTAGCGCCTGATAGCCCTTCCCTCCCCGGTCTTGCACATAATAAGTGAACCCGGATGAGGTCCCCATATCAGAAATAGCCGGAGGAAGCAGACTCATGGTTACCGCGTCGGACACACTCTCCATTCTTGATTGAATATGGTCAGCTTCATCCTGTGCGCTTGTCCCTTCGCGGTGTTTCCAGTCCTTGAGTGTGGTAAAAGCCATCGCCGAGTTCTGACCAGAGCCCGAAAACCCAAATCCGAGGATCATGATGTTGCTTTCAATCGCCGGTTGGCTGGCGATTTCCTCTTCAAATTTTTGAACCACTTTAAGCGTACGCTGCATCGTCGCGTCTGAAGGAAGCTGGATGGACGACATAAAGTAGCCTTGATCTTCATCCGGTAAAAACGACGACGGCAATGAAGAGAGACCCCAAAAAAGCGCCATGCACAGCGCGGCATAGAGCACCATCATCCGTCCGGTCCGTTTCAGAGCAAATCCGAGACCGGATGCGTAAAACGCAGTAAGCGCATGAAACCGACCGTTGAACCACGCGGAAAACGCGCGGCCTTTGCGGGAGGCTTGATGATGGGGCTTTAATATCGTTGCGCAGAGTGCTGGCGTGAGCGTCAGGGCCAGAAAGGCGGACAGTAAAATAGAGACTGCCATAGAGATGCAGAACTGCCGATAAATAATTCCGACAGACCCTCCGGCAAATGCCATCGGGATAAATACCGCCGTAAGCACCAGGGTAATACCAATGATTGCGGGCGTGATTTCATGCATAGCTTGCCGCGTGGCTTCCTTCGGGGAGAGCCCCTTTTCTTCCATCAGGCGTTCGACGTTCTCGACCACGACAATGGCGTCATCAACGATAATGCCGATAGCCAGCACCATGCCAAACATGGTCAGAATGTTGATGGAATAACCGCTTAATAGCATCACCGTAAAGGTGCCCAGCAGCGCCACGGGTGCCACGATGGCAGGAATCAGCGTGCAGCGGATTTTATGCAGGAAAAGCAGCATGACGAGGAAGACCAGAACCATCGCTTCAACGAATGTCTCCACCACCTTCATTATGGAAAGTTTAACGAAAGGTGCCGTATCAAAAGGAACCGTAAATTCCATTCCCTCAGGCAGTACACCTGACAGCTCAGCCAGCCGCGCGCGGACACCGGACGCCGTGTTAATAGCATTTGCACCGGGTGAAAGCTGGATAGCGGCCGCCGTTGCGGGTACGCCATTTTCACGTATACCAAAGGTATAGCTTTGTAACCCGGATTCAACGCGGGCAATATCGGCCAGTGTCAGACGCGCACCGGAGATCGCCGACTTAAGAGTAATATTACGAAACGCCTCAACCGAGGTAAGTTGCCCTCTGACGGTGATCGGATAGGTAACGGTCTGACCCGAGACCGCAGGCTCGTCTCCCGTTCTGCCGGGTGAAACAATCACATTTTGCTGACTCACGGCGGTGAGCACGTCCGTAACAGAGAGCCCGTAACTGTGTAATTTCATGGGATCAAGCCAGATTCGCAGCGCTTTTTCACCGCCAAAGAGCTGGACTTTCCCCACGCCCGGCACACGTCGCAGTTCATCCGTCAAATTTCTGGCGAAATAGTCGCTTAAATCCGCTTCCTGATATTCGCCGGTGGGGGATTTTAAACCCACCATCATCAGAAACCCGGAATTAGCGGCCTCAACATTAATACCATTTTGCCGCACAGCCTGCGGTAAACGCGGCTCCACAATCTTTATCTGATTTTGCAGGTCCATCTGGGCGAGTTTAATGTCTGTACCTGGCCTGAATGTTACCGTGATCGAAGCCATGCCGGTGGTATCACTGGACGATTCAAAATAGAGTAAGTTATCCACCCCTGAGATCTCGCGTTCAATAAGCGAAACGACAGAGGTGTTCATGACATCCGGGCTGGCGCCGGGATAACTGAGCGAGATGATAATACCAGGCGGTGCGACCGCCGGATATTGTGCGACGGGCAGTCGGGGGATTGACAATATGCCGGTCAGCACAATAAACAGCGCGATCACCCAGGCAAAAATGGGTCTTTCAATAAAAAAATGCGGCATCAGAAATAATTCCAGTCAACTGACATAATGTTCATAAAAAATAAAGCGACTCACTAGCCTGCTCCACGCCACCCGGCGCAAAGTCATCTGCCAAAAATGTATGCCAATGATAAGAAGTTGATATTGACCACGTATGGCAGGTTTATGGAAAAAGTGTGGAGCCAGACATTGTTCTACATGTATGTATTAGTCCATTACTTCATTGTGAAAAAAGTCCAAATCATCCGTATCAATAAATACACTGGCGTACCGAAGAAAAAGACGCTCAAAAAACACCCATAATAAAATATAAAATCATCCAGACCCGGCATGATATTGAGAAGTAAATTGAACACCAGAATAGTATAAATAAAGACAACAATGACATAGAACGTTATGACGGCTAACTCCTTTAATGCCCCCGTTTTCTTTTGGATGATAAAAAAGAAAAAAGCGATGACGACACACGCAAGCGCCAGAGGTAACGAGAGAACCGCCATATCCGTTTTTTCTTCAATAGCGTGCGCAACAAACAACCATGGAAACAGCAATACGCATGACACCAGAAAATATAAAAAAGAGTCCCAAATTACCTTTTGAAAAATACGCTCAACGTCTTTCATATTGTTTTCCCTGACACAATCTGGCACGCATAAATTACGCATAAAGCACTGGCTTTAGACGTTATAAATTTTGAAAATGAATAGCAATCGGCGTCTGGCCGGGTTTCTCCAGATGAAAATGATTGCATCAGATTGTTGATTGTTTATTTCGGGATTGTGTAGCCAGTATGGAGAAGCCCTCACATACTCTAGATCTTTCGGAAAAAGACATGAAAATGAAACTTTTTCGAATTGCGACTGTCAGATTGTTCTTAACAGGGAGTAATATCAGGCATACAAACTTTACGCATATTGTATTCAATAACCTTTAAACAATTACGACATAAGATCTTTTAAGATAGAGTAATTTCTATCATCGGTACTGATGGAAGATAAAATGAACAAAGATAACCTGATCATTGTCGCTGAAGACGACGATGAAATTGCCGACATACTGATAAGCTATTTACAACGCGCGGGTATGAAAACCTTCCGGGCCAGGGATGGTGAGCAGGCAATTAATTTTACTCGCCTGCACAAGCCAGACCTCATCTTACTTGATATCCATCTGCCTGTTTTTGACGGATGGAATGTTCTTACAACCTTGCGCAAAGAGAGTAACGTACCGGTTATCATGGTGACGGCACTTGATCAGGATGTCGATAAACTGATGGGGCTGCGGCTCGGGGCTGACGATTATGTGATAAAACCGTTTAACCCTTCGGAGGTTATTGCAAGGGTTGAAGCTGTACTGCGCAGAACCAAAGTAAACACAGAGGTTGCAAATACAAGGCCGATAAGAACGCCTTGCCTGACCATTTATCCTGATGATTTTTATGTTGAGATAACCGTCACGGATGAGGTCGTCACGCCGGTGTTGACGACGACGGAATTTAAACTTCTCACCTATCTGGCGCGCAATCCACGCAAGGTATGCTCACGCGAAGAGTTACTTGATGCCTGCCTGCCAGAAGGTGATTCACTGGACAGAACCGTGGACAGCCACATGAGTAAGCTGCGCAAAAAGCTTGAGAATGCGGGGCTCAAAGGGATCCCGGAGAGTATCAGAGGGCTGGGTTACCGCCTGGGTGAGAATAAATGAAAAAAGACCCTATTCTTAGCCGTCAAATATTGACCTATATGGTGTCGCTCACCTTCATTATTATTGCTATCGCCGTCCTGGGCTCTTATTTATTTTATAGTTTCTTAATTTACTATCTGCCGGGGGGGGCCCTGACAGGAAATGAAGATGAGATGACCCTGGTGGACTGGCTGTGGATCATGATTGCTTCGCTGACCAGTCTGGTCGTTTCTCTCTTCTTTACGGTGAAACTCTCTTCAAGGATTTTGACGCCGCTAAATGCGGTAGCGTATAGCCTGAAACAGATTTCACAGGGCAATCTTGACGCAAGGGCAACCTGTACGAGTTCTCAGTTGGGAGAGATGAATAATCTGGTCAATGATTTCAACGAAATGGCAGAAAAACTGCAGACACTGGATATTCAGCGCAATTTATGGAATTCGGCCATCGCTCATGAACTTAGAACCCCGGTGACTATTCTGCGAGGACGGCTGCAAGGACTGGTTGACGGTGTGTTCGAGCCCGCGCCCGTACTGTTCCAAAACCTGCTTAAGCAAACCGAAGGCCTGGCGCATTTAATCGAAGATCTGCGGGTTGTTAGTTCTTACGGCGGAGCCGGATATACGCTAACCCTCAGTGAGACCGATCTTGAGGTAACGATTACCAGTGTGCTGGATAACTTTTCGCCGGAATTTCAGCGCGAACACTTTACTATCGCAACCGAACTTGAGCACCAGCGCTGTTGCTGTGACCCTATGCGCATTATGCAATGCCTGACCGTGCTTTTTGATAATGCCTTAAAATACTCATCGTCACGATCGCTACGGGTAAAAAATGGCATTGTCGGGAAAGAGAACGTCATCCTCGTTGAAGACAGCGGCCCTGGCATTCCTGAGGAACTCCACAGTCTCTTATTTCAGCCTTTTCAACGTGGAGAATATGCAAGAAAGAGTCACCCTCAGGGGTGTGGCTTAGGATTATCGGTGGTCAGAGCGATCATGCTCGCCCACGGCGGGAATGCAACTTACACCCTGACACCAGAAAATCACTCAATTTTTACACTGTCGTGGCCGGTGAGCCAGGACCAAAAATAACCGCGCAGGCTCAATTGAGCCTGTTTTTACACAGCGTCAGATCCCACATCTCCCCTAATTTTACGTTCCAGCTTGCAGGTGTGATCTTTAGCTTCCCGCGCCTGGGGCTTAATGTTATTTCACTAAAATAGATTTCATCCCCTTGCAACATCAAATCGACACGACCATAGTCAATCTCTCCTGCCAGTTCCTGAGCCGCAATAATAGCGTTATAGAATAATGGTGGCTCCTCAATGGCATCAGGTGTGTTTGGGTATTCCATCTGGAAAGGTTGTAGCTTCCATGATCTGTCATAAACATTAATGTACTCATTGCCGTTTTCATCGGTAAAATCGGCTTCAACAAAACAAGCCACACCATGAAAGCAGTGTATTCTTAACATTTCAGGCGTCTGTTTTTTCACTGCCCCAAAAAAAATATCGATATACTCTTCGCAGAGAATAACCGGTGTTATAGATTTGTACTGCCATTCTCTGGTGGTGTAATACATATTTTTATTGAGTGCAAGTTTCAATTTATTTAATGCTTTCGCAGGCTCAAAACTGCCTTTATCGGTACAAATTATCGCACTTCCACTGTCATGATTACATTTTAACACAAAACGTTCGGGTAACTGGCTAAAGTCAATATCTTCCACACTGTGATAGACGCCAATCAAGGGGATGGTTTTAACCCGTTTAGTTCTGGCATGGACATATTCTCTAACGGCGAGTTTATCCGCCAGTAATGTATAAAGAGGGTTGCGATCAAATACCAGACGATGACAAATTTTCTCACTCAATGTCACGGGCTTCATCAGGTTTGACGGGCGTTCGGAAACTTTGTTGAGCGCGGCTGTATGAAAGTACAGATCCGTAGTAACAAACACCCTGCTTTTTCGGATTAAATATTCAGCGTATTTGAGAATGTAATTAAGTTTATTCATGGTTCCTCCTGGGCACAGTCGATATTTTGTCGGAGGATGATTGATTTATATTGTTCAGTTAATGGAGAGAGTATGGAGCACGCGGGGATAAATCATACGTGTCTATTTAAATGCCAAAACCTGCGGGTTTTCTGAGGTCAAACGCAATGCCTTACAACAGCGACCACCGCAGCGCAGTGGTCGCCATGACATTATAAAGATTTACCCTCTTGCGCCTTATTTTCGGCCGCTTCAACGTCACGATACCAGCGCGGGTGATGTTTCTTCGCCCAGCGGCGGCTGACTTTGCCTTCAATCATGCCTTTAATCGAGCCTTTCACCCAGAATGCCATATACATATGGATCAGAATGGCGTGAATCAGCACAATCGCGGCCGTCGCGTGGATTAATAAACTCCAGCGCACAAAGGTGATGGAGAAATAATGGGCAAAATAGGGTCGCCAGATAATAACGCCAGTGATCAGCAGCACAAAAATCAGGCTCATGATGCTCCAGAACATCATCTTCTGCCCGGCGTTATATTTCCCGACATCCGCCACTTTATGCTCGTTACCTTTCAGTACCTCAATAATCCCTTTAAACCACGGAATATCCTGCTTATCAGGAATGTTGTGATGCACAAAACGGACAAACATAAACATCAGCAGAACGAAAATCAGTACGCCGAAGAAGGGATGCAAAATGCGCCCTACCTGCGGCGTCCCGAAGGTTTCGGTTAACCATTGCAGGGTGGGAAAAAAGAGCGCGATGCCGGAAAGCGACACCAGAAAGAAACTGATCACCACCGTCCAGTGACAGGCGCGGTCAATAAACTTTGTGCGCAGGATCATTTTGCTTTTACTCATGGCCGTTTTCCTCTTCGTCGTCATCCGTCTCTTTGTTCGGCCCTATTCCCACATAGTGGTAAATCAGCCCGGCAAAGGTGGCGATAAACCCGGCAGCGGAGAGCGGTTTGAGAACGCCTTTCCATAAATTGACCGGTGTGGAAATCTGCGGGTCGTTTGGCAGGTTGTGATACAGCGCAGGCTGGTCCGCATGATGCAGAACATACATCACGTGCGTACCACCCACGCCTTGCGGGTTATAGACGCCCGCGTTGTCGTATCCGCGCTTTTTAAGCTGCTCCACGCGGCTTTCGGCCACGTTCAGCATCTCTTGTTTGGTGCCAAACTGAATCGCCCCGGTCGGGCACGTTTTCACGCACGCCGGTTCCTGGCCGACGCTGACCCTGTCAACGCAAAGTGTGCATTTATAGACACGGTTATCGTCCGGGTTCAGCCGTGGGATGTTAAACGGACAGCCAGCAATGCAGTAGCCGCAGCCAATACAGTGCTCGGACTGAAAATCCACAATCCCGTTGGCGTACTGAACGATCGCCCCGGCAGACGGGCAGGCCTTAAGACAGCCAGGATCCGCGCAGTGCATACAGCCATCTTTGCGAATAAGCCATTCCAGTTTGTCGTTCTGCGTGGTTTCGCTAAAACGCATCACCGTCCAGGACTTCGCGCTCAGGTCGGTTGGGTTGTCATACACGCCGTTGCAGTAGCCCACCTCGTCGCGAATATCGTTCCATTCAGAACAGGCGACCTGGCAGCCTTTACAACCAATACAGACGCTGACATCGATAAGTTTTGCCACTTCCGCGCGGAAGTCCCGCGCCTGAGGCGGCGGCGTCAGCCCGTTGGTTGCAGAGCGCTTGATAACATCTTGTGATTGCATAGCCATAGGTTCCCTCCTTTACACGCGCTCGATGTTAACCAGAAACGCCTTGTACTCCGGCGTTTGCGAGTTGGCATCACCGACCGATGGCGTCAGCGTGTTGGCAAGGAAACCTTTGCGCGTTGCCCCTTCAAAACCCCAGTGACAGGGTATGCCGATCGTATCCACCGACTTACCGTCTATGGTCAGCGTCTGCAGACGTTTCGTCACCACCGCTTTCGCTTTGATAAAGCCGCGTTTCGAACTCACTTTCACCGTATCGCCTGCCGCAATGCCTTTTTTCTGTGCCAGCGCTTCACCAATTTCGATGAACTGATCGGGCTGAGCGATGGCGTTGAGACGCGCGTGTTTGGTCCAGTGGCGGAACAGTTCGGTAATGGAATAGGTAGTCGCGACATACGGGAAGGCGTCCGCTTTGCCCATATTGGCGATATCATCATGGAAAATACGCGCCACCGGGCTGGAAACCACCGCCGGATGCAGCGGGTTAGTGCCAATCGGCGACTCAATCGGTTCGTAATGTTCCGGGAACGGCCCGTCGTTCATTTTGTCCAGGGAGAACAGCGCGCCACCCCTTCCGGGTTCATGATAAACGGCCCGACATGACTGCCCGGTGCGGCCTGGCTGTAATCCGCCACGTCCATCCCGCTCCACTTTTTGCCATCCCAGTGCAGCAATGCACGTTTGGCGTCCCACGGTTTCCCTGCCGGGTCGGCAGAGGCGCGGTTATAGAGGATACGGCGGTTCGCCGGCCACGACCACGCCCAGCCCGGCGTACAGCCAAGGCCATACGGATCGCTATTGTCGCGGTTGGCCATCTGGTTGCCCTGCTCTGTCCAGCACCCGCAGTACACCCAGCAAAAGCTGCTGGTGGTACCGTCGTCACGAAGCTGGGCAAAACTGCTGAGCTGCTGGCCTTTTTTGGCAATCAGTTGCCCCTTGTCGTCATAAAGATCGGCCAGCGCCATTCCGTTCGCTTCACGGGCAATCTCTTCCGGATGCGGATCGTACGGGTCTTTATAGTTCCAGTTGATGTTCATCAGCGGTGCCGGGTTTGCGCCCCCTTCCTGCTGATAAAGCTCACGCAGGCGCATAAACAAACGCCCGAGGATCTTGCCATCGTGCAACGCTTCGCCTGGTGGCTCCGCCGCCGCCCAGTGCCACTGTAGCCAGCGTCCGGAGTTGGCAATCGAACCGTTTTCTTCGGCAAAACAGGATGACGGCAGACGGAAGATTTCCGTTTGGATATCCGCAGGATTGACGTCATTCATCTCCCCGTGGTGCTGCCAGAAATTCGACGATTCCGTTACCAGCGGGTCAATCACTACCATGTATTTCAGCTTTGAGAGCGCGCGGGAGGATTTGTTTTTATCCGGAAACGCCGCCAGCGGGTTAAAACCCTGCACAATGTAACCGTTAATCTTCCCTTCCAGCATCAGCTCGGCCTGGGTCATCACGTCATAGAGGCGATCCCACTTCGGCAGCCAGTCATAACCCCAGTTGTTCTCTGCCGTCGCATGCTCGCCCCAGAAACTCTTCATCATGCTGATAAAGAATTTCGGTGTGTTTTGCCAGTAGTTCACTTCGTTCACCCCCAGCGCAGGCGGGGTGATTTGCGAAATATAGGTCTGATAATCCGGCTGTTTTTCCGACGGCAGCGGCATGTAGCCGGGAAGATTGGTCGACAGCAGGCCAAGGTCGGTATAACCCTGAATGTTGGAGTGACCACGTAGCGCGTTGACGCCGCCGCCCGCCATACCGATATTCCCGAGCAGCAGTTGTAGCATGGCTGCGGCGCGGATGATTTGCGCCCCGGCGCTGTGGTGTGTCCAGCCCAGCGCATAGAGGATGGTCGCGGTGCGATCCGGCACGCTGGTGCTGGCAAGGATCTCGCAAATGCGGTTGAAATCGGCCAGCGAGGTGCCGCACAGGCGGTTTACCATTTCCGGCGTGTAGCGTTCGACGTGTTTTTTCAGCAGGTTCCAGACGCAGCGCGGATGGCTTAACGTCTCGTCACGCAGCGGGTTGCCTTTTTCATCCAACTGATAGAACCAGCTCGATTTATCGTACTGGCGTTTTTTCGCGTCATAGCCGCTGAACACGCCATCTTCAAACTGATAGTCGTCGCGGATAAGCAGGCTGGCGTTGGTGTAATGGCGCACGTAGTCGTGTTGAATGCGATCGTTTTCCAGCAGATAACGGATGACGCCCAACAGGAACGCGGTGTCCGACCCCGCACGGATGGGCGCATAGAGATCGGCCACGGCGGCACTGCGGTTAAAGCGCGGATCGACCACCACCACGGTGGCGTCATTTTTCGTTTGTGCTTCAACGACCCACTTAAAGCCCACCGGGTGAGCCTCGGCGGCGTTGCCGCCCATGATCAGCACCACGTTGGCATTTTTAATATCCACCCAGTTGTTGGTCATCGCACCGCGACCAAAGGTGGGTGCCAGCGCGGAGACGGTCGGCCCGTGGCACAGACGCGCCTGGCAATCGATAGCGACCATCCCGAGGCTGCGGGTAAATTTGCCGTCGAGAATGCCGGTCTCATTACTGGCGGCCGAGGAGCAGAGCATGCCGGTGGTGGTCCAGCGGTTGACAGTCTGCCCCTGCGCATTTTTTTCGACAAAGTTCGCGTCACGGTCATCTTTCATTAACCGCGCAATGCGGTTAATGGCGTCATCCCAACTGATACGCACCCATTTATCCGAGCCTGGCGCACGGTATTCAGGGTATTTCAGGCGCGTTTCGCTGTGAATATAATCCAGCACGCCTGCCCCTTTCGGACACAATGAACCCCGGCTTACCGGGTGATCCGGGTCGCCTTCAATATGGTAAATGCTTTCTTTAACGTTTTTGGCCGTATCGCCAAGGCTGTACATCAGCATGCCGCAACCGACTGAGCAGTAGGTACAGTTATTACGCGTCTCTTTTGCTTTTAAGAGTTTGTATTGACGTGTTTCCGCATGAACGGAAAAAGATGATAAAAATCCGAGAGATGCAACAGTGGTTCCTGCCATACCGCCCGCGCAGATTCGAAAGAACTGCCTCCGGCTGAGCTCCATGTATCCTCCAGCTTAAACTTAAGACATGAAAAGGGACGGAGATTATAGGGTCAATCGAAGCGGGAAACCATTACTCTTATGTGGTTATTGATACAGGTCAATTTTTTGATTGTATTGAAGAAAAGGGAAACTGATCGCAACGGGTTATTTGCGTGGTTAAACGCCTGTTTCGCCTTATCGCTTTTTAAAAAGATCAATGCAGGAAGCGACTGTACCCGGCAAAGAAAGGCGTCGCCGGGTGGTATCAGTGACCTGCGTTGCGCAGCACGGCAAGCAGCGTCTGCGTTGGCCGGGAAGCGGCTCCGGCTTGCGAACAGACCAGGCCAAATTCGCGCCAGATGGCGGGCATCAGCGGCAATACGCACAGGCCGCGTTGTTCTTCGGGTAAGGTGGACTCAGGCAACAGCGCCACCCCCATCCCTTCGCGCACCAGTACACTGGCACTCATCCAGTCTCGCACGGTCACCCGCACATCGGTGAGTGTCAGACCGGCCTGTTCCATCAGACTTTTACCGTTCACGGAGCAACCGCCGGTCGCCAGAATAAAGGGCTGGTTAGCGAGCGCTTCAAGGGTAATGCCACGTGCTGTGGCGCGCCGCGCGAGAGGGTGGCTGACGGGCAGCACGGCAACCCATGCATCCCGCCCTACTATTACCTCGGCGCGTTCGGGCGCGGGGTTCAGCACGACGCCCAGATCGACGGTATCGGCAGCCAGCCACTCCTCCACTTCCTCGTCCGTGCCTTCCAGCGCCACCAGTTCAATTCCCGGATGTAAACGGCGGAAATCCCGTAGCAGGGCGGGCAGCAGTGCAGACATAACGGAAGGAAAGCTCGCCAGGCGGATGCGCCCGCCGTTCAGGCCACGGCTGTCATCGGCCAGGGTGCGTATCGCATCCAGTTGCGCCAGCATAACCCGCGCATGATCAACCACCTGCTTACCCAGCGCCGTCACGCCGATATATCTGCGCTCGCGGTTGAATATAAGAAACCCCAGCGACGCTTCTAACTGGGCAATGGCCTGACTGGCGCCAGATTGCGTGATCCCCACGCTTTCTGCACCACGAGAGATATTGTTGGCATCGGCGACGGCAACCAGCAGCCGCCAGTGCAGAAGGTTCATCATGGTTATCAGTAGCTCAGCTAATAGCAAATAAATGAAGCATTAATTTTACAGAAACAGGCACAACACGCACAGTGATTTACCGCCCCCTTATTCTTCAACGTTTCGGAGTCGCTATGAAGCTTTACTACGCCCCCAATACCTGCTCGCTGTCCCCACATATCGTGTTGCGCGAACTCGATTTGCCCTTCGAACTCATCAAGGTTAACAACACCACAAAGCGAACTGCCGATGGTCGCGATTTCCTCACCATTAACCCCAAGGGGTATGTCGCGGCACTGGAACTGGACGACGGGGAAATCCTGACCGAAGGGCCGGTTATCGTGCAGTACCTTGCGGATATGAAGCCGGAAAGCGGACTCACACCCGCCAACGGTAGCCGGGCGCGGGTGCGCCTGCAGGAGTGGCTGAATTTTATCACCAGCGAAATTCACGCCGGTTCAGCACCGCTGTTCAATGCCGCATTGCCCGAGGATGCCCGGCAGATAATCCACGAAAAGTTGTTCAGACGCTTCGCATACCTTGAGACCAGCCTGAGTACAACAGACTACCTGATAGGCCGCGCTTTCTGCGTGGCAGATGCTTATCTGTTCACCGTACTGGGCTGGTGCGCCCTTTTTTCGATTGACTTACACCGTTGGCCTGCGCTGGCAGCCTTTATGGTGCGGATTGAAAGGCGGCCTTCCGTGCAGGCGGCTTTACGCGCCGAAGCGGCTCAGTAACTTTTTACAGATAAGTGTTGACCAGGTAGAACGATCGTTCTACCTTTATCACATGAACAAGACGCCAGGCACTACCCGAGAAAAAATCCTGACTACCGCTGAACAGTTGATCTATCAGAACGGTATCCACGCCACCGGCATGGACCTTCTGGTTAAGACCTCAGGCGTAGCAAGGAAAAGTATTTATCGCTATTTCGCGACCAAGGATGACGTGGCAGCCGCCGCGTTGAATGCGCGTGATGAACGCTGGATGCAGTGGTTCAGAACAGAATCTGATAAAGGCGATACGCCTCAGGCTCGCATTCTGAATATGTTCAGCGTGCTCAAGAGCTGGTTTGAGTCTGACGGTTTTCGCGGTTGTGCATTTATCAACACGGCCGGAGAAGTGGGTGACCCTGACGATCCCGTCCGCCAGATAGCAAAACGGCATAAACAAAAATTGCTCGATTACACACTCGAACTCACTACACAACTAAACATTGAACAACCGGCCGCGCTGGCCAGACAACTGCTGATTCTGATGGAAGGCGCCATCACCCTCGCCTATGTGATGGGGGATAACAGCGCCGCCGACAATGCAAGGGATGTTGCGAAACTTTTGCTGGAGCAGGCCCTGCATAAGGCCTGAGTAACAAAAACGCTTTCTTTTGAAATATCCACATTTGCAGGAGACGTAAGCATGCCCGATATTCAACCTCGCCCGCCCCTTCCTCCTTTCACGCGCGAATCGGCGATTGAAAAAGTGCGCCTCGCAGAAGATGGCTGGAACAGCCGCGATGCCGAAAAAGTAGCGCTGGCCTACTCGCTGGATACGCAATGGCGTAACCGCGCTGAATTTGCCAATAATCGTGAAGAGGCCAAAGAATTTCTCAGCCGCAAATGGAAAAAAGAGCTGGAGTATCGCCTGATTAAGGAGTTATGGGCGTTTACTGACAACCGTATCGCCGTGCGGTACGCCTATGAATGGCATGATGATTCGGGTAACTGGTTCCGCTCTTACGGCAACGAAAACTGGGAATTTGAAGCCGATGGCCTGATGCGCCGCCGTTTCGCCTGTATCAACGATATGCCGATTAAAGAGAGTGAGCGCAAATTCCACTGGCCATTGGGACGTCGCCCGGACGATCACCCAGGTCTTTCGGAACTGGGGCTGTAAAGTTATCGCTTATCTTATGTGAAGACCCCGGTCAGGTTTTTAACCGGGGCTTTTCTCAATTCAACATGAACGGTAAATGTTCATAAACATCATGAGCCCCGTCCAGTGAAGTGAATTATCTTATCGCGTTGTGGGAAGTCCCATGATTGACGTTTGCCCGGCAACGTTGCCGACCCGCCAACTGTTTTCAACGGTTCACTGACACTGTTTCTCTTTCCAGAGCATAAAAGCGCGCTAAAACAGGGCTTGCCCGGCAAGATGACCTATTCCCATCGACAAAACCATGGCCATAGTGCTCCAGAAGGTAATCCTGATGATGGCCCTGACCGGATTGGCTTTGCTCACCGCCGAGGATATATAACCAAGGACAGCAAGTGATAACAGGGTCGAAAGAATAATAAAGAACGAAATCAGCGCTGCGGGAGCGAGCCAGGCAACGATGAGGGGTAACGCCGCACCGGCAGAAAAGCTCCCGGCCGAAAAGAGGGCCGCCTGCAAAGGCCGCGCAGAGTTCGTAGCTGTCAGCCCAAGTTCTTCCCTGGCATGGGCATCAAGCGCATCTTTCCTCATAAGCTGCTCTGCAACCTGCCTGGCGATTACAGGCTCCAGCCCCCGTTGCATATACAGGGAAGTCAGCTCCTGCACCTCACCCTGATAATCTGTTTCCAGTTCCTTTTTTTCCTGGGCGAGCGCCGCGTTTTCTGTATCAGACTGAGAGGAGACGGAAACATACTCCCCGGTTGCCATCGACATCGCGCCAGCCACCAGCCCGGCAACACCCGCCAGTAAAATCGCTGAAGGCTCAGGCTTTGCAGACGCCACCCCAAGCACAAGACTGGCAGTGGAAACAATGCCGTCATTCGCCCCCAGTACAGCAGCCCTCAACCATCCGACGCTTTCAATGCTGTGTCGTTCAAGATGCATGTTTCTGTTTTCCAGTAAATGTGCAGATTAATAACACCAGTATTGCCCATATATAAAAATGCGCATTCCACGATTGTGGCTATTCAATCTTAAGATTGTATTAACGCTGAATAATGGCTATCCGTTAATCCAGGGGGCATATTATTCGGGATATTGTTGGCGAAATGATAATAGATATCATAGTCGTTCAGTGATTATACAAAAAGGTTCTTTTTAATTATTCTTTTAATTAGAAAGATGCTGGCTGGTTTATTTTCAGGAGCGCAAGTTTTATTGGCACACTCGAAGAAGTGTGTCGCCATGGTGACTTATCTTGCCGATCCGCAAGGGATATCACCGGCGGCGTTTTACTATCGCGGGCGGGCTGAACCTTTAATTTTTGCTTTTACACCGTAAAAGTCCGGCTTACGAATGGTCTTAATCGGCTCGAATACAAGCCGATTAAGCCAGGGTTATACTGTCGGAACGGTGCCACCATCTATCACATATTCCGTGCCGGTGATGGCGGCGGCATACGATGACGCCAGAAAAGCAATAAGATTCGCCACTTCAAGGGGCTTTGATGGGCGCCCCAGCGGGATCCCACCGAGTGCCTTCATGATTATCTGCTTTCCGCCTTCGTAATCGGTTCCCGCCTGCTGCGCCAGTCGCTCCGCCATTGCCACCGAGGCTTCTGTTTCAATCCAGCCGGGGGCAACGCGAACCACGCGAATGCCTTTTGGCGACACCTCTTTCGACAGGCTTTTGCTGTACGCCGAGAGCGCCGCTTTGGCCGCCGCGTAGCCAGTTGTCGATTCCGGTAACGGCAGCTCACGCTGGATAGAGGTGACGTGGATGATTACGCCACTCCCCTGCGCCAGCATCCCTGGTAACAGAGCCCGATCCAGGCGTACCGCGGGCAGCAGATTAAGGTTGAGTTCCTGCTGCCACTCCTCTTCGCCCAGCGCCGCAAACCCGCCGCCGGGTGACGTAGAGCCCCCCGCCACATGAATGATAACGTCGACACCCCCCAGGTGTACTTGCACAGCTTGCGCCACGCAGGCACAGCCTTCTACGGTGGTGAGATCTGCCGCCACGAAGGCATCGGCAACAGATTCCGTCGGTACATGACGCGCGGTGGTTAACACTGTGGCACCCAACTGTTTTAATAGCCCGACGACCGCTTTACCGACGCCTTTGGTGCCTGCGGTCACCAGCACGCGTTTGCCATGGAAATCAAGATCTAAGGCCATCATACAATCTCCAGTGTAGTGATTTTGTCACCCAGCAGCGCGAAAGCATGCCTGAGCGTTACCGGGCTGCCGGGAAAATTGCCGACAACCTTCGAAGTGACAATGACCCACTCGCCTTCGCTATGCATTTCAAGCGGCTCAACGCTGTAGTCAAACGCGGCCTGCGCGGCACGTTGCCATGCCGCGATCGCCGCGTGCCCCTGATGGGTTTTACCTTCATCTTTTACAATAGCGTCGACGGTAAAACAGTGCTGAACGCTGGCGATATCGCCGCCATTACTTATCGCAAAATAGGTCGCAATAGCATGCGGTAATTGTAAAGACATGGCTTCTGACTCCCGTTATTTACAGTGCGGGTATATTCAACATAGACTGTGAAATTAACAAGTACGCACGAAAAAGTGAGCTACTGAATTATGAGTAAGTTATATACGCCGGAAACTGCCGCAAGCGGCGTGGAACAAGTTCTGCGCCTTCTGGAAGGCCGATGGAAATTAATTATTCTTTTTCATTTGTTCGATGGAAAAGTACAGCGCTATTCCGATTTTGAAAAACTGATCCCCGCTATTTCGCAGAAGATGCTCGCCCAGCAGTTACGACAACTGGAGTCCGATGGTCTCGTCTCGCGCACGGTGTATCCACAGGTGCCGCCAAAGGTAGAATATCGACTCACCGAGTGGGGCCAGGCGCTTTGCCCGGCACTCGATGCAATGCTCAAATGGGCTGAAAAACGCGAGGCCTGCTGAACAGCGAGGCCTTTGATAACGCGGTAAAGCGGTATGCCCACATCCTTACGTTGCTTCTCTTTTTACTTTTCCTGTGAATTAATTCTCCGGGAGAACAAGCGAATTCAGAATGTGATCCTGCCACTTACCGTTTATTTTGAGATAAGAACTGGCATACCCCTCTTTAATAAACCCAAGTCGCTTGAGGGTATTTGCGCTGCGTAGATTATCCGGAAGGTGATTTGCCATAATACGATGCAAACCATAATGTTTATGGATATGGTGAATCGCCTCGCTGAGCACTTCTTGCATCAGGCCTTTACCCTGATAAGAGAGATCGATTGAAAATCCAAGGTAACACGCCTGAAAAACGCCATAGACAAAGTTAGTAAAGTTGACGTTGCCAATTATTTGCTTCTCGCCTTGCATCGTGAAGACAATAGACAGATTTTTCTTTTCTTCGAATTCATTATGAGAGGCTTTTATCCTGGCGATAATGTTTTCTATGGAAAAGTACGCTTCATCGCGTAAGGGTTCAAATTGCGAAAAATAGTCTCTGTTGTCCACGATATAACACTGAAAGCTTTCAGCGAAATCTTCTGTTAATAACCAGGCATCAGTTCGTTGTGTTGAGAATAATTTCACTTTCTGTCTTCCGGGAAATTAATGGGGGAGTGAGTGTATTGCTTAATACCCTCTATTTCAAACATTTCAAATATTCACACCATGAATACAAAGTCCTCACCCACGTATTCTTATTTTATTATTCTTAGCGACCATGTTACGTAAGTCCCCTGTCTGGTCTCTTACATAATGCCGACATGCATGACCGTAAGATGGGTTTCGCAAGCGGCGCAAAAGCCACAAAGCACCGCGGTTCTTCTGTCAAAAACGGCTGCTATAAACGCGGACACAACAAAAAATTTGTACCATAGGGGCCTGCCGACAACGGGGTGAAAACGCATAAGAAGCTGCTAAAATTTACAAAGAGGATATATCTTCATAATGTGGAGACAATACCTTCCATTTATCACTTGAATATGTGTTAAAAGTAAATGATTCTCAGTAATACTTAGCAGCGAAACAATTAAGGCTTACTTAATGGATAATCAGGAACATAT
The DNA here is from genome assembly GCF_040578655.1 of Phytobacter sp. RSE-02. Lineage (NCBI taxonomy): Bacteria > Pseudomonadati > Pseudomonadota > Gammaproteobacteria > Enterobacterales > Enterobacteriaceae > Phytobacter > Phytobacter sp. RSE-02. The sequence continues at coordinate 342,542 of NZ_JBEULY010000004.1, read as the reverse complement.
TTATGCAGAGATTAAAAAGGCTCTGCGTGACGCACCACCTCGCGCTAAATCGGCTGAAATGCACCTGCAACTTATTAAATATGCTGATGAGTTAAAGCATGTCCCTAGCGACGTTGTGTGTGACCGAATTGGGGTTAATCAATCATTCAGAACAGTGGTCAGTAAAATGATTAAAATTGTCAATCGCCTGAAAGCAGCCGGGCTGGATGTTTCGAAAATTTGAGGGACTTTTGCCATGGCGTCTCTGACGACGTGAAAACAAAACCCAACCAACTCGCTTTTAATTGTAATTAAAGCGTCTCTTTTCGCCGTTAGCACTGACCCCGTGTGCACTCCCGGAAGATGCACACGCGCGCTTCTCACCACTGAATACCAGCTTTTCACGCTTACTCTACAGCCCGGTGTAAGGGGGGTTCCACACCCCACGCTTCGCCATACGCTGGCACTCATCTTGCATTACTTTTTTACCCGTACGGAAACAATGAAGGCAGAAAAGATGATTGATTACCATGTCGCGATTCGCGGTGCGCTGTTTGATATTGCCCAGGTCTGCGATAACGCAGACGATATCGCCCTTAATGCACGTTTTATTGAGGACGGGCTGCTGTTTATTCGCGACGGAAAGATCCAGGCGCGAATGACCTGGCAGGAGGGAGAACAACATCTGGATGCGCAAAAAGGCTACACCGACAGGCGCGGCAAGCTGCTGCTGCCTGGCTTTATCGATGCCCATGTGCATTACCCACAAACGGAGATGATTGGCGCGTTTGGCGAACAACTGCTGGAGTGGCTGACCACCTACACTTTCCCGGTAGAGAGCCAGTTTGCCGATGAGGCTTACGCGGCAGAGATTGCCCGTTTCTTTATTGGTCAGTTGCTAAGCCACGGTACCACCACGGCAATGGTGTTCTGCACGCTGCATCCGGAGTCGGTTAATGCCCTGTTTAGCGAAGCGTTGCGCCTCAACATGCGCCTGATCGCCGGTAAAGTGATGATGGATCGCCATGCACCGGATTACCTGAGTGAAACCGCCGAAGAGAGTTACCGGCAAACACGTGAGTTGATCCAGCGCTGGCAACATCAGGGGCGACTGGGCTACGCCCTTACGCCACGCTTTGCGCCGACCTCGACACCCGAGCTGCTTGATGCGGTGCGCCGTTTACGCGAGGAATTTCCGCAGACCTGGCTACAGACGCATTTAAGTGAAAACCCTAATGAGGTGGCGTGGGTGAACGATCTCTGGCCAGAGCATGCGCGCTATCTCGATGTTTACCATCATTATGGGTTGACCGGCGAGGGGAGCGTATTTGCGCATGGCATCCATTTGCATGATGAGGAGTGGCAGTGTCTGCATGATACCGGCTCCGCGGTGGCGTTCTGCCCGACCTCAAATATGTTTCTCGGTAGCGGGTTGTTCCGCCTGCCCGCCAGTTGGCAGTACAAGGTACGCATGGGCATTGGCACGGATGTGGGCGCAGGTACCACGTTCAGCATGTTACGTACGCTGGGTGAGGCCTATAAAGTGGGCCAGTTGCAAAGCTATCGTCTGCGCGCCAGCGAAGCGTTTTACCATGCCACCCTTGGCGGCGCTCATGCCTTGCGTCTGGACGATAAAATTGGCAATTTCGCTGTCGGGAAAGAGGCCGATTTTGTGCTTATCGACCCGGCAGTCACGCCGTTGCAGCGCCTGCGTAACGAGCGCAGCAAGGATATTTATGAGCAATTATTTGTGCTGATGACCCTCGGCGATGAGCGCAATATCAGCGAGACGTGGATTAATGGCCAGTGTGCATGGGGAAATGAGGCCGCGCAGTGATACCTTTCCTGGGTGGCGGCGCAAGCGCCTTACCCGGGCTACCCTACCGAACGTAGCCCCGGTAAGCGGTAGCGCCACCGGGGAGTCAGCCGCACGTTAAAACGCAGCCAAAATCAGCTCCCGCGATAGGTTGACCAGCCGCCGGGAGCAATTAAAAACGGCAGATGGAAATGTTCCTCTGCCCCTTGCGCAACCACAAAATCAATTTGTGCGCAGGGAAACAGTGTCACCACATCCTGCTTCGCAAACCACTCCCCTGTCTGCGCCACCAGCCGGTAACGCCCCGGCGTCAGCGGCACGGGAAACGCGCCAATTCGCCCATTCGCGTCGGTGATGCCCTGTGCCAGCACGTGCTCATCACGCGCCAGAAACACCGTCACACCGGGTGCCGGTTTGCCGGTAGAAATATCAAGAATATGTGTACTGAGGCTGCTCATTCGCCAATCGCTCCTGCCAGTCGTAATAAGGTAATTTCCCGTAACTGCTCCAGCGCCACCGCCGTCTCTTCGGCATCACTGTGGGTCAGCCGCTGCCTGAGCACGTGTAAAATCTCTTCAGCGCTGCGCCCTTTGGCGCGAATCAAAAAGACCCGGCCAAAACGCGCTTCATAGTCTGCATTTCCCAACCGTAGCGCCTCGACCAGTTGCGTATCATCTTCGTTCACCGCCGACTGCTCCTGGCGCGATAACACGGCATGCGCCTGCTGCCCGCCAGGTTTTTCACCAATACGTGGATGCGCGCTCAGCGCCTGTTCAAGCTCGGCGCCTCCCCAGGATTGCGTCAACGCCTTCGCGGTGTGGTGCAACGCGGCAAGACTGGCAAACGGACGCGCGGCAACCAGCGCCGCCGCCCAGCCAGGGAGCGCAACGCAAGGCTGTAACAGCGCTATCGCGGCATCAGCTTCCAGTTGATTAAAGTGATTCAGCGCGATCATCGTGACTCCTCGTCTTCGCAGCGGTAGCGGGTTTTTCTTCCGGAATAATCAGATTCAGTACAATCGCCACCAGACCACCGCAGGTGGCCGCCGAGCCAAACAGATTACCGATAATCGCCGGGAAATGGGCGAGAAAAGCGGGTACGGCTTCGACGCCCATTCCGAAACCAAACGCCAGCCCGACAATCAGCATGTCGCGGCGGGTTAACGGGTTCTGGGTAATGATGCGGATCCCGGCCGCCACCACACAACCAAACATCACCATAGTCGCGCCGCCCAGTACCGGCAGTGGGATCTGGCGCAGAATTTCACCAAACGGCGGAAACAGCCCAAGCAGAATCAGTACCACGCCGATATAGCGCCCGACAAAGCGGCTGGCGACGCCGGTCATCTGGATGACGCCATTGTTTTGCGCAAAGGTCGTATTCGGAAAAGCGCAGAGCATCGCCGCGATCATACAACTGATGCCATCGGCGAGGATGCCGCCTTTCAGCCGTGAGCGAAAGGCGCTGTCATCAATTGGCTGGTGAGAGATAAGACAGTTGGCGGTGAGATCGCCTACGGCTTCAAGAATACACACCAGGGACACCAGCGCCACGGGCAGGAAAATGGCGCCATTGAACTGAAAACCAAACGGGAACAGCGCAGGCAAACGAAACCAGGTATCGCCCAGGCCATTGAAATGAAACTTACCGGCAAGCGCCGCCGCAATACAGCCTACAGCAATGCCGACCACCACAGACGAGAGACGCAACCAGCGGTTCTTCGCACAGCTCAGTAATACAATCATCGCCAGCGTGCCTGCGCCAAGGGCGATATTGCTCATGCTGCCAAAATCTTTCGCCTGTACACCGCCGCACCAGTTATTCACGCTGACTTTAATCAGGCTGATACCTATAAGGGCAATCACGCTACCGGTAATGATAGGTGTGAAGATGCGTTTGAGCGGCTCAATAAAACGGCTGACAATAATTGGCACCAGCGCGGCAACGACATTCACACCAAACAGCATCGCCATCACATCCTGGGCGGTGCCACCCTGCCCTTTGACCCACATCCCACCAGCGATAGCCACGCCGAGAAACGCAAAGCTGGTGCCCTGCATGCAGATCATCCCGGCCCCAATGCCCCATACGCGGTTGGATTGTAAAAACGTGCCAATACCCGAGGCCAGCAACGACATGCTGATGAGATAAGGCATCCACTCGCCCAGTCCCAGCGTCGCGCCAATGATAAGCGGCGGCGTGATGATCCCGACTAACCCGGCCAGCACATGCTGTAACGCACTGAAAAAAGCGGGCAGCGGCGGGATCCGCTGTTCCAGCCCGTACAATAAACCGTTGTTTTTTTCATCAGACATGGTCTTGCATCCTGTTATTTATGAGCGTCAACGGCTTGATGCACAAAGCAGGCCAGAGTCAACAATCCCTGCCATCACTGTGAAACTTTAGATTCCTGATATTCACTAAAGAAATTTTTGATTCACAAAAAAGCAACACTAATGCAAATACGCACAACAATAGTGCAACACAACAGTGCAATGCACGATTTACCCTGTGGTTACGCGTCTGCACATTCTGGTACGCAAATTGCTGAGCCTCTGATACGCAGATAAAAGGAGATCAGAATGAAAGCACTGGTGATTGGCGCAGGTATTGGCGGGCTGAGCGCTGCCGTAGCGTTAAAAAATGCAGGCATCGCGTGTGACGTCTTTGAGGCGGTAAAAGAGATCAAACCCGTCGGTGCGGCGATCTCCATCTGGCCCAACGGCGTGAAATGCATGCGTCATCTGGGTATGGGCGAGATGATGGAGACTTACGGCGGCCCAATGCGCTTTATGGCCTATAAAGATTACCGTCAGGGCGAAACCCTGACGCAATTTAGCCTGGCACCGCTGGTTGAGCGGGTTGGTGGTCGCCCGTGCCCGGTATCGCGCGCAGAGTTGCAGCGCGAAATGCTCAATCACTGGGGACGCGATAAGGTGCAGTTTGGCAAGCGTGTAAGCAACGTGGAAGAGAACGCCGACGGCGTTACCGCGTGGTTTACCGATGGCACTACAGCGCACGGTGATTTCCTGATTGCCGCCGATGGCAGCCATTCGGCGCTGCGTCCTTACGTGTTGGGCTACACGCCGCAACGCCGCTATGCGGGTTACGTCAACTGGAACGGCCTGGTGAAGATCGACGAAGCGATTGCCCCGGCCGAGCAGTGGACCACGTTTGTCGGCGAAGGCAAACGGGTGTCGCTGATGCCGGTTTCTGATGGGCGTTTTTATTTTTTCTTCGATGTGCCGTTGCCTGCCGGGCTTGCCGAAGACCGCACCACGCTGCGTGACGATTTAACACGCTATTTTAGCGGCTGGGCGCCGCCGGTTCAGCGACTGATCGCCGCACTTGATCCGCAGACCACCAACCGCATTGAGATCCATGATATCGAGCCGTTCGATAAACTGGTGCGGGGCAAAGTGGCATTGCTGGGCGATGCCGGGCACAGCACGACGCCGGATATCGGCCAGGGCGGCTGCGCGGCAATGGAGGATGCGGTGGTGCTGGGGGAGATTTTCCGTACGCAGACCACTATTGAAAGCGCGCTGCGAGAGTATGAAGCGCAGCGCTGTGACCGGGTGCGCGATCTGGTGCTCAAAGCGCGTAAACGCTGCGATGTTACACACGGTAAGGATATGGCGCTGACACAGGCCTGGTATCAGGAACTCAAGGAAGAGAGCGGTGAGCGCATTATCAACGGGCTGTGCGACACCATTCAGGGCGGGCCGTTAGGGTAATTTGCTCACAGACAACGATAACCCGTTGCCCCGGTAAGCGGCAGCACCACCGGGGATCAGACCAACGGCGGGTGCAGAATCTGCATCTCCTCCATCACGGCGGTCAGCTTCTGGATGACCATCTGCGCCGGACGGGAAAGCTGGCGCGAGGGGGCGGTGCACAGCGCCAGAGTCAGCGGACGCAACAGCTTGTTACGCAGCGGGACAAACGCCAGTTGCCCGCTTTTCACCTCATCCAGTACATCCAGCAGGCTCAGCACGGTGACGCCGCTCCCCTTTAACACCAGCGATTTGATAAGCCGGATATCGTTACAGTTGATGGTGTTCGCCGGGGCCAAATCGTAGTGGCGATAGAGCATGCCGACACGATCATGCACAATCAGGGGCGCGCCGGGCAGGATATGTCGCGCCTCGCTCAGCTCGCCCAACGACAGTGCCGATGCCTGGGCCATTTCATGATCCGGGCGCATCACCACCCCCATCTCCAGCTCAGCGAACGCCAGCACGTTTAACCCTGTCTGCCCCTCCGGATCGAGGATCAAGCCAAAATCGAGATCCGCCTGCCGCACTTTCTGGCTGACGGTATGGCTATCCGCGACCTGTAACACCAGCTCCAGCCAGGGTTGTCCGCTAATAATATCGGCCAGCGCACTGGCAAAGCTCCCCTCAGCCAGCGCCTGCACCATCCCCACGCTAACCGTGCCGCGCTTAAGCCCCTGCAACTCATCAAATTTCTGCCGGGTAAGCTGAAACTCTTTTTGCCAGCGCAGCAGATTGTCGTAGAGCAATTCTCCCGCGGTGGTCATCCGTAAGCCTTCCGGTAGCCGTTCAAACAGCGGCGTACCAAACGTCTCCTCTGCCTGCAGGATCTGTCGGTTAATGGCTGAGGGAGAGATATGCAATTTTTCGGCGGCACGGCGCAGGCTACCGCTGCGGGCAACTTCGGCGAAGTAGAGGGCGAAACGCGAAAATGGACTCATGCAGCACCTGTACACTTTTTTGCAACGGGGCAGTGAATTAATGGTGATGGATGTGCACACCCTAATATGACAACAATAAAGTTACAACAATTAAACAATTGCTTTTCCGTGAGTAGGAAGGATGACCATGAATACAGCACTCCCCACCCCACCCGCCCGTTGCACCTTCGAACCGGAGGACTGGTTACGTCTGGCAAAATGCTGGCATCCGGTCGCCCGCGCCTGTGATATTGGCGCCGCGCCGGTCAAAGCCACGCTGCTGGATGAACAACTGGTGATTTACCGCGTGAAAGGTCAGGTGGTGGTCGCCCGCGATGTCTGCCCGCATCGTGGCGTGCCATTAACGCTCGGTTTTCACGACGACGAAGGGATTGTCTGCCCCTACCACGGGCTTCGTTTCGGCGAAGATGGCCGCTGCAACCGCATCCCCTCCAGCCCCGGCCAGGCGGTCCCGGCGAAACTTAACCTGTTAACCTATGCGGTTGAAGAGCGCTACGGTCTCATCTGGACGTGCCTGGCGTTTGACGCGGAAAACCCCCAGCCACTGCCAACAATGCCGCACTGGGATGACGCTGGTTTTCAGCAGATCAACTGCCCCGCTTTTGAAGTGAACGGTTTCGCCGGACGGCAGGTAGAAGGGTTTCTCGATGTGGCCCACTTCGCCTGGATCCACACGGCAACCTTTGCCGATGCCAGCAACCAGGTCGTCCCCGATTATAATCCGCAGGAAACCGAGTTCGGGTTTGTCGCCGATTACTGGAGTTCGGTAGGCAATTATCCGGCAAGCTCCCAACATCAGGCACCGGATGGCTTTCAATGGCTGCGCCATTTCGAAATGCATCTGCCGTTTACCGCCACGCTGACGATCCATTTTCCCGGCGAGGCACGGCTGGTGATCATGAATGCCGCATCGCCTGTCTCTTCACGTATGACCCGCATGTTCGCGCCTATCGCACGTAATTTCGATCTGCATGTCCCCGTTGAGGATGTTCATGCCTTTAACCTGCGCGTATTTGAAGAAGACCGCCTGATGGTCGAAACCCAACGCCCGGAAAGGCTGCCGCTGGATCTGACGCTGGAAGCCCATATTCCGGCAGACCGAAGTTCGATTGCCTATCGCCGTGGCCTGAAAAAAATGGGCTTTGGCGAGTTTTTCCTGGTTTGAGGTGCGCCATGAACGAGATGCTGAACGTGGTGGTTGACGGATTATGGTGTCAGGGTGACAGAAGTCTGGCCGTGCGGCTGGTTAGCGCCAGTGGCGAGCCCCTGCCCGGCTGGGAGCCCGGCGCCCATATTGATGTGCATCTGCCCTGCGGTCTGATCCGCCAATATTCCCTGACAGGTGACAACAGAGCGGGAAGTTACCTTATCTGCGTGGCGCAGGAACGCACATCACGTGGCGGTTCACGCTATATCCACCAGACGCTACGCCCCGGCCAGAGGCTGCTGATTTCCGCACCTCGCAACCTGTTTGCCCTGCGCGATGATGGCCCGGTTCTGCTGCTGGCGGCGGGGATTGGCATCACTCCACTGTATGCGATGCTGCTGCAACGGGAGGCCACAGGCCGGCCATTTATACTGCACTATTTCGTCAAACGTCGTGAAGAAGCCGCATTTTTGTGCGAACTCTCCCGGCCACTGAAACACGGTGTTTGCGTGGTGCACTGTTCCGCTGAGGGGGAGAGCCCACGTCAATGGCTGGCGACCCTGCTTCCCGCACCCGGCGACGGACAGCGTATTTACACCTGTGGACCCGAGGGGTTTATGGCGGCGGTCAGGGATGCTGCCCTGAAAAAAGGCTGGGCGGAGACGCATATCCACAGCGAGGCCTTTGCGCCTGCTGCCCCGACTGCGACTGCGCAAGATGCAGCGACCTTTACGATTACCCTGGCGTCCAGCGGGGAGAAATGGCCCGTACCGGCGAATAAGAGTATCGCGCAAGTGCTACAGGACAATGGCGTGGCGGTACCGCTTTCCTGCGAGATGGGGATCTGTGGTGCCTGCCTGACGCCGGTTGTCGACGGCGTTGTCGATCACCGGGATACCGTGCAATCGGCAGCAGAGAAATCCGCCGCCGCGCAACATATCGCGCTGTGCTGCTCCCGTAGCCACTCCGGGGAACTGGTGATTGACTTATAGTCACCCGCAGAGGGGTTATCATAAACACAGTCACTATTGTTCCCTATCTCGCGGACTAAAGCAGCCCGTTTGTTAGCGTGTCTGGCTGAGGATAATCCGATCAAACAAACGATCGCCGAGCCAGACACGCATGCGGATGAGCATCTTTGCAAACTTACCGACGGCATAGCGGGTACGTGGGTTGTTGCTTTTCACGGCACGGGAGACCACATCTGCAATGACCTGTGGGTCACTGCCTGTCCCCTGCCCGTAGGTTTTTTTAATTGATGAAGCCACCTTCTTTACCAGATGTCCGTACGGGCCGCTGGCCGAACGTTTGACAATACTGTCGCTCGCGGCATCGCCGAAACCTGTCTCTATGACGCCGGGTTCGATGATCACGACGTTTATGCCGAATTCTGCGACTTCCAGCCGCAAACAGTCCGACCATCCTTCCAGTGCATGTTTGGTTGCGTGATACCAGGCCCCCAGCACGCTGTACATCTTTCCTCCCATGGAACTGATGTTAACAATATGCCCGGCGCGTCTGGCCCGCATGGCGGGGAGCAGGAGTTGCGTGAGCCGCGCGGCACCGAAAAGATTAACCTCAAACTGATAGCGTGCTTCGTCCATACCGATCTCTTCTACCGGGCCGTAGAGACCAAAACCGGCGTTGTTGACCAGCACATCGACACCGCCAGTCTGATCCAGAATGGTATTCACGCCGGATACGATGTCCTCATCGCGGGAAATATCCATCCGTAGCGGTTGTGCGCCGAGCCGGACAAGGTCAGCCATTTTTTCGATACTGCGGGCAGCCACGTAGACCTGATAGCCATCCTGAATAAGACGACGAGCAATGGCCTTTCCCATGCCTGACGATGCGCCGGTGACCAGCGCGGTTTTCTTTTTTTGAGTAAACATAGGCACCTCGTTGAGTGAACTGTCTCCAGTTTGCCTGAGCAGATGCCTGATTGTTCTTGCCTGACGCGCCAGAGTACTTGCTAAGCGCGCCATCTGACGGTGAGAACCGCTTTGTGCCGAAGGGAAATGTTCAGTTTAATTAAGACGCAGAGAGCCCCTGACTGTTTCTGGCGTCTGACCAGTCCAGGCCATAAAGGCGCGGTAGAAGGAATTAGGGTCTTCAAAGCCAAGCAGGAAGGCAATTTCGTAGCCGGACAGGTTGGTATTGCTCAGATAGTGTCGGGCCAGGTTTTCCCGACAGCGATTGATAAGGACGCGGAAATTTTCCCCTTCTTCTTCAAGCCTGCGTTGCAGAGTGCGCTTGCTCATCCCCAGACGTTCTGCCGTTTTCTCAATCGTGGCTTCGTTACCCGGCAACAGTTCCAGAAGTACCGCACGCACACGTTCGACAGTGGAAGCCGTTTCATCTAACTGGCTGAGACGGCGGCGCAATTCAGGCTCAAATACCTGCCACATCCCTTCATTTACCGTCAAAAAGGGTCGCAGGACATCCGTGGCGGAAAAACGGATGTACGGCTTTTCTCCATACTGCATGGCGATACCGAAAAAGCGCTCATAGTGGCGCGCCGAAACAGCTTCCGGGCGCTGTGGAATCGCCACGCTTAGTGCCTTAACCGGTTCGCGGGTTGCCAGTCGTAGCAGCCGGAGTAAAAAAGCAAGCTCGGCGACCTGCAACGATATGGGGATGTCTGTGGCGAACAACCACCCCGGAGACACGGTCAGGCTGCCGGTTTGATCCACGGTAGTCTCAAGGGCCATCGGGGCAATGAGCTGTTTATATCTGGCCAGTCGCTGCACGGCCTGCATCATATTTGTACTGCACAGCGCCGCGAAAAGAGGAGGGTCGAAGATTTCTGCAGAGACATGTTCAACCAGGCGCAAGGGAAAAGCCGCATCATTTGCTTCCCTCTCCAGTGCGCGCCAGAAACGAAAATAGTGGTCTGTATCGAGTCTGCGATCTGGCCTGGAAAAGAGATCGTCAGGCAGGCCAGCTTTGCGCAGTATTTGTTCAGGCTGGAGACCTGCGTCTTTCAGCAGCGTTCTCCAGCCAATATCAAGAGAGAAAGTGCGGTTACGTGCCATTGTTAAATTTCCGAACGGGAATATTCATCAGGGTTTCGGATGACAGCATAACGTTTCAGTTCGGGCGAAGACATTCAAAAGGCGCCATCTTTGGCGTAAAGCGCGCCAGGTACGGAAATTTAGCCCTGAACCCGACAAGTGTCCGCTGCCTGTTTTAACAACTGACCGGTAGGCAGGCCTGCCCCGTGTCTTTATCAGTGTCTGACACGACACGGGCATAATGCAGGTCTGCTATGGTGGTAAATTGCAGATCAACTGGCCTTTACAGGTGGAACGCTTCAACTTCTTTCAAGAGCGTACTGGCCTGCTGACTTAACGAGTTTGCCGCAGTGGCCATCTGCTCTACCATCGCCGCGTTCTGTTGCAGGTTACCTTCCATTTGGCTTACTGCAATATTGACCTGTTCGATACCATAACTCTGCTCGCCGGAAGAGTGGTTTACCTGATTAATAAGCTGTGTCGTTTCATCCACCATTCCCAGCGCATTATTCATCTTCGTTGTCACACTTGCCGCATACACGACGCCTTTGTTGATATTTTTCAGCGCCTCTTCAATTAAGTCGCGAATATCGCGGGCAGCAACGGAGGAGCGCTGGGATAAAGAGCGCACTTCCCCTGCCACTACGGCGAACCCTTTACCCTGCTCACCGGCACGCGCGGCTTCCACCGCAGCGTTAAGGGCAAGAATATTGGTTTGAAAAGCGATGCCGTCAATGATGGATGTAATTTCTGCAATCTTGCTTGAGGATAACGAAATATCGTCAATAGACCCTTTCAGCGCACCGAGTTCCTGGTGGCTTTCATTGACTATCGACTGGACCTGCCCAATATACGCATTCGCTTGTTTAGCGTTATCCATGTTGTGACTGACGGTAACTGACAACTCATTCATGCTTGCCGCCGTCTCCTCCAGAGAAGAGGCCTGAGATTCAGTCCGTGAAGAGAGGTCGTCGTTACTGACCGCAATTTCATTCGCAGCGGTATCGACTTCTTTACTTGCATCTTTTACGCTTGATAATGCCCCTCTGATTTTTTCAACCAGACCGTTAAAACTTTTAGCAGTAATACCCAGCTCATCGTTTTTATCAATATTTAATCGCAGGGTGAGATTCAGCGTATCGCTGATGGTTGCCATGCTTTCCTGAAGAGTACGTAACCCTTTTTTCAGATAAGTCAGGATTTGCCATGAGAAAAGGGCAATAAGTGCCACCGCAACAATAATGATGATGCTCAAAAACCACACTGTTTCGTGATATTGATTGTGGTTCTCTTCGGCATAATTAACAGCGATTTTATAGTTATATTCCAGCATTTCTTGTATCGCCGCGCTAAGCGCCACAGAAGCTGTGGCCGTAGTTCCTCCATCGGATACCATTAATCTCGCCGCATCAATACCTTCTTTCTCATAGACATTTTTCATGTCCATCACTTTTACTTTATAGTCTTCAAACGCGCGGATAGTTTTTTTAATTAATTCACCATCATGTTGGTCTGTAACGAGTTTTGATTGATATTCGTTTAATATGCTCTGAACTTTATTTAACTCACTGGTTGCTGTACCTATGTGTTTTTCAAATACTTCTATCTGGTTTACCAGCAACGACATGAGAATCTGACGCCTCGCCTCTTCCCTGTGTAGCAAAGCCTCACTGAGTTTACTGATGCTTGGCATACTATTGGTTGTCACATATTCGAATCTGTTTTGTGCGTTGTTGAGCGCTTTCAGACTAAGTCCACCAAGGGTGATCATTATCACAATTGAAAAAATAAATATTAAGGTCAATTTCTTAAGAATGGTCATGTTCAGCCTCGTCAGCGCATATACAGTTTTATTTTTATCGGCGCCGGTGGGCTTATCTTTATATCTGCAATAGATAAAATTTTAGTTAAGGAACACTTACTTAATATTAAGTAAAGTTAAATAGTTTTGAATGTTATTTATTTTATAAAGAAAAAATCACATATAAAACAGTTTATTATCGCAAAGAGAGACATTAAATAAATCAGTATCCGGCGAGCAAGCACAACAATCACAACGGGATAACAAAAATATATTATATAAATACTGCTTGCAGATTTAAGCAATCAAAAAGTGATATAGTAGCCATGCTACATCTTTTAGCGCGGCCACCACAGATATTGCATAGTCCGGTTATTCAGTCAAGGACGATATTTATGCCCTCACCTGACCCGGACTGTATTTTTTAAATTCACCAATAACGGGTGACGTTATTTTCCCGCAAGTTCCCGGCGGATAATTTCCGCACCCGCACTTAATGCGTTGAGCTTACCATTGGCGACCCGACGCGATAACGGCGTCATACCACAGTTAGTCGAAGGATAAAGCTTATCGGCATCAACAAACTGGAGAGCTTTACGCAGTGTACTGGCGACCTCTTCAGGCGTTTCGATGGTCGAAGTCGCCACGTCAATCGCCCCTACCATCACTTTCTTACCGCGAATCAGTTCCAGCAGATCCATGGGAACACGCGAGTTATGGCATTCCAGTGAAATGATATCGATATTCGATGTTTGCAGTTTGGGAAACGCCTCTTCGTATTGCCGCCACTCAGAGCCCAGTGTCTTTTTCCAGTCGGTATTGGCCTTAATGCCATAGCCGTAACAGATGTGTACCGCCGTTTCGCATTTCAGCCCTTCAATGGCTCTTTCTAATGCGGCGACACCCCAGTCGTTCACCTCGTCGAAGAAAACATTAAAAGCCGGTTCATCAAACTGGATAATATCGACACCCGCAGCCTCTAGTTCTTTGGCTTCCTGATTGAGAATTTTTGCAAATTCCCAGGCGAGTTTTTCGCGGCTTTTGTAATGGGCATCATAGAGCGTATCGATCATCGTCATCGGCCCGGGCAACGCCCATTTAATCGGCTGTTTAGTCAGTTGCCGTAAGAACTTGGCATCGTCAACAAAAACCGGTTTTTGACGCGCCACCGCACCTACCACGGTCGGAACACTCGCATCGTAGCGATTGCGAATTCTCACCGTCTCGCGTTTTTCAAAATCAACGCCGCTGAGGTGTTCAATAAAGGTCGTGACAAAATGTTGGCGCGTTTGTTCGCCATCGCTGACAATATCAATCCCTGCCCGCAGTTGATCGTAGAGAGATAAACTCAGGGCATCTTTTTTCCCCTCAATTAACTCTTCATTTTGTAATTTCCAGGGCGACCACAGTTTTTCCGGCTCGGCAAGCCAGGACGGTTTGGGTAAACTGCCAGCCGTTGAGGTGGGAAGCAATGTTTTCATAATAAATGACCTTTTAATCCTGGTTAATTAAAGAGCGAAGTTAGCGGACCATTGTTCAAGAATATTTTTGTAGGGTTTAATAAAGTGTTCTTCAGTAAATTTGCCCTGCTCAATAGCCAGTTGGCTGCGCTCTTCCCGGTCATACACAATTTTGGTTAATGAATGATCCTGGTGGTTCAGGTCTGGCTGATAAAAGTGACCGGCGACAGCGTTGGCATTATAGATTTCAGGTCGATAAATCTTCTGGAACGTCTCCATCGTGCTGATGGTACTGATAAGCTCAAGACTGGTGTAATCGCGCAGCAAATCACCCGAGAAATAAAAAGCCAGCGGCGCAACGCTATTTTGCGGCATGAAATAGCGAACCTGCAGGCCCATTTTGCTGAAATACTGCTCCGTCAGCGACGTGCCGTTGGGCTGGTATTCAATGCCTAATACAGGGTGCTGATTGCCCGTGCGGTGATAGATATCTTTACTGGACACGCTCAGGCAGATCACCGGTGACTTTTTGAAGTTCTCTTTGTAGGCATGGGAATTGACGAAATGCTTAAATAACTTGCCATGCAAGTCGCCAAAATCATCCGGAATACTGAACGTCCCCTGGCCTTTGTTGTGCTCTAAGAGCAATACGCTAAAGTCATAATCCCGCACATAAGACGAGAAATTATTCCCGACAATGCCCTCTATGCGTTCGTTTGTTTCTTTATCAACGATATTCGTTTTCAATATTTCAATTGCCGGAAACGCAATGTCATTGCCTTCATCGCCAATATTCAGTTCAGCGGAGATAATGTCAAGTTCAACAGAATAACGATTGGCGTGCGGGTTATCCCAATAGGCCAGGGCATTGAAACGGTTATTAATCATCACTAGCGTATTACGCAGATTCTCCTGACGATTGTCGCCTCTGGCCAAATTAGCGAAGTTAGTGGTGATACGGGTATTTTCTGAGGGGTTATAATTCTCGTCGAAGCGACTGCTTTTAATGGTAAATGTGAAATCTTTATTCATTGTAATTTTGCACCCTGAGTTCTGACATAAAAACTGGCTTATTTTATTAAGCGACCGGGTGTCTCATTCCGCAGTTTTCATGTTATCAATAAGTTAATAATACATATTTATGCCAGAGCATCTGGATGAGAGAAAGCGAGTTAATTTCATTGCAACATGAGACATCGTCATGTTCGGCTTAGCGTCCGCTCGGGGGGCTGGCGCCGGGCGTAAAAGCCCGGCACCCTGGCCGCGTGTTAATGGTTATCGAGGAGCAAATTGAGGTTTTGCACGGCAGCACCCGATGCCCCTTTGCCCAGGTTATCGAAGACGGCTGTCAGCAGTACTTGTCCATTTTCGGGGTTTGAGAAAACGCCAAGCTCCATGTCATTAGTACCGTTCAGGCGCTCCGGGTTGATGCGCTCTACATCACCCGCTGTTATATGAGGCAGTACCTTAACATGTTGGCTATGGCTGTAATGCTCTGCAAGGCAGGCATGGATTGCCACGGCACTGGCATTTTTGGGCAGCAAGCGTTGCTGGAGCGGCACACTCAGCACAATCCCCTGACGGTACGCGCCGTAAGCAGGCATAAAGACGGGCGGCACAGAGAGGCCTGCGTAGCGCGCAATCTCCGGAACATGTTTGTGCCTGAGACCCAAACCATAGACCTGAAACGCGGGCGCCGAATCGGCCTGCTCGCCTTCGAACTGTTCTATCGCCGCCCTTCCCCCGCCCGAATAGCCGGAAACAGCATGGATAGAAAGGGGGTAATCGGCAGGCAACAGTCCGGCATTGACCAGCGGGAGCAGAAGACCAATCGCGCCCGTTGGGTAGCAGCCAGGGTTCGTAATGCGCGTTGACGCCCGGATACGTTCGGGCTGGTCGGCACTCATCTCAGGAAAACCATATGTCCAGCCGGGCGTAACCCTGTGGGCTGAACTGGCATCGATAATCCGCACGTGCGGGTTTTCCACCAAAGCTACCGCTTCGCGAGCGGCCTCATCGGGCAAACACAGAATTGCGATATCGCAGTTGTTGAGCATCCCGGCCCGCAGGCGTGTGTCCTTGCGATGCGAAACAGGCAGCGTCATCAAGGTAATGTCTGAGCGACCGCGCAGGCGGTCATGAATCTGTAAGCCTGTAGTGCCCTGTTCGCCGTCGATAAATACGTTAGTCATTGTGTTTTCCCGGTCACGGATAAAATTTTATGCCGTTGATGTTGTGCCAGGTTTTAGTGTGGGTAAAGTTGAATTATCTTTACGTCAAATTCAGTTTTTCTGAGGTATGTTGATGCGTGAGATTAACCTTGATCAGTTACGCACACTGATAACGATTGCCGATACCCGCTCTTTCAATGAGGCTGCCGGACGACTGCACTTGTCGCCGCCAACGGTCAGCCTGCATATTTCCGAACTTGAAAGCCGGGTGGGGGCGACATTGCTTTCCCGTACACGAGGCAACGTCAGACCGACAGCGATTGGCGAAAAGCTGGTTACCCATGCACGCCGCTTACTCGCTGATGCCGCGTATGTCCTTGACGATATCTCACGCCAGGCGCAGGGCCTGACCGGACAGGTCAGACTGGGGGCGTCTACAGGGGCTATCGCCAATCTGTTGCCACAGGCTATTGAAAAAATGGCGCGGCTTCATCCGAATATCGATGTACAGATTACCGTACTCACGTCTCAACAAACGCTTGAGCAACTGAAATCCGGTTCACTCGATATTGGTATTGTTGCGCTCCCACAACTGCGGGGTAATGGCCTGGAAATCGATGCCTGGCGGCGGGATCCTGTTGTCGCTTTTCTGCCTGCAAACTGGGATCTGCCGGATGTGGTGTCGCCTCAATGGTTGATTGAAAAGCCGCTGATTCTGAATGGTTCCGGCACCCACTTATCACAACTGACAAATCAGTGGCTTGCAAAAACGGGACACCGGCCTGTACCGCGAATCAAACTTGATTACAACGATGCGATAAAAAGTCTGGTGGGCGCAGGTTATGGCGCCACGCTGTTGCCGCTTGAATCGGGCACGCCCGTCTCCGCTGATAAACGCGTCGCGGTTCGTCCTTTAAAGCCCGCATTGTGGCGGGAGTTAGGATTAGCCTGGCGAGAAGGGGAAAATGAGATGTCGACCACGCACCTGTTGTCGGTTTTGCGGGAATTAAAACAGGAGTGAGTGTGGGGATGGCGCGGTTTGTCCCCTCTCTCCTTTGGAGAGAGGGGACCAGAACAGTGCGGTTTACTGCCATGCATCTCCTTTAAGGGATAGGGCATAACGGCAGGTCACCCGCCGGGATAAATTTAGAACGTTTCCCAGTTACCGTCGCCAACAGCAGGTGCGGCGGAGGCAACGGCCGTGCGCGGGGCGATGGTTGGTTTACCGGATTTGCTTTGCAACAGTGTGCTGTGACCATTGACGCGGAAGACCGCGACGGCCTGACGCAGTTGTTCAGCCTGCTCTTCCAGTGCGGCAGAGGCCGCAGCGGATTCCTGCACCAGCGAGGCGTTCTGCTGGGTAACGCTGTCCATTTGCGATACCGCGAGGCTCACCTGCTCAATACCTTTACTCTGCTCGTCCGAGGCAGACGCGATTTCACCCATAATATCGGTTACGCGCGTTACGGCATTAACGATCTCTTGCATGGTATTACCCGCTTCGGCCACCAGCGAGGTACCGGAATTGACGCGGTTAACGGAGTTTTCAATCAGCGCTTTGATCTCTTTTGCCGCCTGCGCACTGCGGCTGGCCAGTGTGCGAACTTCCCCGGCAACCACGGCAAACCCACGCCCCTGCTCACCCGCTCGCGCGGCTTCAACGGCGGCGTTCAGGGCGAGGATATTGGTCTGGAAAGCAATGGCGTCGATCACGCTGGTTATCTGGGCTATCTGCTGCGAACTGCTGGAGATCTCGCTCATGGTGCGTACCACATCACTTACCACACGGCCACCGCGTGCTGCGGTGTCGGAAGCATTTTTCGCCAGGTTAGAAGCCTGACGGGCGTTATCGGTGTTCTGTTTCACCGTCGCGGTCAACTGCTCCATACTGGCGGCGGTCTCTTCGAGTGACGAGGCCTGTTGTTCGGTGCGGGAAGAGAGATCGTTGTTGCCGGTAGAGATTTCACTCGCACCGGTATAAATCGAATCGGAGCTGTTACGCACCGCGCTCACGGTTTTGACCAGCGAGGATTGCATCTCGTGCAGGCCACTGGCCAGTTGGCTCATCTCATTGCGACCTTCGGCGGAGATGGTCTGCGTCAGGTCACCGTCGGCGATAGCGCGAATATGTCCCATCACGCTGTGCAGTGGTTTGAGCAGCAGATGTTGCAGCCCCAGCCAGATCACCGTCATGACCGCGATCACCACCAGCAGAATTACGCCCAGGGTCCATTGCATACTGGTAAAGCTGCTCTGGTTTTCCTGTGCGGCGGCCTGCAGGAAGGTATTGTTTTCTGTGCGCCATTTCGCATAGCTGGCGTCCATATCATCCTGCGCCTGTTGGGCATCCAGGTTACCATAGGCTTCGTAGTTGTTTGCCTTCAGGAAGGTGATGGACTGTTGCAACACGTCGTGCATTTTGGTGATGTTTTGCGAAACTTCATTCGCTAACCCGGCATCCTGCCCTGCGACACGCGGTGTATTTTTATAGTTGTTAAAGTACCCCTCGGCTTTATTGAGGGATTCAGTGGCGGTAGTGAGTAGCTTATCGATACTGGCAAGCGATGCCGGATCGCGTTGATTTTTTAAAAAGCGGATCGCAACACGGGTAACGGTGACGCGTGTTTTAATGAGCGTATTGACGCTATCGCCAAGATTTTCCTGCTGTGCGCTAAGGATGCCCGTGTTCTGAAAGTTCACTCTGTCATTATTGACAGCAGAATAGAAAAGCCCGCCGGTAACTAGCTGAAGCAGACAAAATACCGACAAGGCAATGATGATGCCGGTGATGACGCGTATATTTTTGAGCATATTATGGTCCAGGGAAGAGGCAAAGTTGCTCAATATATATCGACACGACAGGCATTAACTTTATGGTGGCGCACGCCGGACCTGTTAATTTTCGGGGTTGACAAGGAGGCTCATGAGTCTGGTTCCCCCTGCCCTTACCTACAATTTCACACTGACAGCGTCGTCTCTTGTCATGCTCCCTCAAGAGAGGCGATCTGCTGTAACGCATCGTCATGAAGATGTTGTAACTGCCCGTTGAGCGCGGGCGCATGGGCTTCGTATACCGTACCCGCCCCGTTACGCCGGTAAGCGGATCACATAGCGCGTGGGGCTGATAGACACAGCGCCGAGGGTCGTTTTATTTTCTGGTCTTTCTACCCTGGCACATAAGCCACTTGATCATTTCAAATGTCAGAAGTACTGTATATAAAAACAGTATTTATGAAAGAGGCCAGATCATCATGTTCGCCCTTGTTGACGTGAACTCGTTTTACACCAGTTGTGAAACCGTCTGGCGGCCCGACCTGAGCGGTAAACCGGTGGTGGTGCTCTCAAATAACGATCTGAGTGGTGAGAAACGTTAGTTAATCCTATGCTGTTCACATCATCTTATTCTTGATGGCGTGGGCGTGACATGAGGCTTGTATTTGCAACTCAAGATTTGACTCTGGCTAACCGCTCCTTCGAAGGCTTTCCATTGCTGATTGGAGCAGATGGGTGGCCAGTTCAGCCAGCACAATCCTTTCTTTGGCACATCCTCATCGAGTCAGGTGAATCACTAAGCACTCTGACCTGGGAAGCATACGGTCGGCGTTTGTATGACTACTTCGCTTTCCTGGAAGCCAATACGCTAGCCTGGAACGATGAAACCCCAGCTCACGGCCTTAGCGTTCTTTCGAGATACAGAGATTGGTCAATCGGCGAACTAGCGCTTAATCCGCGTACTGTTAACAACCGTCTGGCGTTGATTGTGAGATTTTATCGGTGGGCGAAGCTGAACAACCTAATAAAGGTGCTGCCTTTTGGTGAGAAAAAAACTCATGTTGTTCCCCACTCAGGTCTTTTAAGCCATGTAACTCGGCCTGGGAAAGAAAGAAGTAAAATTTCAATAATGCTCCGCGAGCGAAAGCGTCTAATGAAATTTTTGACCAAAGATCAAGTCAAAGTATGCCTTGCCTTAGATGCCGATCCAAGCCATCAGATACTGTTCCACCTCATGGTGCGAACTGGACTTCGCTCCTGTGAAGCCAGGTCTTTTCCTCTCAAATATGTGTTTAATCCCAGATTGAAGAATGGGCTGCGCCGTGGGCAGATGATAAGCGTTGCTCTTGAGCCTTCAGATATGCAAATTAAGTATGACCGACCTAGAATCATTGATGTGCCTTGGTCGCTAATGGAAGACATGTGGTCTTATTCCCTTCATCAACGGGAGATGCGTAATTCTAGGGGTGATGGAAGTGTTACCGCATTATTACTGACAAATGAAGGAAAGCAATACTCAAAAGATGCTGTCGTAGACATTATGAAGTTCTACGAACGTAAGTGCGGTTTCTATGTGCGTGCCCATATGCTGCGTCACACCTATGGAACTTATACTTTGCTTGCCCTTCGAAAAACTAAAGAATTTGAAGGTGAGCCACTAATGTATGTAAGAGATCGGCTGGGTCATTCAGATGTTCAAACAACGATGATCTATTTGCATCTTATCAATCAACTGGAAGCTCAATCCGTACTTGCGTATGAAGATGAAATTGACATGATGTTTATGGCCACCTCCATTAATCATGACTGAGGTAAATATATTGGCTCAGCAAAAGAACTATAAGGCAGATCTGCAACCAGGCACTAAAAATTTAGAACCTGCCGTTGAAAATATCAAAATTGACTTGCCAAGAAACCCGAGAAACCATAGGCAGATTGATCATTCTCAATACCTAGGTCTGGGTTTCGACGCTTGGGCAATTCAAAGCATTCATGTTATCAGGGCATTATTACAAGGAGGGGATTTTTCTGTCGCCACTTTAATTGGCTATTCGGTAACAGGATTGAGAAACTTTATGAAGTTTTTAAGTGCAAATCTAATTGAATCGCCACCTACTGCGCCAAGTGCTCTGACAAAACGCGACATGGAGCGTTATATATCCTGGCTAAAAATTAAATACCCAAACGGCTCGACGGCCAAGAATTTTTATACAAGCTTCAAATCACTAATTATTATTCTGGCGGATTATGGGTTTATAGAAAACGTTCTTGACGATCTCCTACCGCCTAATCCGTTCCCCAATAATGCGAAAAATACAAAAGATGCTGATCCATTTACCATGAGTGAGATGCAGAGGTTGCTTAGTGCATTAAAATGCGATTTTATTGATATCTATAAAGGCACGTTTCTTGGTAATGAAGCTGAGAAAATGACAGTGCTGTTGCTAATCACGGCTGCAAGGTCCGGTCTTAATACAACGCCATTATTAGAGATGGAGAGAGACGCTTTAACACCACATCCTTTTCTGCCAAATCTCAAACTAATTAACACTCTCAAGCGTCGTGGCAAAGGTGCGCAGAACAAAACAATACGTCAAACAAATCTACTGGATGAATATAGCTCCATTCCACTTGATGGGGTTGCAGTCTTGAATAAGGCGCTTGCAATCAGTAAACCGCTTGTGGAGCTGGCATCAGATGAGATTCGTTCATATATATGGTTATATCGCTCAGGACAGCGTGGGGGTGAGAACAAAATTGTTGCTCTTAATCCCGGTGCTTTATACGTGTGTAGCAAAAGTATTTGTGAGCGTCATTCACTCCAAGATGATCAAGGAAATAGACTGAATGTCACTCTTAGTCGTCTGCGGAAAACAATGGAAAGCCGCCTATGGAAACTGAGTGGTGGGGACATCATCGAAGTGTCTTCGATCATGGGACATACCCCACAAGTTGCAGATAATCACTATTTGAAAATAAACGATGAAATCAAGACTGAGAGCGCGGTTTTCATTGGTGAGACTTTCCCTGATAAACTTCGTGGCACCACCATTACACCGACCCCATCAGGCGGTTGCAAAGACAGTCTTTATGGCAGTCTGGCGCCTATGGATGGCATCAATCATTGTTCTGAGTTCATTCACTGTCTTGCTTGTCCTAGCTATGCAATTGTAGGAACTTTGGAGGATTTATACCGGCTGTTCAGCTACCAACAATTCTTATATGCCGAAATAAAATACTTTCTTACTGATGAGTGGGACGCATGGCGCAGGCGGCAGTTTAATTTTATTCAGTTGATAGATGATTTTACCTCCCGAAAGTTCGATCTTGCGTTGGTCTTGCAAGCAAAGACTAAAGCTGAATCCTCTCCACACTTGTTCTGGAGTAAAAAGATCGAGTTCATGAAGAAAAAACTAGGTGGTTAAATATGAGCACAAGAAGCGCTAGTGCCATGTTGCAGGCATATGATGTCCTCATCTCCCAGCCAGCTACAGCTAATGGACTAAGTTCTGCAGAGCGGGATGCAATCGTCATCAGTGCTATTGTTAATGAAGATAGTGAAACGCTGGTTCTTAGTCGGTTTGGCGATTCGCAGTGGGATCTACGCCCGTTTTTTGATCAGGCAAACGTTTCTCATTCTTATAAATTTATCAACTGGGATATGAGCATGCCTCGGGCGCTCATTGATGACAGTAAAGCTGTTGCTTATGCTTGGTTTAAGAGAGGAATGCCTGGGTCTAAACCACCTATCGCACGGGGTATCACCGTTTTTGCTGTTGCCAGCGTGATGCCTTTTATTCGCTGGCTTAATAATTTGGGCGTTTCAAATTTTGCAGAGATCATTCCAATCCATATCAGCAATTACGTTCATTATTGCAAAAGTGAGTTGAAATTAAGGCCTCTTCCGCTGTATGGCCGATTACGGATTATTGATTTTCTCTGGGTATTCTCTAACGATATGATGTTCCCCCTCAAAAATTATCCCTGGGGGAGTTCAACATTGTGGCGTATTTGTGGGATTGCCAATATAAAAGGGTTAGATGCAGAAAATAAAAACGTTGGGCGAACGGATATTATTCCTCCGGATGAACAATCCAAAATCTTCAATTATTGTGAAAAAATTGTCCAAGATATGAAGGCTGAGTTGGCTGTCAGTGGCATTGGATATCATCCTAGCGATGAACAGATGTCAATTCGTTGTAGAGACGCTGTACTATATATAGTTTCAATCACTAGCGGTATGCGCAATGACGAAGCTATTGGAATTGAGGTCGGTGCTTGGCGTAAGGAGTTAAAGAATGGCATCACCTTTTACTGGGTAGCTACAATAGAGCATAAAACAGGCAAAGGGCTAGTCGAGTATCTTGTGCCGAAACTGACATTTGAAGCACTAAATCTTTTAGCAAGATATTCCGCGCCTATCAGAAAGGAGTTGGAGCAAGAGATTAGGTTGCTTGCAAAAAATCAGAATTGCTCGAATTCAACCGAACACATTCTTAGGCTCGAAAAAGCTCGAAAGGATTCGAAGAAACTATTTCTGGGACGAAACAGCCAAGGAGGAAAAATTAAGGAAGGCTATCACGTTGAAGCGCTTAGCGGCCAAGGTTCTAATGTTGCATTTGGCCGTTTAGCTAAAGCTGCTGGAAGTGATTGGCCGTTAAAGACACATCAATGCAGAAGAACATATGCAAGGTGCTTTGTGGAGTCCCGTATGGGAAGAACTTCGCTTATTTTTCTCAAGTGGCAGTTTAAACACAGTAGCATGAACATGACCCAACTGTACGCGTCTAACCCTCAGCAAGACTTGGCACTTTTTGATGAAATCTTACAGCAGATGACAGAATACAAAATTGATTTGATCGAATCATGGCTTGATGAGCGGCCCTTAGCAGGTGGTGCAGGTGAAAAAATAGTCAAGATGCGAGCTATTCCAGTCAAAGACAGGGCCGCATTGCTTGCCCAAACTGCCCCACATGCGAACATTCGTGCTACTGGACATGGCTGGTGTATTGCAACAGAGCGGGGCTGTGGCGGGGCTGGGCTATACGAGGCTACACGCTGTCCAACATGCAAAAACGCGGTGATTGATGAGTTTTTCGCTGGAACGTGGCAGGACATATACTCACAACAGCAGGAGCTGCTCAAAATCGAGGATGCAGGTCCTGCTGTAAAACAGCGAGCAGAACGCGATTTGCAGGTCGCATTGGATGTCATCACGAGCTTAGGTCTGTCTCCCATCAATGACAATACCGACGAGGCTGGGAATGGCAATGAAATCCATTAAGCGGCAGACTCCGGCCCGTTCGCGGTCAAAGACACTAGATGTTCTTGAGAAAGTCATTAATGGCCTTGTAGAAGGTAACAAAAAGATTTCCATCACTTTGGTTGCCCGAGCAGCGGGCGTTACACCAGGACTCATTCATAACACCTACCCAGCGGTGGCGGAGAGAATCCGCATCCTCATGGGTAGGTCAGTTCGCGCCCAGCGTGATTCGAAACATCAGGCGCTGATGATTGAAAAGGAGAAGAACCGGGTGCTCCGTGCAGAGAATGACCAACTTTTAAAGGAGCTGACCCAGATTGCTTCTGTAAATCAACGCCTGTTGTTCGAAATGGCCGAGTTGAAGGCAAAAGGTAATGGGGATGTTGTTTCCATTTCGTCCAAATCCCGTAATTAGTTGTAGTCATCAGATATATTGCAGTCTGGCGATATTCTTCCTCGGGAATGTGAGGTTGCCGGGCTTTAAATAGCGGAGTTTTAGAAGATACTACTTATATATCAGTGATATGGTTTGCTGTGAATTTTAAAAAACAACGGAGGGTTTTTCGTGCATCTTCACTCGTATCGCCTCAAGAACTACCGACGTCTACAGGATGCTCATATTGAGCTGGCTGACGATATATCAATATTCGTAGGATCGAATAACAGCGGAAAAACCTCAGCGACTCAAGCGATTCATACATTCGTTACGGGAGGGAGGGAACGTTTCAGTCTCTACGATTTCAGTTCCTCATGTTGGAAAAGTTTCGATGAGGCTGGAAATATCAATTTGGCTGATCCAATACCCGAAGGTTTCTCCCTTCCAAGCATAGATCTCGATCTTTGGTTCGAGGTTGCAGCACCAGACCTATATCTAGTGATTCCTTTACTTCCGAGTACAGCGTGGGAAGGTACCAAGGTCGGTATACGAGTTTCTCTGACTGCGAAAAGCACTACTACCCTCATTCAAAACTTCCAGGAAGCTAAAGCAAGAGGAACTGCACAAGCAGCAGAACTGCCGCCAGGTTCGCAATATACTCCATGGCCTCGCTCCATGACAGACTATCTCCAGCGAGAGCTCAAAAGCGAATATGAGTTGCGCTACTTCATTTTGGATCGCTCACAATTTGATGAGACCTTCCGTGAGATTGGCAATTACGTTCCAGATGAATTAGGTGGGGAACCTGGTGGCGGAACGATTCTAAAATCTCTTATTCACATCGACAATTTAGGGGCTCAACGACACCTTGCTGATCCTAATCCAGAAGCCGGAGGAAGATCAGAAGACTTGTCGAAACGCTTAAGCCGTTTCTACAAGCGAAACCTTAATCAGAGACAAGACGATCACATAGCCCTTAAGGCGTTATTCGACTCTGAGCAAGCGCTCAACCTTCACCTGGATGGCGTATTTAAACCGATGCTGGATCGGCTTGCCAAGCTTGGCTATCCAGGCGTCAATAACCCGCGGCTTAAGATAATGTCAGCACTGGACCCCGCCCACGTCATGAGCCAGGACGCACGGGTTCATTATCAGATCGGCGATGGTGAAGACACCGCCACCCTTCCTGACAGTTATAACGGACTTGGATTCAAAAATTTGATCTACATGGTTGTAGAGATTCTAGACTCCCAAGCGAGGTGGGCGACGATGGAAAATCGCCCGCCATTGCATCTGCTTTTTGTGGAAGAACCAGAGGCTCATTTACACGCTCAACTCCAACAGGTATTCATCCGCAATATTCTTGAGCTTCTGAATATAGAGGGCGACGACGGAAGCATTTTTGGCAGTCAGATGGTCATCACGACTCATTCGCCGCACATCCTTTATGAACGAGGATTCAAGCCGATTCGCTATTTCCGACGCAAAAAGACTGGCACCACACAGGTAACAGAAGTGCTGAATCTATCGGCGTTCTACCAATCTCAACCAGGTGATCGCGATTTTTTAGAACGATATCTGAAGCTGACACATTGTGATCTATTTTTTTCAGATGCCGCTATTCTCGTTGAAGGTAACGTTGAAAGATTGCTCCTCCCTGTCATGATTAGAAAGAGCGCGAAAACTCTCCGTTCAGCTTGCCTTTGCGTCTTAGAGGTTGGCGGTGCCTTTGGGCACCGTTTCCAGTCACTCATCGAGTTTCTCGGTCTGACTACGCTGATCATTACTGATATTGATAGTGTTGCTCTTAAAGCTCAGGTGGTTGACGATGCTGAGGAGGAGGAAGAACTCGAAGAATTTGAAGTTCCAGCCGACACGGAAGACGATGCTGCAGGCCAGACCCAGGACAATGGACAAGATCCAATCGATGAACCGATGGTTCCTGCACCGAAGAAGAAATATGGCAAGGCCTGTTTACCAAGTACCCCGGGCGCCGCAACGTCGAACCAAACTCTTATCAAATGGCTTCCGAGGAAGCTCACCATCGAAGACTTGCGCAACGCAACTGAAGCGGAGAAAACTCACGTATTCGAAAACGATGCGAAGGTTCGCGTTGCCTATCAGACTGAGCGGGCTATTACCTGGAACGAAGCCACCGAAATCCTGTGCGGGCGTACGCTTGAAGAAGATTTCGGCCTCGAAAATCCGGACTGGTCCCAAGCTATTGCGAGAAAGCCTTTAGGTTTGATTGTGAAAGGAGGAGCCGTTAGCCCTGCTACTCTTGCTGAAGGCCTTCATAAAAAGGTTTCGCGAAAGAGTTTTGATAAAACAAAGTTTGCACTTGCAGTTCTCACCGAAGACGAGCAAGCGTGGCATGTACCGGCTTATATCCGTGATGGACTTATCTGGCTGAAAGACGAAATACGGATCGAACTCGAAACCGTGCCGCCCGAACTTATCGCCGAAGAAGATGTTGTGATGAGAGGTGGGCAATGAGTAGCCGAGCAAATAAGCCCGACACCCAGGCGGACATGGACCTACGGAACTGCCTGAGAAATGTTCCACCACGTAGCTTCATTATGAAGGCCGGTGCTGGTTCAGGAAAAACTACCTCGCTTATTAAAGGCTTGTCATCGGTCATCCAAATACATGGGGATAATCTCAAGAAAACCCGCCAGCGTGTTGCTTGTATTACCTATACTGAGATTGCTGCCGGAGAGATTTGGAGGGACGTTGGTAGTGATCCTCTGGTTCACGTCTCAACGATCCACAGCTTTATGTGGCTGCTAGCTAAACCATTCCAAAACGATATTCGTATCTGGGTATCCGGGCGTATAGTGGAAAAAATTGATGTACTTGAAGAAAAACGCTCAACCTATGGCCCCAGAGTTCAACAGCGTACGAAGGATAAAGACGCCCGAGATTTGGAGCGCCTCCGCCGACAGTCAGAGCGGATAGCTACAGTAAAAGGGTTCCGATACGGAACAGGTAGCAACTACGCAAAGGGTATTCTTGGTCATGACGACATTCTGAAACTCGTCACCTACCTTATTTCCGAGCGCCCTCTCTTCCGAACCCTTCTCGCACGCCAGTTTCCGTTCGTCTTTGTGGACGAGAGCCAAGACACTACCCCTGGGGTCGTGCAGGCTTTGAAGGCCGTCGAGCGTGAACCCGGGGTCACATTCTGCCTTGGTTTCTTTGGCGATCCGATGCAACGGATATACGTTACAGGAACCGGGCAAGTTGAAGCAGAACCTACTTGGATTGACATTCCGAAACCTGAAAATTTCCGGTGCTCAACTAAGGTCTTAAACCTCGCGAATGCTATTCGCCGTGATGGTGATGACCTCGTTCAAACCCCAGGCCAACGTCTAGGTCCAGAAGGTATCATTCCCACCCCAGAAGGTTCAGCACATCTTTTTATTTTGCCTGCAGATGAGACACGGGACGCCAATCTCGCTCGTGTACGTGAATGGATGGCGACACGCACCGGAGACGATTATTGGCGACCAGGCGATGATGACCAAGCGCGAGTAAAGCTTCTCGTCATTGTCCACCAGATGGCCGCAAAGCGTTTAGGATTTGGGGACCTATACGCGGCACTCAATTCTAAGGCTCCATCAGCATTCAAAGATGGTTTTTTAGATGGCTCTACATGGCCTCTTTCGCCGTGTGTAAAATTTTTGATACCGATCGCTATCGCTCATACGAATGGCCAACAACTTGAAGTGATGCGATTAATCCGAGAACATTCACTTCTTCTTGATAAAGAGTCTCTTGCCGAGGTGAATGTGGCGGATCGCCTTAAGGTACTCAGCGAGCTTGTTACTTCCATCACTGCAGGCATAGTGGGGAATTCCGGTGCAACAATTGGCGATCTACTCAAACAAGTAAACTCCTCCGATTTACTAGTCCTTGACTCTAGATTGGTATCTTATCTGGATCCAAATGCAGTTCTTCCTGTTCAGCCTGGACCAGAAGCTGGCGAGAACAATGACGACGATGTTCAAGAAGATGGTGAAACTGATAAGGAAATGACCTCAATGGATGCTTTCTTGGGATGCCCCGCAAGCCAGCTTTTGCCATACCATACCTACATTTCGGAACGTTCTCCCTTTTGGACTCAGCAGGGTATAAAAGGTGCTGAGTTCGATAGGGTGCTTGTTGTTCTGGATGACGCCGAAAGTAACCATTTCCAATTTTCCTACGAAAAATACCTCGGTCTTGAGGAACCATCAGATAACGACCAGAAACATATGGATGCCGATGAAGAAACAACTATGGATCGAACACGTCGACTTTTCTATGTGAGTTGCACAAGAGCCTTAAAAGACCTTGCGGTTGTTCTTTTTACCGTCAATCCTGAGCATGCGGAGGCTCACATACGTCAACTTGATCTTTTTGAAGGTGAAGCTATCCACACTGGAGCCGTCTTTGATCAAGCATAAGTGAATTTCATCTGGATGTAGACTTTTAGACATGCAATCAAAAACCGGGGGGATTAAATATACCGAGCTAACTTTCGCTACTGGCATTGTACAGGCCAAAATACTAATTCAGTGATCCATGTTTTTGCAGGACTCATGTCAGTAGCAGAGGAATGGTCAGAAACAAAAAAAGCGGGGGTAGCGCCCCGCTTTGGTATTTTTGGTAAGTAGCAACCCGAAGGCGGGATGCTTCGCCTATCTTAACTCTACTATTGAATGTACACAAATTCTTTGAACACATTCCCTGTCATCAGGCCTCATACTGACAAATGAACCAACGTAGATGATCTGAATTCCACTAGCTAATCAGTTCTTTTTGAATGAGCAGAAGAATTATTCGACCCCGGCATTACCCTAGCACTTTCCATGCTGGTTCATACTCAGTACCAGATTGATAACCCAGCTGAAGCGCTGCCAGCCATCACTACCACACGGGATATTAGTCTACTCTTCCAGTCGGAAAATTCATTTCGATATAATTCATCTTTACGCTTATAATACAAGACATTATCAGGACGCAAATCGCGGTTTATTAATGAATGGGGGACTGGTGAAAACAATTTCATTTCGCCACTGGTAAGTCTGAATATCGGGTCGTATAAGCGGGAGAAAGCATCTCACGTTTCATTGCCCAGGACTTTTCGATGCCCTGACCTGCAAACCAGATTTTTCCTTTGCCAGAGTGATTAAACTTATCGATAGCCTCCATTAATGCTGCACTATTTTTTCGTGGGGCATTATCATCAAATAAATTTAGCTGAGCCACGCCATTACTGAAAAAATCAGCCAGCATAACACCAGCCTTCATATACCGATGGCCATCAATCCATATCCTCTTCAGGGAATTCGTAGCAGAATTGATAATGTCACGTGTATCATTAGAAGGGGTCAATAGCTTCATGGATGCTTGATTCCCATAGTATATTTCATTATCTGCGTGTGGGCTGGTACGAAGAAAAACACTAACGAAACGGCAGAATTGGTGCTCACTACGTAATTTTTCTGACGCCCGTTCAGCATAGGCACAAATGGCCTGGTGCATATCTGAGTACTGCGTTATGCGATTGCCAAAAGATCTACTGCAGATGATCTGTTGTTTTGTTGGGGAAAACTCTTCCAGTTCAAGACATTGTTCACCACGAAGTTCTCGAACGGTTCTTTCAAGCATAACATTGAAATGCTTTCTTATTACCCACAATGAACTTTCAGCCAGGTCAAGTGCTGTATTAACACCCATTAAATTAAGTTTTTTACTAATTCGCCTACCAATGCCCCAAACATCCTCAACAGGGATAAGTGCCAGTAATCTGCGCTGTCGGTCAATATTCGATAAATCGACAACACCACCAGTGCCTCGCCATTTCTTGGCTGCATGGTTAGCTAGCTTTGCTAATGTCTTTGTTTGTGCAATACCTACCCCCACAGTCAAGCCTGTATTTTTTAATACTCTATTTCTTATTTCATGGCCAAAGGAATTAAGGGGCATGTAATTTACAAAGCCAGATATGTTAACGAAGGCTTCGTCTATTGAATAAATTTCAACCGAAGGAGACATGTCAGTTAGCGTTTGCATAACTCTCTCACTTAGATCGGCATAAAGAGAATAATTAGAACTGAATACATAAACCTTAGAATTATATGTACTTTTTTTAATTTTAAAAAATGGCTCACCCATTTTTATACCGAGAGATTTTGCTTCAGCTGAACGAGAAATAATACAGCCATCGTTATTTGAAACAACGACAATAGGCTTCCCCTGTAAGTCTGGCCGAAAAACAGTTTCACACGAAGTATAAAAACTATTTACATCAACGAGAGCAAACATAATTACTTATGCGCCTTAATATTAAAAGTCACTACTCCGAATATTTCTAATTCGTCTGCATTTTGAAATGAAATCGAAGAATAATTATTGTTATGAGGTACTAGTTGTAGATAAGGATGAGTGCGAAGTTCTTTCACGGTGAATTCACCTGAAACAGCAGCAATAACAATATCACCATGTTCAGCCGAAAGCGAACGATCAACCACTAAAAGATCCCCATCACTGATGCCGGCACCATGCATAGACTCCCCACTAACTTTTATGAAGTAAGTGGCACTCGGATGTCTTATCAATAATTTGTTGAGATCGAGTCTATCCTCAACATAGTCCTGCGCTGGGCTAGGAAAGCCGCAGGGCACTTTCTCGGAGAAAAGAGGAAGCATGACTAGTTGAG
This sequence comes from Phytobacter sp. RSE-02, assembly GCF_040578655.1. Lineage (NCBI taxonomy): Bacteria > Pseudomonadati > Pseudomonadota > Gammaproteobacteria > Enterobacterales > Enterobacteriaceae > Phytobacter > Phytobacter sp. RSE-02. The sequence goes on along the minus strand of NZ_JBEULY010000004.1, from coordinate 311,317 downwards.
AAGCTTCGGTTGGTCGAATGAACTGCATGATGTCGATCCTGAGTAACTGTATTTATATACAGTATTACTGAATGTGCAAATGGATCAAGAGGCTTGTCTAACGATTCTTGGAAGCATTTGAAGTGGTTGATAATTTAGGTGTGCCGTACCCAATATATTTTGTTGTTTAATTTAACTCCAATTCAGTGAAACCATAGCTCTCTGACGAAAAGCCACGTCAATTCCCTGCTCTTCGATGAAGAACCGGCTCTCACCGAGTTTATCCACAGGAATTGGGCGTGCATGTGCGATAACTACATCATAAAATGAAGTATTCTGCATAACCGTCATGCAATTTTTAGCTGCCAGCTCAAACATCTGAAAAGCGTGCACCTGAATCGATGTCTTGTCCATTCAGAAACAGAGAGCAGGCCAGCTACTAGAGCGGTGATAGCGTATCCAGATTACAGGTGGCCCTTTAATGTCTGAAGAAATCAAAAACACTGCGATCACTGCTGCAGGCTATGTCTATCAGAACAGGCAGGGGCTGAAACTGCTGTGTGACTGGCTAGATGCGCCGACACGCTATACCCGAGTGAAGTTTGAGTGCGACGACGAGGCTGTTGCTCCGACCGGGCTGGATGATATCGTCGCCGAACGCCCTAACGATCTCGTTGACCTCCAGCAGGTAAAATATACTCCGAATCCTGCCGAGCACTCTCTGAATTGGGCGTGGATATTGGAGAGGACCGGAAAGACTGCACGATCGAGGTCGATGCTGCGTAAGTGGTTTGATGCTTTTGTTAAATTGGATTCTGCTCGCGTCGGAGAGCTATCGTTGAAGACCAATCGCCGACCAGATGCCGACATTGAGTCTTGCCTGACTGATGGAAAAATCGACTTATCCAAAGTTCCAGAGCCACGGCGATTAGAGGTTATCGCCGAACTCGGCGACGAAAAGAAATGCGAAGTCTTTTTCAAGCAGTTGCAAATTGTTCACAGCGATAAGAGTTTCGAATCACTTGAACACGAGATCGATGCGCGACTGCGCTTGCACGGCACACCAGAGGGAGTTGCGAACTTAAAAAACGTCGCCTTGAACTGGTCGATTCAGAAAAACTTCCCATTGCCAGAAGGGTGGATTTCTCTGGAGCAAGTCCGCGCTATTCTGCGGGCAATTCCGCCAGCCCCCCTACCGGAAGATTTTGTTGTACCCCTCGGATATGAGGTACCCGACGAGACGTTCCACAGCGAGTTTACACGCGACACGCTTGCCGGTGCCGGGCAGGCAATCGTGCTCACAGGACCGCCTGGTCGTGGGAAGAGCACATACTTGAGCGCGCTGTGCGAAGTGCTTGCTGAGTCTGGGGTTCCCACAGTGCGGCACCACTACTTCCTTTCGACCACCGAACGGGGACGAGACCGCGTGAGCAGCTACGTGGTTGAGCAATCGATCGAGGCTCAGGTCAAACGTTTACATCCAGAGGTTCATGCGCCTGGCAGCAACCTGCGAGGCCTCCTGGAAGCGTGCGCAACCTACTACAAGAATCAGGACAAGCCATTCGTACTGATTCTGGACGGTCTGGACCATGTCTGGCGAATTAACTACGCAGACAAACGACCGCTGGATGATGTGTTCACCCAAATTATTCCCTGCCCGGATAACATGGTTCTGTTGGTAGGCACACAGCCGGTCGACGACGCTCAACTTCCCAAGGATCTCTTGTCAGTAGCACCTAAAGCTAGTTGGCGAACATTGCCGGCGATGTCCGAGAACGCCATCCTGTCCTATCTTCACAAGTCGGTTGACGAAGGCAGACTATTGATTCGGTTCATCAATGAGGAGCAGATAGAACGCCAGCTACAGGAAGCTGCGACCGCACTTCGCAAGAAGACCAACGGCCATCCGCTACACGTCATTTATGCCACGGCTGAACTTGAGCACGCCGGTCGCGAGCTGGATAGCTGGAATATCGAGCGGCTACAGGGTGATATGACCAGAGAGGCAAAATTCTACTATGCATCGCTGTGGGGAGAGTTGCCGCCAAGCCTCAAAGATACGTTGCGATTAGTATGTGCGTTTCCCTTTTTTTGGCCTAAAACAGCTTTTCTGGAGATCACCGCGAAAAGGGGCACTCCGCAGCCAGATGTCGCCAGAGTGGAACATCTACTGCACTCATCGGCTGCAGGTCTGAAAGTCTTCCATGAGAGTCTGGCGGTTTTTGTGCGCTCGGCATCTGACTACGACGAGCGCATCAAGAACCTGATGCCAGCTGTGGCTGTCTGGTTGGAAACTGAGGCGCCACCTTCTCTTCGCGTTAACTGGCTCTGGACGGTCCAGGCAAGGCTGGGTAATCCTGAAAATCTCATTACTGGATTAACTCGTGACTGGGTCATGCTTCGTTTAGAGGAAGGCTATCCCGAATCGCTCTTTGACACGCTGCTATCCGAGGCACTGGTCGCTGCGCTGGAGACAAACGCATTTGCGGACGCATATCGACTCGCACACCTGCAATCCCGGATGGTGGGCGGCAGTGAATTTCAGATGCAGAGTGACGACATAGCCCGGCTTGTGTCATTTACCCTGACGCTGACAGCCAATGCAGGGGTCGTCCAAGAAGCCATGGCATCTCGGCACGAAACGGATATTTTGGACTTAGCAGCGCTCGGTTTAGCCTTGTGGGCACGTGGCCAAACTGTGCAGGCAGAGACCTGTGGTGAAGAGGCTCTGCGTCGTTTTAGAAGCCTTAGCCGCTTCTCCAATCGGTATTCAACCAACGCGGGGGCTGACGAATTCCAGTTTCTGGTCGATGCGTTCACAAGCCTTGGTGCCATTGGGGCGACCCAAGAAGCTTTTATCCAGTTAGTTCGAGAAAGCAGCCAAATAGTATGGATGTCCAGAGCCCGAATGCTGGTTCAGGATGGTTGTCTGGATGACTTGATGGAAGCGGCTGTTTCGCTTCTGCCTGATTCGGACATGAGTGTTCTAAGTGACTTCTGCATTCGTGCGGCTGCAACGGCCGGAGTAAGTATCGTCGACCACGATGACTTCAGCAAGCTGATGCGAACCCCCTTTGTTGCGGCGATGGAAGCGGCCTGTAAGCGGACTTCGAAGCCATTAGATGAGGCTATTCCAGTCGAGTGGCTCAAGGGAAACTACTACGAGCATAAAGACAATCTAAACACGCTGGTACACCATTGGTTCTTCAGCGGTGTGCACCTGAGCCTGTGCATGAAAGCTGAGGATCAAATCGCCTTCGAGTTCGTACGAGCACCCAGTTACGAGGAAAGGGAGAACATCAGTCATTTCCTTAATGCTCTCTCAGAGATTGCAGCTCAGGTTGCAGAGCGTTGGTGGCAAGGGAAATTTGTGGATTTTCATGAGCTATTCAATCTCCTCAAACCGGTCAAGTTCCGACAGTTCAGGCAAGATCACCATATGAGTTCAGCAGCAGAGGACTTCCGGGCAGGATTGCATCGTGTTGCTTGCGATATTCGGCTTGGAAGCTGCTTGCTCTTCAATCGTGACGATGTGGCTCTTACTGAGTCAACCCTAGCAGCGGCAGCCACATCCGAGTGGTTTGACAGTGCATCTTTCCGCACTCAGTACGCAGCAGGATTGCTGACAAGGATGAGTGATGAGGCGGCCGCAGCTTTCGTCCATTCTCAACGCGTCATGCTGGATGCAGATATCCGCGAGGAGACCAGCGTGCATCTACAGACGCCTCTTCAGTTATGTGGCATCACTTTGGCCCATGGATTAAACGTCAGCGCACAAGAGCTCTGCAAACAGGTCTGGGAACTAACGACCGGCTATGGGCACCGTAAAGATCCCACGTTGAGTAACACGCTCGATGCTATTGGCTACCTAGTAGATGCATCACCAGATGATGCTCGACGGCTACTCAGCCTACTTTCACCACAAATCCATCACGTGCTGGACTACACAGACGGGAAAGGCACGAGGCACCTACTTGAAGTTGCGGACCATCTGCTGGCAAAACTCAGCCCGATGGCTTTGGTCGTAAAATACGGGGAACATACGCACGCAGGTGAATGGTCGCAAGCAGAGAACAGTTTGCGGGTATATGTGCAACAGGGCGTCAAGGATGGCTGGCCGCTGGATGCGCTCATGCGTACGGGAGTTCATCCCGAAGTTAAGGACGCGTTAATACAGCTTGAACGCGATGGTGAGGATGGTGCCGCGGGACAGCTACGTGTTCTTAGGGAGCATGTCGGGTGGGACATTGGTGTGCTGCAGGGCACTGAGTCGTCTAGCAACGATAACGACAACAATCCGTACACTGGCGATGTTACCACTTTTGCCCCAGAGCAACTTGATCAGTTGCTAGTAAGTCTGTCAACAAGCTACAACGAAAAGAAGAGACTGCTTCGGGCTTGGTATGAGCACTGGGATCGCTCCGGGCAGGGTAAACGCTTACTCGCGGTTCTGGATGGTTTGCTGCAGTCAGACGAGGGGCGGCAAAAGGGCATCTTTGATCTTTCTGACCTTGCCTTTGAGACCAAACGCAGGTTGAGCGGCTCGAAAGCTGCGTGGAAATATCTTGTCCAGGCGCAGATTCGAAATGGCGGGTGGATGAGTTTTGTGGAGAGAGAGGAAGATACATGTAAGAGGTTTGACATGGTAGTGAAGTACTTCCCGAGCCGTTGCGATGAGTTCGTTGCTGCTACTACCTACGGCTTGTTCAGTGAGCCAGAGCCACCGCGTGTAGCACCGACGGAGCTGATGGTCTATTTCTATGTGCAGCAGAGGCGTGTAGCAGATGCCGTGAAATTTGCCGAAATGATGGTCAACTGCGTGCGTGAAGACACCCGAACTTTGCCGCTGGAACGCCCGCGTTGGGCGACAGAACTTGATGCTTCGATGACAATAGGAAAATGATGGACGACCTAAGTATTCTAATCACCAGACTCGGCTGGCCATCAACTGCTACAAGATGGTGGACCATGCAGGAACTTGCCGCCCGGCTGGGTGAATCGGCATCGAAAGCTACAACGGAGGCTGCGTTACTTAGGTTTCTGAACTCGCGTAAGCTTGAGGCAGAAGTGGTGGAGACACTCTGTGTCTTCTGGATAGCGGCGCAGATGCATCGTTACAAGGCGAGCCAGAAATTGGCGCAAAGCATTCCTAAACCCTCCATCCTCTCTGATCTATTGCTGGAAAGCCTTGGCCTACAGGCTGAGCCCTCTATAACTGGTCTGGAAGAGGTGACTGAAAACTTCGCTATTCCACAGGATTTTAACGGTGTTCAAGGAACGGATCTTCCACGGATTTTTCACACCACTATGGTTAACCTTGAGCGTGATAGCGGCTTCCCATTCGTTCGTCAGATAGCATTCGAGTGGTCAGTAAACAGCAATGTCTATCCAGATGCTCCTTTTCAGGGTGACCATTGGCATTTTGTTAGGCCACTTGGTGACGGGTTCATTGGCCACATCTATTCCAGGGCTGCCATAAGGATGATCTCCGCCTATCTCCGCACATTGTCGGTTGCAGAAGAGCTCTGGAGCATGCCTTCAGAATTGGCGGAAGAAATGACTCTGCTGGCATTGCCTGTACACCCAACGTTTGCGTTGCTCAGACCTCGACGTCCGTCTTGGTTTCCCTGCGTAAATGATTTCGATGGTGACCACGAGGCAATAGGTGCAGCTGTACGCAGTCTAATTGAACAAGCCTCAATCGAAGATCCCGGAGACGAGCTGATAGCCTTCACGTCGCCCATCGTAATGTCAACTGAGCGCTGTGTAGAGGTATCGATCGTCCGCTGGAGTCAGGTGGTAGGCGGTTGCATCAAGGATGAGAGTTTAGCCGAGCATTTGAAAGACTTTTGGAGTAACGGACAAATGCTTCAGAGCTATGCTTCAGAGCCGCTAAGTACGATGACCGTCTTGATGTCACCAGCCCTTTACTCTGTAGTGGACAGTAGGAGTAGAGCTTGGCCTCTAGCTATGCCGATCGGTATGGACCGTTTGGGTTACCTCCAACATGATCTGTACCCAGGACGACTGTTATTGCCCACTATGCCTGGCCATGAACTGATCGAGATCGTTCCTCGTAACGGGCAATTGGAGTTGAAATTAGATAATGAGGTTGTCGCCGACCTTTATTACTGGAATGCGGGCTGGGGCCCAGTTCGCCCAATGCAGTTCGATGGAAGCTGCGGCACGGTTCTTGTTTCTAAAGGTAAAGCCTATCGAGAGATACCCGATGTGCCAAACCAAGATATTCGGTCGTTCTACTTCTGGCGTGTACGAACACTCCACAGAAAGGGCTCCTATGAACGTTTTGAGGAAACGCTAAGCTTCGGGGTAGTGTTCATGTGAATGAGTAAATTATAGTCTGGTGGATAGTCAGCATAATAGAAGAGTGAAATTTGTCGAACATCCTGGGCATATCATGCAGGAAATCACCTTGTTTATATCTGTCCCAGATAATCGCCTTGTGTTCTGGCGTGTAGCGAGTTCTTCGTTTCATGGCATGAGGATATGACCTGCCCCCAGAATTAGATACAACCGTCAGTTAGTGATGTCGGTTTGTTTATCTGTGAATTTTCATTCTCCAAAATAAAAACTTGAATAGCTATTTTTAAAACTTGAACTGTGTGTTAAGCGTGGTAATTTGAATGTGGGATATTATCTCGATTTGGTCATGATGCTGCTTGTCACGTGGTAATTGCTCTTGAACTGAGGATAGAAAATGCCAGTGATCGCATATATCCAATACTGGCTGGCACTGTTGTCCAGCCTCAATCTCATAAGAGGTATCTATGTCACTCAGATTTGTAGTATTAAGCAAAAACGACCAGTTTCCCCAAAGTGGAAAAGATGTAATCTTTCTTAAGGAAAGTAACTGGGATGATTTTGGGTATAAAACAATTTTCCATATTATGTTTTATGATGAACATTCTGCTCGACATGACTTCGGCAATGCAAAGATTGGCTATTTATCTCAGTCAGAGGGATGGACTTCACAAAAGCTAGAACGTAAATTTGATAAATTCGAAGAAAATTTCTTTTCATTAGGTCAGGATGCAGACTATTATCAAAAAATCATGAATGATTTAAGTGAGCAAACATCTTCAAAATACTTAAAAGCAATGCGTGACATTGTTTATGATAAAGAACTCTTTACGTTAGTGGAATCTGATGCTCAGTCTTTGAGTGATAGTAATAAATCGTCTGTTTATATAGTTTCCATGCTCAGAGACTTAAGTGCTTCTGTCATTCGAAATCAATTTTCCAGAATTTTACAAAATGGCATTCCCCTTACGCCATATTCGTTCCTTTTCAAGAGAGACAAAACTGAAAAGCATTCTAAAGTAGAACTTCATTTTGAAGTTGATCCGGACCTTAAACCTTCAACTAATATTCATATTCTCATAGGCAGAAATGGCGTTGGGAAAACTACGATATTAAACGATATGGTTAAGGCTATAGTCAGAGAGGAACATGATATCTCGACTGATGGTTTTTTTCAAAAATTAAGATTTAATCTTAATATGCCTATTGATTCAGATTATTTTACAGCAGTTGTTTCAGTATCATTTAGCGCCTTTGACCCATTTATACCACCTGACGCAAGAATCGAACCATCGAAAGGGCCACGATATAACTATGTGGGTCTCAAAAGAATAATCACAAATAATGGAAGGAATGAAATACTTATAAAATCTACTGAAGATCTTCATCAGGAAATGATTAGCAGCCTTAAAAATTGCATGTCACTAAGTGGAAAAAGAGAGCGTTGGATTAATGCACTGAATCAGTTAGATGCTGATAATAATTTTTCAGACATCAGCTTAAGTGATATTGAATCCGATTTTGATTCTGATGAAACAGAGGATAAAAGTGTTTTTGAAGAAAAGGTATCACCTATATTCAAGAGTTTGAGTTCAGGACATGCAATAGTGCTGTTAACCCTGACAAGGCTTGTTGAGCTTGTTGAAGAGAAAACTCTTGTCCTGATTGATGAACCTGAAAGCCATTTACATCCTCCTTTGCTTTCCGCTTTCACACGAGCATTATCAGATTTATTATTGAATCGTAATGGCGTTGCTATACTGGCAACTCATTCTCCTGTGGTATTACAGGAGGCTCCTAAGAGTTGTGTATCGGTCATCAGAAGAACACGAATGTCATGTGTGGTGGATAAGCCATTGATTGAGACTTTTGGAGAGAACGTGGGGGTTCTGACTCGGGAGGTCTTTGGACTTGAAGTATCAAGCTCTGGTTTTTATGATGTTCTTGCGGCAGAAGCTAAAAGTGGGCTTAATTACGATGATATAATAAATTTATATGGCGATCAAATAGGGTTTGAAGGAAAGGCGATCCTTCGAGCTATATTGTCTAATAAAAAAAATACTTTTAATTGAAGGTGGTATTATGAAATCGGTAGATCTACCTCCAATTACATATAATGATTTGATTAGCAGTTGTATTGGCAGTATTGACTCGGAAGAGTTACGCAATCGTCTTGAAACTGCGTTAGCTCATCTACTCAGGGCGGGAGTTGCGTATGACCTGGCTGCAACTCATGCAAATCTCTTTCAGACGGCTTGCTTCACAGGCAATGATGATGATGTCGTGGTCGAGTCTGTTACAAAAAAAGAACTCAAAAATCTATATACTGCACAGATGGTTCCCGCAAACAAGCCCAGCAGAATCTATTACGATGATATAAAACTATTGGCACCCCTTGGTATTTGCCCTTTCTGCGGATTTGGCCATGTAAAAACTTTGGATCACTATCTTCCAAAATCAAAGTTTCCGCTACTATCAATATTCCCTTCAAATCTAGTGCCATGTTGTACCGACTGTAACAAAGGCAAACTTGCAAATGTCGCCGTAGCTCAGGGAGAACAGTGCTTACATCCCTATTTCAGTGATCCTATTTTCATTAATGAGCAGTGGATTTTTGCCACTGTCGTTCATTCTTCTCCGGCAGCTGTTACCTTTTATGTACAGCGGCCACCTTTGTGGAGCGATATAAATTTCGGTAGGGTAACTTATCATTTCAGAGAATATGATCTTGCAAACCGATTTTCAGTGCAGGCAGGAAGTGAACTGGCATCCCTCAGGAAAGAGCTTTTGATAGATTTTAGAACAGGAGGAGTAAATGAAGTGCAAAGAACGTTAATAAAAAAGGAAGCAGCTTCAAGAAGTTTAGAGGTTAACTCTTGGAAAACAGCAATGTACCAGGCGTTGTCTGCCGATCCATGGTTTTTCCAAGGGGGGTTTATGCAGGAATAAAACCCATTATTGATCATAAAAAGGCCCTAATCAGGGCCGTTTTTCAGATATTTAAACTTATTTATAGGTGATTTTTCTCTTCCGTACGATAAATACGTATTTAACATAAGGGTGCATACTTGTAGTGGTTAGTCAGGTCTTGTAGCTAAATCGAGATGTTCGTATATAACTAAATAGGCCTGCCCGGGCTACGGTCTCACTATAGCGTTCCCTGCTTTTGTAATTCTCCCTGAAATCTGTACCATCCACTTTTAGGGCTTCTCCAACATAGCCTTTGGATCTATTTGCTTAAGCAAGTCACCAAATCGAAAAGACTGAAAAAAGTTAGTAGTTAAATATGGTTATAAATCATATCGTTGCTAACAACTAACTGTTAGTTTCATTCAGATATAACGATGGCTGTATTGTGTCCCGCTCAGCCGAAGCCAAAGCACTGGGCATTGGTATGGCGGAACCTTATTTCAAACAAAAAGATCTGTTGCAGCGGCATGGCGTGGCGGTATTCAGCAGCAATTACGCCTTATATGGCGATATGAGCCAGCGGGTAATGACGACGCTGGAGGAAATTTGCCCGCGGGTAGATCAATACAGCATTGATGAAGCGTTTGTGGATCTTTCCGGTATTCCCAACCTCAAACGCTTCGGTAAATATATTCGCGATACCGTTTATCAACGCACCATGCTGACCGTCGGGGTGGGCATCGCACCGACAAAAACGCTGGCTAAACTGGCAAATTACGCAGCCAAAAGGTGGCCAGCGCAGAGCAAGGGCGTGGTGGATATCTCAACCCCCGCCAGGCAACACCGGTTGATGGCAGCCATCCCCGTAGAAGAGGTCTGGGGCATTGGTCGACGACTGACGAAAAAGCTGAACACCATGAATATCACCACCGTGCTGGATCTGGCGAAATGCGATTTATGGTTTATCCGCAAAAACTTCAGCGTGGTACTCGAAAGAACCGTTCGCGAACTGCGTGGCGAACCCTGTCTCGGTTTTCAGGAATTCTCTCCGGCAAAGCATGAAATTATTAGTTCGCGATCTTTTGGTCAGCGAATTAGCGATTATTCCTCTGTCCGTGAAGGTATCAGTACCTGGGCGGCCAGAGCAGCAGAAAAATTACGTGCCCAGCATCAATATTGCCGATATATCGGCGCGTTTATAAAAAGTAGCCCTCACGATCCCGATGAGCCTTATTACAGCAATAGTGCAGGAATTACGCTACTCACCCCCACCCAGGACACCAGAGATATTATTGCCGCTGCAACGCGTAGCCTGGATATTATCTGGAAGCAAGGTCCGCGATATCAAAAAGCGGGTGTTATATTAGGAGACTTCTTTAGTCAAGGCGTTGCACAACTTAATTTATTCGATGAGTACGCCCCCCGGCCAAATAGCCAGACACTGATGTGCGTAATGGATCTCATGAACAAGAAAGGTAATAAAATGTGGTTTGCCGGCCAGGGCGTGACCCCGGCCTGGTCAATGAAACGTCACCTGCTCTCCCCGGCCTGGACCACCCGAATTGAGGATATCCCGCTGGCACAGTAGCCGCTGGTTAGCGGCTACGCTTGGCGTGGCGCTCCCAGTTTTCCTGCTTCGCCTCTGCCGATTTGCGTAATGACACATAGCATGCGCCGTTGCCGCCATGACGGGGTTGTGCGGCGCAAAATGCCTGAACATCGTCAAATTCGGTTAACCAGCGGGCAAGATAGCTGCGAATAATATTGGCATGGGTGTTATCGTCACGCCCTTTTCCATGAATTATTAGTAGATTACGCAATCCGTCTTGCCGCGCCTGATGCACAAAGCGAAATAACAGTTGTCGACACTGCTCCACGGGCTGGCGTAACAGGCTGAGGCTGGCCTGCTGAGAGTACTTGCCGGTGCGAAGCTTATCAATCACCCCAGTTTGCACCCCCTCGCGGCGGAATTCCAGCGGCGTATCAAGGGGTAAGACATCAAGGAACCCGGTGGTCAGGAAGTTATCAAGTTGCAATGTATCGATATGCTGTGGTGCACGCGTGTTTCGGGCCGGATGCCAGTGAACATCGGCACAGCGCTTAAGTGGCTGGACATCCTCCATGGCGTCAAGAAACAGTGATTTGTCATCAGGGTTCATGGTTTAGTCCTCCCGCTACATCTGAGGGACTTACTATAGCGGGCGCGGCAGCCCGCCACAATGCCTGATATTCAATTAATGGCTGACAATTAGTGTGGTATTTGAAGCAATTATCGAAAATTAATTTCGCGTGCTATTTAACCCCACTTAACTACAAGTTTACTGTCATTAACCTCCAGCATTTAAGTTAAATTATCGTGAAACTAATCACCATTTCATACTGGAATTATCTGACGCGGGAACTATAACTATATTTACCGCGCAAGGATGAAGTTTAAAATAATTACCGAACGGACGCGTTGCTGTGTGTACTGTAGAGCCTGACGGATGTCGGCAGGCTCTATTTTTTTATTTCCACAATAATAAAGAATATATCATCTATTCATTAATCCCACATTTTCTATCGCAGAAACTATTCACCCCATGAATAATTAATAACCTTTCTCGATTCTCTTTGATTTATTGCGCCTCTAATGGGGTATAGAGTCACTTTCTTGATCGTGCTAGATTGCGCCACTCCCCCTGCGCTATTGCGATATTTGAGAAAGGATTGCCGATGCTTACGCTACTTGAGGATAAAATTGCCACCCCGCTGGGTCCACTGTGGGTACTGTGCGACGAAACATTCCATTTGCGCGCGGTTGAGTGGGAAGAACATAGTGACCGCATGAATGAATTGCTGGATATCCATTATCGCAGGGAAGGTTACACGCGCATTCCTGCCACGAATCCCGGTGGATTGAGCCGCAAGCTTCTGGACTATTTCGAGGGCGATCTGGCGGTGATAGATACTCTGCCAACCGCCACGGCGGGTACCCCCTTTCAACGTGAAGTCTGGAAAGCGTTACGCGAGATCCCGTGTGGCCATGTCATGCACTATGGTCAGTTAGCGGAGAGACTCGGACGAATCGGTGCCGCGCGGGCGGTTGGTGCCGCGAACGGTTCAAATCCGGTCAGTATTGTGGTTCCCTGCCATCGGGTGATTGGCCGCAACGGCACCATGACCGGCTATGCAGGTGGAGTGCAACGTAAAGAGTGGTTGTTGCGGCACGAAGGTTACTTGCTATTGTGAAAAAAAGAGGCTCTTTGTGCTCTTTTTCGCGGGATTCTGTGGTAAAAGCCTTACTGAAACGATGGAATATCAATGAGATGGTCTACTCCCCTGTTTCATCGTTTTTCACACCTGTTTTAATTCTACTGAATTGACGTTTCGCCAGGCTTACGTGTTCAAGAAAAAGATGATAAAATTGACTAAAATCAATTACGGCTTGAGCAGACCTATGATCCCGGAAAAGCGAATTATACGACGCATTCAGTCTGGCGGCTGTGCAATCCATTGCCAGGATTGCAGTATTAGCCAGCTCTGCATCCCCTTCACACTCAATGAACACGAGCTCGATCAGCTCGACAACATCATTGAGCGCAAAAAGCCCATCCAGAAAGGTCAAACTCTGTTTAAAGCTGGGGATGAACTGAAATCGCTTTACGCTATTCGTTCCGGCACGATCAAGAGCTACACCATAACTGAACAGGGTGACGAGCAAATCACCGGTTTCCATCTGGCGGGCGATCTGGTCGGCTTTGACGCCATCGGTACAGGGCACCACCCGAGCTTTGCTCAGGCGCTGGAAACGTCAATGGTTTGTGAAATCCCGTTCGAAACGCTGGATGACCTGTCAGGCAAAATGCCGAACCTGCGCCAGCAGATGATGCGCCTGATGAGCGGCGAAATCAAAGGCGATCAGGACATGATCCTGTTGCTGTCGAAAAAGAACGCCGAAGAGCGTCTGGCCGCGTTTATCTATAATCTGTCGCGTCGTTTCGCCCAGCGTGGTTTCTCTCCGCGTGAGTTCCGCCTGACCATGACTCGTGGCGATATCGGTAACTATTTAGGCCTGACCGTTGAAACCATCAGCCGTCTGCTGGGTCGTTTCCAGAAGAGCGGTATGCTGGCGGTGAAAGGCAAATATATCACCATCGAGAACAGCGATATCCTGGCTCAGCTTGCCGGACATTCGCGTAACGTCGCCTGATTTTACACCCTCCTTTTGACCTTTTGCCGGACGCTTAAATTTTTCTGATTTATTGATCTGGCAAAAGGTTTTCCCTGTTTCATTCAGTACTTATAGGTTATCTTGTATTTACAGACTGTGGTGACAGATGTAAGGAGACCCTGTATGGCTAAGTATCAAAATATGCTGGTCGCCATCGATCCTAACCAGGACGATCAGCCCGCATTACGACGTGCCGTGTATTTACATCAACGGATTGGCGGCCGGATTAAAGCTTTCCTGCCGATCTATGATTTCTCTTACGAGATGACCACCCTTCTGTCCCCTGACGAACGCACAGCCATGAGACAAGGCGTGATCAGCCAGCGTACGGCCTGGATTCGTGAACAGGCAAAGTACTATATAGACGCTGGCGTCCCTATTGATATTAAAGTGGTGTGGCATAACCGTCCCTTCGAAGCCATCATTCAGGAAGTGATGTCCGGCGGCCATGACTTGCTGCTGAAAATGGCCCACCAGCATGACAAACTGGAATCCGTTATCTTTACCCCCACCGACTGGCATCTGTTGCGTAAATGCCCTTGCCCGGTCTGGATGGTCAAAGATCAGCCCTGGCCGGAAGGCGGGAAAGCGCTGGTGGCGGTCAACCTTGCCAGCGAAGAGCTCTATCACAACGCGCTGAACGAAAAGCTGGTGAAAGAGACGCTGCAACTGGCAGAACAGGTCAACCACACCGAAGTTCATCTGGTTGGCGCGTATCCGGTAACCCCAATTAACATTGCCATTGAACTGCCGGAATTTGACCCGAGCGTCTATAACGACGCAATTCGCGGCCAACATCTTATTGCCATGAAAGCCTTACGGCAGAAATTCGGTATTGATGAAAAAGTGACCCATGTGAATAAAGGCCTGCCGGAAGAAGTCATTCCGGATCTGGCGGAACATTTACAGGCGGGGATCGTCGTACTGGGCACCGTCGGGCGCACCGGGATCTCCGCCGCGTTCCTCGGGAATACCGCTGAACAGGTGATTGACCACCTGCGCTGCGACTTGCTGGTCATCAAACCGGACGACTACCAGAGCCCGATTGAACTGGATGACGAAGAAGACGATTAACCCTAACACGCAGCAAAACGCCCGCCACTCGCGGGCGTTTTCTTTTTCATTGCTGACCTCGCCAGTGCTGCAAATAGTGCCGTAGCCAGCTTCCGGCAACACCGGGCGGTTGTTTTTTATTCCACAACATGTCGACAGGAATGCTTTGCGGCCAGCCAGGCACATCGACACGCGTTAATTTTTTTGCCCCGGAAAACTCATCCACCAGCGCGCAGGGTAATGCGCACCAGCCAAAACCCTGTTCCGCCATACTGAGCAACAACAGATAGCTCGGCGCTGACCAGACCGGGCCGCGCGCAGGCGTATTACGGTTTTCCAGATACGTATTAAGCCGCAGCTCACGCCAGGTGCGTAATTGCTCCTCAGAGATACTCCCCTGCTGCGAAAGCGGATGCCCGTGCGCCACGTAGATATCCATCTGACTCTGCATTGGCAGGCGCATCGCGCTGATGTCCGTCGGATAGGCATTGCGGGCTTCCGTTAAGCCTAACTGTGCCCGCCCTTTTTGCAGGAGATCAATGACATCCTCGTTTTCGCCAATCAGACACTCAAATTCGGTATGGGGATAGCGCTTGTCGAACTCTCCCAACAGATCCGCCAGCGTATCCGGGTTCAATGTATCGGAAAGGATAAACGTCAGCCGCGTTTCCGTTTCCCCCGCCAGCCAGACCGCCAGCTCATCCAGTTTATCGCTGGCGGCGAGAATGGCCTGCACGTAGCTGAGTGCTCTTACACCTTCCGGCGTCAGCACCGGATGACGCGCTGAGCGATCAAAGAGCGCCACGCCCAAGTCTGCTTCCAGATTAGCGATGGCAGTACTGATGGTGGACTGGCTTTTGCGCAGTTTCCGCGCGGCGGCAGAGAAGGAGCCAGAGGCAACGGTTTCAACAAAGGCAGTCAGAGCTTCAGGAGAGTAGCGCATGATGTATCTATTTTATCGATGGTATCTATCTTTAATTTATCTCATAAAACGATAAAAATCCTCTCAGCTAAACCCGTCAAACGACAAAGAGGACCCAAAATCATGCAGCAACATGCCGTACAGCGCCGCAGTCTGGCTGAGCGCATTTTTCACGCAGTGAGCTTCGAAGTGATCGCCACCGCCATTTGCGCCCCGGCCAGCGCCTGGATAATGCAGCGCCCGGTGCTGGAGATGGGTGGACTGACATTGTTACTGGCCACCGCGGCGATGATCTGGAACGTGATTTACAACGCGCTGTTTGACCGGCTTTGGCCGGTTCATCGTCTGGCCCGTACTGCGAAGGTCCGCGCCTGCCATGCGCTGGGGTTTGAAGGGGGGTTTATCGTGATTGGCGTGACCATAGCCTCGCTGACGCTTGGCATCGGGCTGGTAGAAGCGTTTTTACTGGAGATCGGCTTTTTCCTCTTCTTCCTTCCCTATACCATGGCGTTTAACTGGATCTACAACATAGTGCGCGCCCGGGTAGTCCACCGTCAGACGGCGCGCCTGTGTCAGTAAGATGTTTCGGGTACGCCTGTTTTAACTTCGCGTTCCCGTCATCGTCTCTTGCTGGCTGTCGGCATCCGGCACGCCAGCGGGCCAGGGTCCTTTAACCACGGTAGTCGGCAGCGCCAGTTGCACGTCGTTCGCCGCCAGTTGCTCCATAATGCGGATATTAATCTCCTGCTGGATATCCATATATTTGTTGTAATCTGCTGTATTGACGATATGGACAACTTCAAAGTTGAGTCTATCGGTGCCGAAACCGAGGAAATGAGCGCGGTCGAATTTGGTTTCCCCGACGTCATTAATGATGGTTTTTATCATCTCGCCAATTTGGCGGAGTTTATCCGGCGGCGTTGACAAGGCGACACCGAAAGTAAAGACGATACGTCGGGTTTGCATACGTTTATAGTTATGCAGCGTCTGCTGCAGAAGAATGGCGTTACCACAGACAATCTGCTCTCCGCTCAAACTGCGTATGCGCGTGGTTTTGAGGCCAATATGCTCAACCGTCCCGGCGACATCGTTAAACACCACGAAATCACCAATTTCAAAAGGCTTATCAAAACCAATCGACAGCGAGGCAAAGACATCGCTGAGGATGGTCTGTACCGCCAGGGCGATGGCAATACCGCCGACGCCGAGGCTTGCTACCAGCGCGGTAATATTCACCCCGACATTCGCCAGAATTGACAGCAGCATCACGGTCCATACCAGCATCCGTAGCAGCAGTCCGGTGATGACCAGGGTCACCGGGTTTTTATGCATACCGGGTTCATAACGCAACTGATGCAGCCAGGAGATAATCCCCTGATCAAACCAGAGCGCCATTTGAATGGCGAGCACCAAAAACCAGGCATGATTGATTGTCGCGGAGAGATTTGTGGGGAGTTCAACAAAACGCAGACTAAAAAGAAACGCGGCGATAAAGAGCAGCACCTTGCTGGTTCTGACTAACATATCATTCAGCACCAGACGCATTTTCTGCGTGCTTTGATGCTTATCGCCCCAGCTCTGCACGCCTTTACCAACGATACGCAGTAAACGGTTAAGCAACCAGTAGGCCAATATCGTAATGATGACGACCGTGAAGACAGCAATCCAGAACGATGGCGTCATCATTAAAGATATCAAATCGAAACGTGATAAAAATTCCATTCTTTCCCTCATCAAAGCCGTGAAGAGAAAAAGTATAAACGTAGACAAAAAAAACCGCTCCGAAGAGCGGTTGAGATACGCGCAGAGAATTACAGCGCTTTCAGAATCGCATCGACGCTGGCTTTGGCATCGCCAAACAGCATCTGGGTATTCTCTTTAAAGAACAATGGGTTCTGTACGCCAGCATAGCCGGTATTCATGGAGCGTTTGAACACGATAACGTTTTGCGCTTTCCACACTTCCAGCACAGGCATACCTGCGATAGGACTCTTCGGATCGTCCTGCGCCGCCGGGTTAACGGTGTCATTCGCACCAATAACCAGTACGGTGTCGGTATCGGCGAAGTCATCGTTGATTTCGTCCATTTCCAGCACGACGTCATACGGTACTTTCGCTTCCGCCAGCAGGACGTTCATGTGGCCAGGCAAACGCCCCGCAACCGGGTGAATACCGAAGCGCACTTTGACGCCGCGCGCACGCAATTTCTCGGTAATTTCAGCAACCGGATACTGCGCCTGTGCGACCGCCATGCCGTAGCCAGGGGTGATGATGACAGAGTGTGAGTTTTTCAGCATCTCAGCCGTCTCTTCGGCGTTGATCTCACGATGCTCGCCCACCTCTTCATCGGACCCCGTAGAGGAACCGTCAGTACCAAAGCCGCCAGCGATAACGCTGATAAAGGAGCGGTTCATCGCCTTACACATGATGTAAGAGAGGATCGCACCGGAAGAACCCACCAGCGCACCGGTGACGATCAGCAGGTCGTTGCTCAGCATAAAGCCCGCCGCCGCTGCCGCCCAACCGGAATAGGAGTTCAGCATCGAGACCACAACCGGCATGTCAGCACCGCCGATAGAGGCCACCAGATGCCAGCCAAACACCAATGCAATCGCCGTCATCACCAGCAGCGCCAGCGCCTGCAGGCCCACGCTTTCAGTACGAACAAAAATCACCAGCAGGACGAAAGAAACCACCAGCGCCGCAAGGTTCAATTTGTGACGGTTTGGCAGCATCAACGGTTTTGAGGAGATCTTGCCGCACAGCTTGCCGAACGCCACGATAGAACCGGTAAAGGTGACAGCACCGATAAAGATGCCGAGGAACACTTCGGTCAGGTGAATATTGACCAGGATCGGTTCCATGCCCGGTTCGTGGTAAAGGTAGCTGTTAAAGCCAACCAGCACCGCGGCCAGACCCACAAAGCTGTGCAGTACAGCAACCAGCTCTGGCATCTCGGTCATTTCAACTTTACGCGCCAGGCGAATACCGATAGCACCACCGATGATCATCGCAACGATAATCCACGCTACGTTGCCAGTGTCAGGCCCGAAAATCGTGGCAATCAGCGCAATCGCCATCCCGGCAACGCCGAAACGGTTACCCTGTTGGGACGTTTCATGTTTCGATAGCCCCGCCAGACTGAAAATAAACAGGATCGCGGCAACAATGTATGCAGCTGTAACTAATCCTCCAGACATGTGCTACCCCTTAGTTCTTCCGGAACATTTTCAGCATGCGCTGAGTGACGGTGAAACCACCAAAAATATTAATGCTGGCAATCAGTACAGCGATAAAGCTTAAGAAGCTGACCCAACCACCATGGCCGATTTGTAAGAGTGCGCCAACAACGATAATGCCGGAGATTGCGTTGGTAACCGACATCAGCGGGGTATGCAAGGCGTGGGAGACGTTCCACACCACGTAGTAACCGACCACGCAGGCCAGCGCGAAGACGGTGAAGTGACCAAGAAACTCTTTAGGTGCAACGTCGGCCAGCCAGCCGAAGAGAATAATCACCAGCGCCATGATGCCGTATTTCAGCCATGGCGATGTGGGCTTAGCCTCTTCTTTCGCGGCGGCTGGTGCCGCTTTCGCCGCAGCCTGCGGTTGCGCGGAAACCTGAATCGGCGGAGCCGGCCAGGTCACTTCGCCCTCGCGAATGACGGTCACGCCGCGCACGACCACATCCTCGAAATCGACTGTCACATTGCCGTCTTTTTCTTTGCACAGCAATTTCAGCAGGTTGACCAGGTTGGTGCCGTAAAGTTGGGAAGACTGCGCGGCCAGACGGCCTGGCAGGTCAGTATAACCGATGATTTTCACGCCGTTTGGCGTGGTGACGACTTCGTTCGCCACGGTGTATTCGCAGTTACCGCCGTTTTGCGCCGCCAGGTCAACCACCACGCTGCCGGATTTCATGGAATCCACCATCTCGCGGGTGATCAGTTTCGGTGCCGGCTTACCCGGAATCAATGCGGTGGTGACGATGATATCAACATCTTTCGCCTGGGCGGCAAAGAGTTCCATTTCCGCTTTGATAAACGCTTCGGACATCACTTTCGCGTAGCCGTCGCCGCTACCGGCTTCTTCTTTGAAATCCAGCTCAAGGAACTCAGCGCCCATACTCTGGACCTGTTCCTTCACTTCCGGACGGGTATCAAACGCGCGGACAATCGCCCCGAGGCTGTTGGCGGCACCAATAGCCGCCAGGCCGGCAACACCTGCGCCAATAACCATCACTTTCGCCGGCGGGACTTTACCTGCGGCGGTGATCTGCCCGGTAAAGAAACGGCCAAATTCGTGGGCTGCTTCCACAATGGCGCGGTAGCCAGCAATGTTGGCCATTGAGCTCAATGCATCCAGCGCCTGGGCACGGGAAATACGCGGCACAGAGTCCATCGCCATGACGGTAATATTACGGGCAGCCAGTTTTTCCATCAGCGGCGCATTCTGCGCAGGCCAGATAAAGCTGACTAATGTCGTGCCCGGATTAAGCAAGGCGATTTCGTCATCCGTCGGTGCATTCACCTTGAGGATAACGTCAGAGTGCCAGACGTTATTTTCGTCCACCACGGTTGCGCCAGCCTGGGTAAACGCGTTGTCATCGAAGCTTGCCAGTTTGCCCGCGCCGCTTTCAATCGCGACGGTGAAACCCAATTTAAGCAATTGCTCTACCGTTTTCGGCGTCGCCGCAACGCGGGTTTCATTGGCCAACCGTTCTTTTGGTACACCAATACGCATAGTTTTCCCTTCCATCGATTTTAGATGATGGTTTGTCAGTGATGCCCGGGCATGACATTGCCTGCCAGAGATAAATAAACAGACTGCATCCCGGAAAATAAAACAGTAACAAACTTTCTATAACCTACTGAAAATAACGCCTGTGATCTACCGCCAGAAAACAGAAATTCTCTTTTTATCTGTGAAAACCGGGCGGGTAGCAGGGCTGACAGGGTTATTTCCCTTTAATTCATTTAAACAAGCCGATATTCCGCTCAGGCGAAGCGGCAAAACACGATTAATCTCCACTACGGATTGCTCTTTTAACAGTGTATTAACTTAAAAAACTCATATGCTTTATGACTTTTGCTGGTCAACAGCCTGTTTTTTCAACATATCACTAAACGTTATCGTAAAACGTCTGGCGTGTAGCACACTCAGTGAAAAATGACGCAGACAGTCGTGTTGATTAAATGCAATAATCAGCGACGTTTTTAAGTCAACAACAACACCAGTATCTGGTTTGCGCAAGGCGAAGGATCATTTTTATGAAGCTTAAGTACACCCTCCTGGCGTCAGCACTTTTGTCCGTTACGACCCTGTCAGTCAACGCAGCGACAGAGTTAACGCCGGAGCAAGCGTCAGCATTGAAGCCCTACGATCGCGTTGTTATCACCGGTCGCTTTAACTCTATTGGCGATGCCGTTAAAGCCGCTTCAAGCCGTGCTGATAAAGAAGGCGCGGCCTCGTTTTATGTTGTAGACACCTCCGATTATGGTGAGAGCGGCAACCAGCGTGTCACCACGGATCTGTATAAAGCCGATGCGCCGAAAGCCGATGCGCCAAAACTGCGCGTCATCAATGGCGTTACTGAGCTGCCGAAGACCGAAGCTATTGAGCTGGAACCGTTCGATACCGTTACGGTACAGGGCTTCTATCGCTCACAGCCGGAAGTAAACGATGCCATCACCAAAGCCGCGAAAGCGAAAGGGGCAGCCTCTTTCTATATCGTCCGTCAGGTTGATGCCAACGAAGGTGGCAACCAGCGGATTACGGCATATATCTATAAAGCTGATGCCAAAAAACGCGTACTGCAGAGCCCGGATGCCATTCCACGTGATTCTGAAGCAGGCCGTGCTGCCTTAGCAAAAGGCGGTGAAGAGGCTAAAAAAGTAGAAATCCCGGGCGTTGCAACTACCGCTGCACCGAGCGCTGAGGTGGGGCGTTTCTTTGAAACACAATCCTCCACCTCAAACCGTTACACTGTCACGCTACCTGATGGAAAAAAAATCGAAGAAGTGAATAAAATCACGGCTGCGCAGATGGTTCCGTTTGACAGCATCAAGTTCACCGGTAACTACGGCAACATGACCGAGATCTCTTATCAGGTTGCGAAACGTGCCGCGGCGAAAGGTGCCAAGTACTACCACATCACCCGCCAGTGGCAGGAAAATGGTAGCAACATCACCATCAGTGCCGATTTGTACAAATAAGTACCCCTTCATCTTAAAGGCGGCCCTGGGTCGCCTTTTTTATTTTTTTCGCGAAATTAAGCCGTCACGCATTGCATGCCATTACGACTCTCCGTAAAATCCCGCGCCTCAGTGATATCCACCATTTTTATGCGCATAAGCAAAATAATTATTCTGGATTGAGCCCGTTCATAACAGGATACCCATGGAAAAGAAACTTGGCCTGAGCGCTTTAACTGCGCTGGTATTAAGCTCAATGCTCGGTGCGGGCGTTTTCAGCCTGCCGCAAAATATGGCGGAAATCGCCAGCCCCGCGGCCTTATTGATTGGCTGGGCGATTACCGGCGCGGGAATATTACTGCTCGCCTTCGCCATGCTTATCCTGACGCGTCTTCGCCCGGACCTGGACGGCGGTATTTTTACCTACGCCCGGGAAGGTTTTGGCGAACTTATC
This sequence comes from Phytobacter sp. RSE-02, assembly GCF_040578655.1. Taxonomy (NCBI): domain Bacteria; kingdom Pseudomonadati; phylum Pseudomonadota; class Gammaproteobacteria; order Enterobacterales; family Enterobacteriaceae; genus Phytobacter; species Phytobacter sp. RSE-02. Next base: position 289,271 of record NZ_JBEULY010000004.1, on the reverse strand, counting down.
GGTTTTTGTTCGGCCTGGGGGTACTGGCTGTGCGCCGTTATCGCCAACGTCTCCTATTTAGTGATTGTCTTCTCTGCGCTGAGTTTCTTTACCGATACGCCAGAACTGCGCTTTTTTGGCGACGGTAACACCTGGCAGGCGATGGTGGGTGCATCCCTGCTGCTGTGGTTTGTTCACGCATTAGTACTGCGCGGCGTGCAGACGGCGGCGAGTATTAATCTCGCGGCGACGCTCGCCAAACTGGTGCCGCTTGGCCTGTTTATTGTGCTGGCGGCCATGGCCTTCCATTACGATACCTTTAGCCTGGATTTCTCCGGTATCGCCCTGGGTGTACCGGTATGGGAGCAGGTGAAAAACACCATGCTCATTACCCTGTGGGTGTTTATCGGGGTTGAAGGCGCAGTGGTCGTCTCCGCCCGCGCGCGCAACAAGCACGATGTGGGACGCGCCACCCTGCTGGCAGTGCTGGCTGCCCTCGGCGTCTATTTGTTGGTTACACTGCTGTCGCTGGGGGTGGTGCCACGCCCGGAACTGGCGGCGATGCGTAATCCGTCAATGGCAGGCCTGATGGTCAGGCTGATGGGCTCCTGGGGCGATGTGGTCATTGCCGCCGGGCTGATTGTCTCGGTTTGTGGCGCTTACCTGAGCTGGACGATCATGGCAGCGGAAGTACCGCTCCTGGCCGCCACCCATCAGGCGTTTCCACGTATTTTTGCCCGACAGAACAAGAATAATGCGCCAGCGGCGTCGCTGTGGTTAACCAATATCAGCGTGCAGGTCTCGCTGGTGCTGATCTGGCTCACAGGTTCCGATTACAATACGCTGTTGACCATTGCGTCAGAGATGATTCTGGTTCCTTATTTCCTTGTCGGGGCATTTTTACTGAAAATCTCTCGTCGTCCGTTGCACCGTGTCGTCGCTATCGGCGCCAGCCTCTATGGCTTATGGTTACTGTATGCATCCGGTCCGATGCATTTGCTGTTGTCGGTTGTGCTCTATGCGCCGGGGCTGCTGGTCTTTATCTACGCACGCCGCACGCATGACATAGCCAGTCTGCTTAAACGCCGGGAAAGAGTGCTGATTGGTCTGTTACTGATCGCCGCCGTTCCCGCCACGTGGAAGTTGATGGGGTAAGCAACGTATGCGCCCCGTTGAGAAGGAGAACGCATTCGATGGGAAACTCAAAGACACGCCCGATATTGATTACCGGCGGAGGCCGTCGCATCGGTCTCGCCCTCGCCCACCATTTTCTCAGCCAACAGCAGCCGATTATCGTCAGTTACCGGACGCTCTATCCGGCGATTGAACAGTTAACCGCCGCGGGCGCGTTATGCATTCAGGCAGACTTCAGCAGCGATGAAGGAGTGCTGGCCTTCGCCGATATCGTGAAGGAGAAAACCGAGGGGCTGCGGGCAATTATTCACAATGCGGGCGACTGGGCGGGTGAAAAACCCGGCGTTGCGCTGCCCGATGTGCTTTCACGGATGCTGCAGATCCACGTCCATGCCCCTTACTTACTTAACCATGCGCTGGAAAGATTATTGCGCGGATTCGGGCATGCCGCTGGCGATATTATTCACTTTACCGATTATGTTGTTGAGTGCGGAAGCGACAAACATATCGCCTATGCCGCCAGTAAAGCCGCGCTGGATAATATGACCCGCTCTTTTGCCAAAAAGCTGGCACCGGAAGTGAAAGTCAACGCCATTGCCCCGGCGCTGATCCTGTTTAATGACGATGATGACGCGGAATACCGTCAGCAGGCACTCAATAAATCGCTGATGAAAATCGCCCCGGGCGAAAAAGAGATAATCGATCTGGTCGACTATCTGCTGACCAGTTGCTACGTCACGGGACGTACGTTTGGCGTCGATGGCGGCCGCCCGTTGCGCTAGTGGAGGCGGCTCCAGATAAAAATGAGCAGCCAGGCGCTGAGGCACCAACAAAGTACCGCAGCGCCCAGCGCGTATCCCACCCGCATAAATCCGGTGAAATACCACAGCGACAGCAGGTATAGAAAATAGGGGATAATGGACCACATACCAAAAACGATGGTGGTGCGTAGCGCTTCCACGCCCCGCTCGGTCGCCACGATATAATGGGCGATTAAAGCAAAGGTCGGAAATAACGGTATTAGCCCGGCGATATAGTAATTTTTCGTTTTTGACAGCAATCCAATTAATAACACCACCAGCGCGCCAATTGCCGCTTTTATCACCAGCGCCATCACGTTTCCTTTCTCATAATGCCAACAAAGGCCTACAGCATAGCGGATGGGGAGCTTGTTTAGAAAAGATTAATGGCAGGATCAATAAAGGCAGTGTATGTTCATCTTTTTGACTCATCACGATGATATATGAATAAAATCGTTTTTGTGGAAGACGACCCGGAAGTGGGCGCACTTATTGCGGCCTATCTGGGCAAACACGATATGGATGTGATAGTTGAACCGCGTGGTGACCGAGCAGAAGAGGTTATCGCCCGTGAAAAACCAGATCTGATTCTTCTGGATATCATGCTCCCCGGCAAAGATGGGATGACACTGTGCCGCGATTTACGCCAGCAGTGGACCGGCCCTATCGTCCTTCTCACCTCTCTTGACAGTGATATGAACCATATTCTGTCGCTGGAGATGGGCGCGAACGACTACATTCTTAAAACCACCCCACCTGCGGTTTTACTGGCGCGTCTGCGACTGCATTTACGCCAGCAGGCAGGAACCACACAGCAAGAGTCCGCGCCGTCATCGCTAAAGCAGCATAAGACGCTGCAATTTGGCACGCTGACCATCGATCCGGTCAACAGGCAGGTGCTGCTGGCTGGCGAGCAGGTTGTTCTCTCAACCGCCGATTTCGATCTACTGTGGGAACTGGCCACCCACGCAGGGCAAATTATGGACCGCGATGCGTTACTGAAAAATCTGCGCGGTGTGACCTATGACGGAATGGATCGCAGTGTTGATGTGGCAATTTCACGTCTGCGCAAAAAATTGCTCGACAACGCCACCGAGCCTTTCCGTATTAAAACCGTGCGCAACAAAGGCTATCTTTTTGCCCCACACGCCTGGGATAACTGAGTCCGGTCCTCTTCGCGGGTGTCGCCATGAAAAAACTTTTCGTCCAGTTTTATCTGTTACTGTTTGTCTGCTTTCTGGTGATGACCATGCTGGTCGGGCTGGTTTACAAATTCACCGCTGAGCGCGCAGGGCGACAGTCGCTGGACGATTTGATGAAAAGCTCGCTGTACCTGATGCGCAGCGAACTACGTGAAATCCCACCGCACCAGTGGAACAAAACGCTCAAAGAGCTGGACCTGAACCTGTCCTTTAACATGCGCGTGGAACCGATGAGTAAGTTCACGCTGGAAGCACCCGCACAACAGCGGCTACAGGAAGGCGATATCGTCGCGCTGGATTCGCAATACACTTTTATCCAGCGTATTCCACGCAGCCACTATGTCCTGGCTGTCGGCCCGGTCCCCTACCTCTTTTATCTGCATGAAATGCGTCTGCTCGATATGGCGCTGATGGCGTTTATTGCTATCTCACTGGCTTTCCCGGTGTTTATCTGGATGCGTCCCCACTGGCAGGAGATGCTGCGGCTGGAATCCGCCGCCCAGCGCTTTGGCGAAGGTCATCTTGAAGAGCGCATTCATTTTGACAGCACCTCCAGCTTTGAACGGCTGGGGATTGCCTTTAACCAGATGGCGGATAACATCAACGCCCTGATCGCCAGTAAGAAAATGTTGATTGATGGCGTGGCCCACGAGCTGCGCACACCGCTGGTCAGGCTGCGTTATCGCCTGGAGATGAGCGACAACCTGAGCGATAGCGAACGTAGCGCGCTGAACCGCGATATCGGGCAACTCGAAGGACTTATTCAGGAGCTGCTCACCTACGCACGCCTTGACCGTCCGCAGACAGAACTGAAACTGACCACGCCCGATCTCAACGCATGGCTGGACGGTTATATGCTGGATGCCCGCAACGTCAACCCCGACCACCAGCTAGAACTCCATAATCAGCCCGGCGACTATGGTTCGCTGGATATGCGCCTGATGGAGCGCGTGCTGGATAACCTCATCAATAATGCCCTGCGCTACTGCCAGAAAACGGTCAAAGTGACATTACAGCTTGAAGGCTCGCAGGCAAGCCTGATTGTCGAAGATGACGGTCCGGGGATTGCCCCTGATGAGCGTAGCCGTGTGTTTGAGCCTTTTGTGCGCCTCGACCCCAGCAGAGACCGTGCGACGGGCGGTTGTGGCCTGGGGCTTGCCATCGTGCATTCCATCGCCCAGGCGATGAGCGGCGAAGTGAGGTGTGAAGAGAGCGATGCAGGCGGCGCCCGTTTTTGTTTTCAGTGGCCGGTCTGGCACGACACCTCCCTCACCTGAAAAGCGTGACGTGCACAGTGTTAAGGCGTGGAAGGGTGTGCTACAACATAAGCATGTTGTAACTAAAGGAATGATAAAATGGCAGCGTACGACCTGATAGAACGCCTGAACACCACTTTTCGCCAGCTCGAACAGGAACTGGCCGTCCTGAAAGGACAACTCTCCGATTGCCGTTTACTGGCGGGCCGCGTCTTCACCCTGCCGGACGTCGCCAAAGGCGCGGAGCACGAGCCGCTGCCCACCATTCAGGTAAAGCAGCGGGTGGGCAAGCGTGCCGCCGACGCGGCCCTGCGCCACTATACCCATCTGTTTATTCAGCAGCAGTCGGAAAACCGCAGCAGTAAAGCCGCCGTGCGTTTGCCGGGTGTCATTTGTTATCAGGTGGATATGGCGACCCGCGCCCGGCTGGAGCAGACTATTAACACCATCAATGCCCTGAAAATGACCTTTGAACGCATCGTGACCGTCGATTCCGGGCTGGCACCGACCGCCCGCTTCGAGTGGGTGCATCGCCATTTACCTGGTCTGATTACCCTGAATGCCTACCGCACGTTAACCGCCATTCGCGATCCCGCCACCCTGCGCTTTGGCTGGGCTAACAAGCATATCATCAAGAATTTCACCCGCGATGAGGTGCTTGCACTGCTTGATAAAAGCCGTAAATCGCCGCGCGCCGTCGCGCCGTGGACCCGCGAGCAGTGGCAGGAGCGTCTTGAGCAAGAGTACGCCGCGATTGCCTCTTTGCCGCAGCAGGCTCGCCTGAAAATCAAACGTCCGGTAAAGGTGCAGCCGATTGCGCGCGTCTGGTATGCGGATTCGCAAAAGCAGGTGCAGTACGCCTGCCCGACGCCGCTGATTGCGCTGGTGAGTGAAGAACATGGCGGGAAAGTGCCGGACATCGGCGAGTTGTTGAATTACCAGGAGGATAATATCCAGCACCGTTTTAAACCGCAGGCACAGCCGTTGACGTTAATTATCCCCCGGCTGCACCTCTATCTTGCTGATTAAACGGGCTTCATGCTGCCCACCATCGATTCCGGACGCACCCAGCTATCGAACTCGGCTTCCGTCAGGTAGCCGAGCGCCAGCGCCGAGGCCTTGAGCGTCAGCCCCTCTTTATGCGCTTTTTTGGCAATTTCTGCCGCTTTGTCATAGCCGATATGGGTATTCAGAGCGGTCACCAGCATCAGCGACTCATTGAGCAACTGGTCGATACGTTCACGGTTCGGCTCAATCCCCACCGCACAATGCTCGTTAAAGCTTTCCATACCGTCGGCCAACAGACGCACCGACTGCAGGAAGTTATGAATAACCATCGGGCGGAAGACATTGAGCTCAAAGTTGCCGGATGCGCCGCCCATATTGACCGCCACGTCGTTGCCTAACACCTGACAGCAGAGCATGGTCATGGCTTCACATTGGGTGGGGTTAACTTTACCCGGCATGATGGAGCTGCCCGGCTCATTCTCCGGAATAGAAATTTCGCCAATCCCACAGCGCGGGCCGGAAGCCAGCCAGCGCACATCATTAGCAATTTTCATCAGTGATGCCGCCAGCCCTTTCAGCGCACCGTGGGCGTGGACTAATGCATCACAGGTGGCCAGCGCCTCAAACTTGTTCGGTGCGGTAATAAACGGCTGCCGGGTAAAGGCGGCCAGTTCTTCTGCCACTCGTCTGGCATATTCCGGGTGGGTATTCAACCCGGTTCCCACCGCCGTACCGCCGAGCGCCAGTTCGCCCAGGTGCGGCAGGCTCAGTTCGATATGTTTGAGGTTATGTTCCAGCATCGCCACCCAGCCGGAAATCTCCTGGCCGAGCGTTAGCGGCGTGGCATCCTGCAGGTGAGTACGACCAATTTTGACAATATCGGCGAAGGCAGTCGCTTTTTCGTTGAGCGTTTTTTTCAGCACCAGAAGCTGAGGCAGCAGGTGTTCGCGCACGGCAATCACCGCTGCCACGTGCATCGCCGTCGGGAAAACGTCATTCGAGCTTTGGCTCTTGTTGACGTCGTCGTTCGGGTGCACTTTACGCCCCATGCCACGTTCGCCGCCCAGCAGCTCACTGGCACGGTTCGCCAGCACCTCATTCATGTTCATGTTGCTCTGGGTGCCAGATCCTGTTTGCCAGATAGCCAGCGGGAATTCATCCGGGTGTTTTCCGGCAAGCACCTCATCCGCCGCCTCGATAATGGCCTGTGCTTTTTCCGCCGCCAGCAGCCCTAAATCCTGATTGACCTTTGCCGCCGCACGTTTGGTCAGTGCCAGTGCGTGGATAAGCGAGACCGGCATTTTTTCCGTCGAGATGCGGAAATGCTCAAGCGACCGTTGGGTTTGCGCCCCCCACAGCTTGTCTGCCGGGACGTCAATCGCGCCCATCGAATCTTTCTCACTACGATGCGTTGTCATTACTTTCTCCCTGTTACGAAGTGATGTTGAGTACCGACATTGCTCACCTGCAAACAAAGCTTAAGTATTGATGCTTGTTATGACGACGTTTATTGCTTCGTGCGCTTAACCGGCGCAAAAAAAACCGCCCCGAAGGGCGGCAGTTCTTATTTTACACAGCGTGCGCACTGGCCCGACTGGATTTGCTGGAAGAAGTCGTTACCTTTGTCATCCACCAGGATAAAGGCCGGGAAATCTTCAACATCGATTTTCCAGATAGCTTCCATCCCCAGTTCCGGGTAGGCCACACATTCAAGGCTCTTGATACTGTTTTGCGCCAGAATCGCCGCCGGCCCGCCAATACTGCCAAGGTAAAAACCGCCGTGTTTATGGCAGGCATCGGTCACCTGCTGGCTGCGGTTGCCTTTTGCCAGCATGATCATGCTGCCACCTTGCGACTGCAACTGGTCAACGTACGAGTCCATACGCCCGGCGGTGGTGGGGCCTAGTGAACCCGAAGCATACCCCTCAGGGGTCTTCGCAGGTCCCGCGTAGTAGATGGGGTGATCTTTCACATACTGCGGCAGCGGCTTGCCTTCATCCATCAGCTCTTTGAGCTTCGCATGGGCAATATCACGCGCCACGATGATCGTCCCGGTCAGCGACAGGCGTGTGGAGACCGGATACTGTTTGAGCTGGCCGAGGATCTCTTCCATCGGACGGTTAAGGTTGACCTTCACCGCTTCGCCCTCACCTGCCTGGCGCAGCGATTCCGGAATGTATTTGCCGGGGTTCTGCTCCAGTTTTTCCAGCCAGATGCCTTCGCGGTTAATTTTGGCTTTGATGTTACGATCCGCCGAGCAGGAAACCCCCATCCCCACCGGACAAGAGGCACCGTGGCGCGGCAGACGAATCACGCGGATATCATGTGCAAAGTATTTGCCGCCGAACTGTGCGCCCAGGCCAAGCTGCTGGGCTTCCAGCAGCAGTTCCTTTTCCAGTTGCACATCACGGAACGCCTGACCGTGCTCATTACCTTCGGTTGGCAGCCCGTCGTAATACTTCGTCGAGGCCAGTTTGACCGTTTTGAGCGTGGCCTCTGCGCTGGTACCGCCAATCACAAACGCGATGTGGTACGGCGGACAGGCAGCGGTGCCCAGGGTACGCATTTTCTCGACCAGATAACCTTTCAGTTTCGCCGGGGTGATCAGCGCTTTCGTTTCCTGATACAGATAGGTTTTGTTGGCGGAACCGCCTCCTTTGGCGATGCAAAGGAACTTATATTCGTCGCCATCAACACTATACAAATCGATCTGTGCCGGCAGGTTAGTCCCGGTATTGACCTCTTTGTACATATCCAGCGGGGCGTTTTGCGAATAACGCAGGTTATCTTCGATAAAGGTGTTATAGACGCCGCGCGCTAAGGCAGCCTCATCGCCTCCTCCCGTCCACACACGCTGCCCTTTTTTACCCATAATGATGGCCGTGCCGGTATCCTGGCAGGTCGGCAAAATACCTTTTGCGGCAATCTCGGAGTTACGCAGGAATTGCAGCGCGACATATTTGTCATTTTCGCTGGCATCCGGATCACTGAGGATATCGGCAACCTGTTGCTGATGCGCCGGGCGCAGCATGAAAGAGGCATCGTGGAAGGCATGTTGCGCCAGAAGGGTCAGCGCCTGAGGATCGACTTTAAGCACTTCCTGACCATCAAAATCGGCGACGGAAACGTAATCGCTGCTGAGTAAATAATATTCGGTCTCGTCCTTTTTCAGCGGAAAAGGCTCTTGATAATAAAAAGGTTTATTCGACATTGTTCTCTCACTTACAGCACGAACTGGTTATTGTTTCGGCAGGACATCCATCTGCCACAAAAAAGCGAGTCCGCATATCCTACACAATTATTTAACAAAAACTGAGACTAGTACGACTTTTTGCCTGCTCTGATTACTTCGAACAAATTTATTGCTTTAATACGTGCAATTAAGTTGACCATGATGAAGGGCGGGATAATGCAAAAACTCATTAACTCAGTGCAGCACTATGCCTGGGGAAGTAAAAACGCGTTAACGGAACTCTATGGCGTCGCTAACCCTGACAACCAGCCAATGGCCGAGTTGTGGATGGGCGCGCACCCCAGGAGCAGCTCAAAAGTGCAGGACGCGCAGGGTAACCTTCACTCGCTTCGCGAGGTGATTGAACAGGACAAAGCAGGCTTGCTGGGCAGTGCAGTCGCCGAACGTTTTGGCGAGTTGCCCTTTTTGTTTAAAGTGCTGTGTGCCGCCCAGCCGCTGTCCATTCAGGTGCATCCGAACAAACAGGCCTCTGAAATCGGTTTTGCGAAAGAGAATGCCGCCGGTATTCCACTCGATGCGGCCGAGCGTAACTACAAAGACCCGAACCATAAACCGGAACTGGTCTTTGCACTGACGCCCTTCCTGGCGATGAACGCCTTCCGTCCGTTCTCCGAAATCGTCTCTCTGCTACAACCGGTGGCGGGCGCCAACCAGGCTATTGCTCATTTTCTGCAAGAACCCGGCGCGGAACGCCTGAGTCAACTGTTCGCCAGCCTGTTGAATTTAAAGGGTGATGAAAAATCGCGGGCGCTGGCGGTGCTGAAAGCGGCACTCAATAGCCAGCAGGGCGAACCGTGGGAAACCATTCGTGTCATTTCCGAGTTTTATCCTGATGACAGCGGCCTGTTCTCCCCGCTGCTGCTCAATGTGGTGAAACTTAATCCCGGTGAAGCGATGTTCCTGTTCGCCGAAACCCCGCATGCCTATCTTCAGGGGGTAGCGCTGGAGGTCATGGCCAACTCTGATAACGTACTGCGCGCAGGGCTGACGCCGAAATACATCGACATTCCGGAACTGGTCGCAAATGTGAAATTCACCCCCAAACCTGCCAGTGAATTACTGACCCAACCCGTAAAACAGGCTTCCAGCCTGGAATTTCCGATCCCGGTTGATGATTTTGCATTTTCGCTGCATGACCTCTCTACCACCGGTAGCGATGTGGCGCAGCAGAGCGCGGCTATCCTGTTTTGTGTGGAAGGCGAAGCCGTACTCAGCAAAGGGGATGAGACTCTGGCGCTCAAACCCGGCGAGTCGGCATTTATAAGTGCCAGCGAATCTCCTGTGACGGTAAGCGGCGTGGGTAGACTGGCGCGGGTCTACAATAAGCTCAACTAGTTACTGAACTTTTTAGCAAGGATTGCTAAGCTCTACAGAGCCTTTTCACATACCCAGGCGGATGATCCCGCCTGGTTTTATTTTTAGGGATAATAACGATGAAAAAAACGCTGGTTGCTGCCGGAGTGGTTATTGCGCTCGGGATCATCTGGACAGGTGGTGCCTGGTACACGGGGAAACAGCTTGAAAGCCGTCTGGGGGAGATGATCAGCCAGGCGAATGAACAGATTAAACGCACCGCGCCTGAGGCCAGCGTGGAGTTATCTTCTCAAAACTACCATCGGGGCCTGTTCAGCAGCCAGATGGAACTGGTGGTAAAACCGGTCGAGGGTAAGGAAAACCCATGGTTTAAGCCGGGCCAGACCATCGTACTGCATGAAAATATTGATCATGGTCCTTTCCCACTGGCGCAACTTAAAAAGCTGAACGTCATCCCGTCGATGGCATCGGTACATTCCACGCTCGTCAACAATGAGATGACGAAGCCGCTGTTTGATATCGCCAAAGGGCAATCGCCGTTCGTCGCAGAGACCCGCATCGCTTACAGTGGCGATACCCGTACGGATCTCACGCTGCGCCCGCTTAACTCGGAAAAAGAGGGCGAGAAAGTGGCCTTTAGCGGGGGTGAATTCCGCATCAGTTCCGATAAAGACGGCAATGCAATTACCGTCAGCGGCGAGGCGCAGAGCGCGCTGGTTGATACGGTTAACGAATACGGTCAGAAAATTCAGCTCTCCCTCAACAACCTTAAAACGGAAGGCACGACGCAACTTGCCAGCTTTAACGAGCGCGTTGGCAGCCAGAAAGTGACGCTGGACAAGCTGGCTATCTCTATTGAAAACAAAGAGATGGCGGTCATTGAAGGGATGAATCTGAACGGCAAATCTGAGGTCGCGAAAGATAACAAAACCATTAATAGCCAGCTCGACTACACCATTCAGAGTTTGAAAATCCAGAATCAGGAGATGGGCAGTGGCAACCTGACGCTGAAGATTGGCCAGATTGACGGCGAAGCCTGGCACCAGTTTAGCCAGCAGTATAACGCTCAGACACAGGCGTTGATGGCACAGCCAGATGTCATGAAAGACCCGGCGCTCTATCAGCAAAAAGCGGCGGAAGCCTTCTTTAATGCCTTCCCGTTGCTGTTAAAAGGTGAGCCTGTCATCACTATTGCTCCGCTGAGCTGGAAGAACAGCAAAGGCGAAACGGCATTCAACCTCTCCCTGTTCCTGAAAAATCCGGCCGCCGATACGGCTGTTAGCGCGCCGCCGCAGACGCTGGCCCAGGAAGTGGACAAAAATGTGAAGTCGCTGGACAGTAAGCTAACTATCCCGATGGATATGGCCGTTGAGTTTATGACTCAGGTTGCGAAGCTGGAAGGTTATCAACAGGATGAAGCAGCCAAACTGGCAAGCCAGCAGGTAAAAGGCCTGGCGGCAATGGGTCAGATGTTCCGTATTACGACACTCGAAAACAACACCATTGGCACCAGCCTGCAATACGCTAACGGTCAGGTAACACTGAACGGCGAGAAAATGCCGTTGGACGAATTTGTCGGCATGTTTGGCCTGCCTTCAATGCCACAGCAGGAAGATTCACCGGAAACGCCGGATGATCCGACCGCTCCTGTCGAACCTGCGGTGCCGCAGCAGTAACCCTAAAGCCCCTTACCCAAGGGGCTTTTTTTCAGCTATATGCGCCGCTCAACCGTTACGCTTGAAAAATAAAATCGATGCTACGACAAAAGTCGTAATTGTCCTTATTTACCTGGAACTGAAACCAATCACACACTTTTTTTGTGGCTAATGGCATACTATTTAACCTGTATGAATTCATACAGGAGGTCTATATGTATCGCTCCATATTAGTACCCATCGACATTTCCGAAAGCGAACTGACCCGACAAGTCATCCCGTATGTTCAGGCACACGCCGTTATTAATATTGCGAAAGTCCATTTTTTGACGGTTATCCCTTCTCATCCTTATTATTCAACGCTGGGACTGGCATATTCAGCAGCATTACCAAAATTAAAAGACCTGCAAGAAGAGGCGTTATCGCGGCTGAATGAAATCGTCAAAGCATTTAAAATTCCAATGGAAAAAGTGCAGACGCATGCTGTTACCGGGACGCCTAAGGATCAGATCCTCAAACTCGCGGATACCATTCAAGCGGATCTCATCATCATTGCTTCACACCGGCCAGATATGACCACCTATTTGTTAGGTTCAAATGCCGCAGCGGTGGTCCGCCACGCAAAATGCCCGGTGCTTGTTGTTCGTTAGTCTGCTGAATGGATAGAAATATAACGTCATGACTCCCCCTGTAATCGTTGCAGGGGGAGGTAAAAAATAGTGCCAACAGTCCACGGCCATTCTGACGTTTCCACGCGTAAAACTTCATCATAAATTCAATCTATTACCACTAATGCTAATGCGCTGCTGACATGTGGTATAATGTATCGCACTTTACTTAAAATAAGAGTGCGACCATGATTGATACCAACTTGCCATTAACTGATATTCATCGCCACCTGGACGGCAACATTCGGGCACAAACCATTCTCGATCTTGGCCGTGAGTTTAATCTTCCCCTTCCCGCGCAAACGCTTGAAACATTGCTGCCACACGTGCAGGTTACCGCCAACGAACCCGATCTGGTGAGTTTCCTTGCGAAGCTGGACTGGGGCGTAAAAGTGCTGGCCTCCCTTGATGCCTGCCGTCGCGTGGCTTATGAGAATATGGAAGACGCCGCACGCCAGGGTCTGCATTACGTTGAGCTGCGTTTCTCCCCTGGCTACATGGCGATGACGCACAATCTACCTGTCGCTGGCGTGGTTGAAGCGGTTATTGCCGGCGTGCGCGAAGGCAGCCAGGCGTTCGGTGTCGAGGCACGCCTGATTGGCATCATGAGCCGTACCTTTGGCGAAGCCGCGTGTTTACAGGAGCTTGAAGCGTTGCTGGCTCATCGTGAGAGCATCACAGCGCTGGATCTGGCGGGGGATGAACTGGGCTTTCCCGGTAGTCTGTTCCTGCCCCACTTTAACCGTGCGCGCGACGCAGGCTGGCATATCACCGTGCATGCAGGCGAAGCGGCTGGCCCGGAAAGCATCTGGCAGGCGATTCGCGAACTGGGCGCAGAGCGTATTGGTCACGGGGTCAAAGCAATTGAAGATCCGGCACTGATGGCATTTCTGGCCGAACAACGTATCGGTATCGAATCCTGCCTGACGTCCAATATCCAGACCAGCACCGTGCCGTCACTGGCACGGCATCCGCTGAAAACCTTCCTGGAGCATGGCGTGCTGGCCTCGATTAACACAGACGATCCGGCCGTGCAGGGTGTGGAGATTGGTCATGAGTATCAGATTGCCGCCCCAGCCGCCGGACTGAGCCGCGAACAGATTCGCCAGGCGCAAGTCAACGGTCTGGAAATCGCGTTTATCTCTGCGGCTGAAAAGCAGGCTCTCAAAGAAAAGGTTTTACAGGGATAAAAAAAAGCCGCTCATCTGAGCGGCTTTTTTATTCAGGTCAGATTAAGCGTCGAGCGATGTTTTGCCGACTCAATACCCAATTCGATAAGTTCCATTATCTGGATGGCCTGGCTTGCCGGAACCGGGTTTTCTCCCGCACCGTTTAACGCGTCACGAATAGCCGCATAATAGGCGGGATAGTTACCCGGCACCGTGAGCCAGGTTTCTTCAATACGGGCATCGCCATTGACTCGGGTTAATACCCCATCGCGCATATCGTATCCCCAGTCTTCCTGCGGCAGTTTTGCACCCGATTTCAGGCGCTCTTCCTGCGGATCGAGGCCAAACTTCACGTAGCTACCACGGGTACCGTGCACGATATAACGCGCTGATTCCGCCGCGGCCAGCATCGTGCCATGCAGAATAACTCTGCGCTGCGGGTAAGAGAGCACCGCATGGAAATAATCTGTCGCCTGTGCGCCTGGACGCAATTGCGCCAGATCCACCGTCAGCGAGACAGGCAGACCAAACAGATTGACGGCCTGATCCAGTAAATGCGGGGCCAGATCGTACCAGATACCGCTTCCCGGACCCGCCTGTTCACGCCAGCGGTTACGAATTTCCGGGCGATAACGGTCAAAGTGTGATTCAAAAAAGGTCACCTCACCTAACGCACCGTCGGCCAGCAAGGCTTTCAGCGTCAGGAAGTCACTATCCCAGCGCCGGTTATGAAACACAGACAGCACGCGGCCACAGCTTTTCGCCAGCGCATCCAGTTCCCTTGCTTGTGACAACGTCACGGTGAAGGGTTTATCCACGACCACATGCTTGCCCGCTTCCAGCGCGGCTTTGGCGAGTGGAAAATGGGTGTCGTTAGGCGTGGGGATGACGATTAAGTCGATTTTCGGATCATTAAATAGATGTTTCGGTTCTGATACGACCGACACTGCCGGCCAGTCCGCCTTCACTTTCGACTCATCGCTACTGGAGATTGCCGCCAGCTCCATTCCCGGCGTGCCGTCAATCAACGGCGCATGGAAGGTTTTACTGGCATAGCCGTAACCAATTAGTCCGACCCGGATATTGTCATTCATAAAGCGGCCTCTCGTTATTGGAGCGTGTATTTCACACCATCTCTCTTTCAGGGACAACAGCGACATATGCGTTTAAGGAATTTAACCGTGAAAACAGGGTTCCTCATGCAATTACTTTAATGATACGGAATTTTCCAAAAACAGGCGTCGGTCCCTTGTCGTCCGCTGTTCGCCCAGGTAACATCCCAAATCAGACCTAAGGGAGTTGTAGAGTTATGGCCACTATCATCAATCGGATTATTGAATTAACAGGCTGGGTTGTATTGGGTGTTTCGACCGTTCTTCTGGTGTTCGCCAGTCATATCGATAATTACCAGCCGCCGGAACAGAGTATCGTCGCGCAGAAAAAATAAAATGCGAAGCGAACGCAGGTATACCTAATTATGGTACTGCGTTGCGTATTGCCAGGCGTGGCGAAGAGCGCTAATCTTCTTGACGGGTGCCGTTCTGGCATCCATTTAACCTTAAAGAAAATTCTTAATTTCATGGCGATACATTCAGAGACAATTTACGTCCTGATAAGCCCGACTATTATTCGAACGAATTACCCACGAATGTATTAATGCCTTTTTATAACATGGATAACGCTAAAAATGACCGTTCAGGACTATTTATTAAAATTCCGCAAAATCAGTTCACTTGAAAGTCTGGAAAAATTGTTCGATCACCTTAACTACACACTGACCGACAACGAAGAAATCATTAACATGTATCGCGCCGCCGATCATCGCCGGGCTGAGCTGGTTTCCGGTGGCCGCCTGTTCGATATTGGCCGTGTACCCAAGTCCGTGTGGCATTACGTGCAATAACGCCACTGGCATCTGGCGCATAATGCTTTATACTCCTCGGCCGATAAATCAGTGACCGCCCGTGAGGAACAAGCATGATAACGACATCTGCAGAAAGAATCGGCGGCTGGCTGCTTGCGCCTTTAGCCTGGTTGCTGGTCGCGTTGTTGGGCCAGACGTTACGTCTCCTGGATGTCGCTAAAACTCAGGTTCCGCTGGTCATTGCCGCCATCGGTGTACGACCACTGGCGGAACTGTTGACCTGGTTTGCCTCTTTTGCCCTGGCGGCAGGCGTCTGGTATTACACGCTATGGCTGATTATCGCCTTTTTTAAACGCCGCCGTAGCGTCCTGAAACATATGATTATCTGGTTACTGATTAGCGTGCTGCTGGCTATGAAAGCTTTTGCCTTCTCCCCCGTATCGGACGATGTGGCGGTACGCGGGCTTTTATCGGCATTACTCGCAGCCGCGCTGATCGTGCCTTATTTCAAACGCTCACAGCGGGTCAAAGCGACCTTTGTGAACCCGTAATAACCTTACAGTTATCCTGTTGTCGCCCGGTGCTGTTTGACCGATAATAGGCGGCTTTTTTTATTTCAGGCCAAACAATGACAGACTATCTGCTGCTATTTATCGGAACCGTTCTGGTCAATAATTTCGTACTGGTGAAATTTCTTGGCCTGTGCCCGTTCATGGGGGTTTCGAAAAAGCTCGAAGCCGCGATGGGCATGGGGCTTGCCACAACTTTCGTTATTACGCTGGCGTCTATCTGCGCGTGGATTATCGATACCTGGCTGCTCATTCCGCTGGATCTCATCTATCTGCGTACGCTGGCGTTTATCCTGGTTATTGCCGTGGTGGTGCAGTTCACCGAAATGGTGGTGCGCAAAACCAGCCCGGCGCTGTATCGCCTGCTGGGGATTTTTCTGCCGCTTATCACCACTAACTGTGCGGTGCTGGGCGTGCCATTGCTGAATATCAACCTCGGGCATAATTTCCTGCAATCCGCGCTGTACGGTTTTTCCGCTGCCGTCGGGTTTTCTCTGGTCATGGTGCTGTTTGCCGCCATCCGTGAACGTCTTGTCGTCGCCGATGTGCCCGCACCGTTTCGCGGTAATGCGATTGCCCTCATTACCGCCGGTTTGATGTCTCTGGCCTTTATGGGCTTTAGTGGTCTGGTGAAGTTGTAATGAATGCAATCTGGATTGCCATCGCGGCCCTGAGCGTGCTCGGGTTGTTGTTTGGTGTCGTACTGGGATATGCCTCGCGTCGTTTCGCGGTAGAAGACGATCCCGTCGTTGAGAAAATTGACGATCTCTTGCCGCAGAGCCAGTGTGGGCAGTGCGGTTACCCTGGGTGCCGCCCTTATGCCGAGGCCGTTGGCCTACAGGGCGAGAAAATTAACCGCTGCGCACCCGGCGGTGAAGCGGTGATGCTGAAAATCGCCGAAATGTTAAATGTGGAGCCGCAGCCTATCGACGGTGACGTCGTCGTGCCCGAACCGGTACGCATGCTCGCCATTATTGATGAAGCGAACTGCATCGGCTGCACCAAATGTATTCAGGCCTGTCCGGTCGACGCCATTGTCGGCGCGACCCGCGCCATGCACACGGTAATGAGTGACCTCTGTACCGGCTGTAACCTCTGTGTGGATCCCTGCCCGACGCAGTGTATTGAACTGCGTCCAGTAGAGACAACCACCGCCAGTTGGAAATGGGACCTGCAGGCCATTCCCGTGCGCATTATTCCCGTGGAACAACATGCTTAAGTTATTTTCTGCTTTTCGCAAAGACAAACTGTGGGATTTCCACGGCGGTATCCATCCGCCGGAGATGAAAACACAGTCCAGTGGTACACCGCTGCGCCAGCTTCCGCTGGCGACGCGATTTGTTATACCGTTAAAACAGCATATCGGCGCTGAGGGTGAACTGTGCGTCAACGTGGGCGACAGCGTGCTTCGTGGTCAACCGCTGACCCGTGGTCGCGGGCGGATGTTGCCAGTCCACGCGCCAACCTCCGGTAATATTGTCGCCATTGCCCCTCACTCTACCGCGCATCCCTCTGCCCTGCCCGAACTGAGCGTCATTATTGAGGCTGACGGAGAAGATCGCTGGATTGAACGTGACGGCTGGAGCGATTATCGCTCTCGCGATCGCGACGCGCTGATTGAGCGTATACACCAGTTTGGCGTTGCCGGACTCGGTGGTGCAGGTTTCCCGACCGGCGCGAAGCTGAAAAGTGGCGGCGATCTTATCGAGACATTGATTATCAATGCCGCCGAGTGCGAACCCTATATCACCGCTGATGACCGCCTGATGCAGGACTGCGCCGCGCAGATAGTCGAAGGCGTGCGCATCCTGATGCATATTCTGCAACCGCGCCAGGTGCTGATCGGTATTGAAGATAACAAACCGCAGGCCATTTCCATGCTACGTGCGGTGCTGGCTGGTTCGCATGACATCCAGTTACGCGTCATCCCGACTAAATACCCGTCCGGCGGTGCAAAACAACTGACACAGATTCTGACCGGCAAGCAGGTTCCCCACGGTGGTCGTTCATCCGATATTGGCGTGCTGATGCAAAACGTCGGCACCGCTTATGCCATTAAGCGGGCCATTATCGACGGCGAACCTCTCACCGAACGTGTGGTAACACTGACCGGGGAGAGTGTCAGCAAACCAGGAAACGTCTGGGCACGACTCGGGACACCGGTGCGTCACTTGCTGGAACATGCCGGTTTTTGTCCCTCCGCTGAACAACTGGTCATCATGGGTGGGCCACTGATGGGCTTTACCCTGCCCTGGCTTGATGTTCCGGTGGTGAAAATTACCAACTGCCTGTTGGCGCCCTCGGCCACTGAAATGGGTGAGCAGCAGGAAGAGAAAGGCTGTATCCGCTGTAGCGCCTGTGCCGATGCCTGCCCGGCGGATCTGCTGCCGCAGCAGCTTTACTGGTTCAGTAAAGGCCAACAGCATGACAAAGCCACTGCGCACAATTTGTCCGATTGCATTGAGTGCGGTGCCTGTGCGTGGGTCTGCCCAAGTAATATCCCGCTGGTCCAGTATTTCCGTCAGGAAAAAGCCGAGATTTACGCCATTGCGCAGGAAGAAAAGCGCAACGCCGAAGCTAAAGCGCGCTTTGAGGCGCGTCAGGCGCGTCTGGAGCGGGAAAAAGCCGCCCGTGCTGAACGCCACAAAAAAGCCGCTGTCCAGCCTGCCGCAAAAGATCAGCAGGCAATTGACGCAGCCCTCGTCCGCGTGCGTGAAAAACAGACCACCAGCGCGCAACCCATCGTGATTCAGGCCGGAAGCGTACCGGATAATAGCGAGGTGATTGCCGCCCGCGAGGCGCGTAAGGCGCAGGCGCGCGCACGTCAGGCAGAAAAAGCGCAGCAACAAGATGTGCCGGAAAGTAACGCTGTCGCCAGCGAAGCTGTCGATCCGCGTAAAGCTGCCGTCGAAGCCGCTATCGCACGCGCTAAAGCCAAAAAATTACAGCAGCAAGGGGCCAGCGACGTTATTGTGCCGGTGGAAACCCCGGCCCCCGTCGCCGCTGAACCTGTCGACCTGCGCAAGGCTGCCGTTGAAGCCGCCATAGCCCGGGCAAAAGCCAAAAAATTACAGCAGCAAGGCGCCAGCGACGTCGTCGTGCCGGTGGAAAGCCCGGCCCCCGTTGCCGCTGAACCTGTCGATCCGCGTAAGGCAGCCGTCGAAGCCGCTATCGCGCGGGCAAAAGCCAAAAAATTGCAGCAGCAGGCCGCACCAGCCCCTGCCGCCAATGACGATCCCCGAAAGGCGGCCGTAGCGGCAGCTATCGCCCGGGTTCAGGCAAAAAAAGCCGCACAGCAAGCAGTTAACGAGGATTAAATGGTTTTCAGAATTGCCAGTTCCCCTTATACCCATAATCAGCGCCAGACATCGCGCATTATGCTGCTGGTCGTGCTTGCGACCCTGCCCGGTATTGCAGCACAACTTTGGTTCTTCGGCTGGGGAACGTTGTTGCAGATTATCCTTGCCTGCGGAAGTGCGCTGGCGGCAGAAGCGCTGGTATTACGGCTGCGTAAACAGCAAATCGGGGCCATCCTCGGGGACAACTCTGCCCTGTTGACCGGTTTACTGCTGGCAGTCAGCGTTCCGCCATTTACCCCCTGGTGGATGGTGGTGCTGGGCACGGTGTTCGCGGTTATCATTGCTAAACAACTCTATGGCGGCCTTGGGCATAACCCGTTTAACCCGGCAATGATCGGCTATGTGGTCCTGCTGATCTCCTTCCCGGTACAGATGACCAGTTGGTTACCGCCTTTTGAGATAGCCAAAACGGTTCCAGGCCTGATGGATGCCGTACAAATCATCTTCACTGGACATGCAGCCACCGGCCATACGATGGATAGCCTGCGGATGGGGATTGATGGCATCAGCCAGGCAACACCACTGGATACCTTTAAAACATCGCTTCATGCCGGGCATCCGGTCGATGAGATCCTCAAATCGGCCATTTACAGCGGCGTACTGGCGGGTGCGGGCTGGCAGTGGGTCAATCTGGGGTATCTGCTGGGCGGTATCTTCCTGCTGTGGCAGAAAACCATTCGCTGGCATATCCCGGTAGCCTTCCTGGTTTCGCTGACTGTCTGTTCAACGCTGGGCTGGATTTTCTCACCACAAAGTCTGGCGTCGCCGCAACTGCATCTGCTCTCGGGTGCCACTATGTTGGGCGCGTTTTTTATTCTGACCGACCCGGTTACCGCCTCGACAACCAATAAAGGCCGCCTGATTTTCGGCGCGCTTGCGGGATTACTGGTCTGGCTTATCCGTAGTTTTGGCGGTTATCCGGACGGCGTGGCCTTCGCCGTGCTGCTGGCAAACATTACCGTGCCATTAATTGATTACTTCACACGCCCACGCGTGTACGGACATCGTTAAGGAGTCGCCATGCTAGATACCATGCGTAAATACGGCATGACGTTGACGCTGTTCGCGGCGGCCTCAACCGGAATGACAGCAGCAATTCACCAGTTAACCAAATCCACCATTGCCGACCAGGCGGTGCAGCAGCAAAAGGCATTGTTTGGTCAGGTATTGCCTGGCGACATCTATAATAACGCCTTGCAGGAGAGCTGTTACGTGGTCGATGACCCGGCGCTTGGGAAAGGCAAACATAAAGTCTATATAGCCCGTAGAGACGATACGCCGGTGGCTGCGGTCATTGAAGCGACGGCACCCGACGGCTATTCCGGTGTTATTCAATTGCTGGTAGGCGCCGATTTTAACGGTACTATTCTTGGCACCCGCGTGACCGAGCATCACGAAACGCCGGGGCTGGGCGATAAAATAGAGTTGCGTATTTCTGACTGGATCACCCATTTCGCGGGCAAGAAAATCGCAGGGGCCACTGACCCGCACTGGGCAGTGAAGAAAGACGGTGGCGATTTTGATCAGTTCACCGGAGCGACCATCACCCCGCGAGCGGTGGTCAATGCGGTGAAACGCGCCGGATTGTACGCGCCCACGTTGCCCGCGCAACTTTCCAGTTTACCGACCTGTGGAGAGTAACCATGAGCGAAATTAAAGACATTATTGTCCAGGGGTTGTGGAAGAATAACTCCGCGCTGGTTCAGTTATTAGGTATGTGCCCGCTGTTGGCGGTGACCTCCACCGCGACCAATGCGCTGGGCCTTGGCCTTGCCACTACGCTTGTGCTGACGCTGACCAATTTTACGATTTCACTGGTACGTCACTGGACGCCATCTGAAATCCGAATTCCTATTTACGTAATGATCATCGCCTCCGTGGTGAGCATCGTCCAGATGCTGATTAACGCCTATGCCTACGGTTTGTATCAGTCGCTCGGTATCTTTATTCCGCTGATCGTCACCAACTGTATCGTGGTGGGGCGCGCGGAGGCGTTTGCTGCCAAAAAAAGCCCTGGCTTGTCTGCCCTTGATGGCTTTGCCATCGGCATGGGGGCAACCTGCACCATGTTTACACTAGGGTCGATTCGTGAAATCCTCGGCAACGGAACCTTATTTGACGGCGCGGATGGCTTGCTGGGCAACTGGGCGAAAGTTTTGCGTATTGAAGTGTTCCATACGGACTCGTCCTTCCTGCTGGCCATGCTGCCGCCGGGGGCATTTATCGGCCTTGGCATGCTGCTGGCTATTAAATATCTGATTGACGAGAGAACGAAGAAACGTCGCGCAGCGACCGTTGCCGACGAAACTGCCCACACGGTGCCCGGGAAGGCCTGATGAACAAAACAAAGCGACGGGAGATCCTCACCCGCCTGCGGGATGCCAATCCGCACCCGACGACAGAGCTTAACTTCAACTCACCCTTTGAACTGCTGATTGCGGTCCTGCTTTCTGCGCAGGCAACCGACGTCAGCGTGAACAAGGCAACAGCCCTGCTCTACCCGGTTGCCAATACCCCGCACGCCATGCTGGAGCTGGGTGTCGAGGGCGTCAAATCCTATATTAAGACCATTGGTCTGTTTAATACCAAAGCGGAAAACGTCATTAAAACCTGCCGTATTCTGGTGGAAAAACACGGCGGCGAAGTGCCCGAAGATCGTGCCGCGCTGGAAGCGCTACCGGGTGTGGGGCGCAAAACGGCCAATGTGGTGCTGAATACGGCATTTGGCTGGCCGACCATTGCTGTTGATACGCATATTTTTCGCGTCTGTAACCGCACCCACTTCGCGCCGGGGAAAAACGTTGAGCAGGTTGAGGAAAAGCTGCTGAGCGTCGTCCCGGCGGAATTTAAGGTCGATTGTCATCACTGGCTGATTTTGCATGGCCGCTATACCTGCATCGCCCGTAAGCCACGCTGCGGCTCCTGCATTATCGAAGACTTATGCGAATTCGAGAGCAAAACCGAGCTCTGAATTCGCTTTACTCAGAACGGTCTAAAAACAACCAGCAAAATGATGACTGCCACGGCCACAATGACGATGGTCGTGGCGCGTGGCACCATCCCCGGCACCTTCGTGATTTCACCGCCAGCAAGGCGACGTAAGGTTGCGGATAACATTCCGTGAATACCTGACAGCAACACCACCAGCACCAGTTTGAGAATCAACCACAGATGCGGTATCTGCCCGTGTGCCAGCACCATCGCCAGCCCCATCACCCACAGCACGATCATCGCCGGGGTCGTGACTTTACGACTCCAGTTGCGCACAAATGCCGCCAGCGCTGTCGCCGTCGGTGCATTTTTGCCCACCGCCTGTGCACACCAGGCCGCAGCCGTGGCCATGACAAAAATTCCACCAATCCAGATGATCGCCGCGATGATATGTAGTGCGTTAAGCCACGAATGCACGTTCATGAAATGACTCCAAAGAATTGCGTAAGAAGGAATTTGACAGTATCGCGTAACACTGTCATCGACTTGCTCATTTATAGGAAAAACATTGATCTACTGCATTCTGATGTACAAGGCAATAGGCGTGAGTAATGGATTCTGCTGTTCATACTTAGCTATAAGCAAAAATGCATACCTGTAATGTTTTCTTGTTAACGCGCTTTATACGGCATAACTCGCATTTTTATCATATTATCTGTTGCTTATTAGCTTTTAATCAGAGCCAATGTTTTTTTATGACAAAAAAATTCTACAGATGTGTGATTTTTATCACATTGATGCAAGGGTGTTAAAAAAAGGATCTTTAGCTGAACGAAAACAAGGTCAGAGAGTGTCACGCAGGGTTTAAACCAACACATAAGACCATTAATTATAATCAGACCAGGCTGATAAACTGCCGTTACCGCTTAACAGCAGAAGATATCACCTTTGACCAAATTTTACCGGCCTGCATTAGTGAAAAAAACTGCCATTAATTACCCTGCAAAATTTAACTCTAAATAACATTTCCACCGCTGGATTATAATATCGCTAAAGATAAATGTAACAGATCATTACAAAAGTCTTGCCTCGAATCCCAGGATCAGGAACATTACCCGCCGTTTTCCCTCCCGCAATAATTATAAGCGCGATGAATACTGGGCATCGCGTCTCGAATCACCCCATTAATATGGGATGTAAAAAAAGAGGTCTATGTGTCAACTGCAAACAAACCAACCGAAAGTGTGAGTCTGAACGCTTTCAAACAACCTAAAGCGTTCTATTTGATCTTCTCCATCGAGCTGTGGGAGCGTTTCGGCTTCTATGGTCTGCAGGGGATCATGGCTGTCTACCTGGTTAAACAACTGGGTATGTCCGAAGCGGACTCCATTACCCTGTTTTCCTCTTTTAGCGCGCTGGTTTACGGTCTTGTCGCTATTGGCGGCTGGCTGGGCGATAAAGTTCTGGGGACAAAGCGCGTTATCATGCTGGGGGCCATTGTGCTGGCCATCGGTTACGCACTGGTAGCGTGGTCTGGTCACGATGCCAGTATCGTGTATATGGGTATGGCGGCGATCGCCGTCGGTAATGGTCTGTTTAAAGCCAACCCGTCTTCCCTGCTCTCCACCTGCTACGCAAAAGATGACCCGCGTCTCGACGGTGCATTCACCATGTATTACATGGCCGTTAACGTTGGTTCTTTCTTCTCTATGCTGGCTACCCCGTGGCTGGCTGCAGAGTTTGGCTGGAGCACCGCGTTTGCCCTGAGCGTCGTCGGCCTGCTGATCACCATCGTGAACTTCGCGTTCTGCAAGCGTTGGGTCAAAAACTACGGTTCTAAACCTGACTTCGAGCCGGTTCGTATGGGCTACCTGCTGGCGACCATCGTCGGCGTTGCTATCCTGATTACCATCGCCACATGGCTGCTGCATAACCAGGGCATCGCACGTATGGTGCTGGGTGTGGTTGCACTGTGCATCGTGTGCCTTTTCGCAAAAGAGACATTTGCTCTGCAGGGCGCGGCGCGTCGTAAAATGATCGTCGCTTTCATTCTGATGCTGCAGGCCATTGTCTTCTTCGTCTTGTACAGCCAGATGCCGACATCGCTGAACTTCTTCGCCATTCGTAACGTTGAACATACGCTGCTGGGTATCACGTTCGAACCGGAGCAGTTCCAGGCGCTGAACCCGTTCTGGATTATCATTGGTAGCCCGATCCTGGCTGCTATCTATAACAAAATGGGCGATACCCTGCCGATGCCGTATAAGTTTGCCATCGGTATGGTGCTGTGTTCAGGTGCATTCCTGATCCTGCCGCTGGGCGCGAAGTTCGCGTCTGATGCCGGTATCGTCTCCGTAAACTGGCTGGTTGCGAGCTACGGGCTGCAGAGTATCGGTGAGCTGATGATTTCCGGTTTGGGCCTCGCCATGGTGGCACAGCTCGTTCCACAGCGTCTGATGGGCTTTATCATGGGTAGCTGGTTCCTGACGACCGCCGGTGCGAACATCATCGCAGGCTACGTCGCAAACCAGATGGCTATCCCGGAAAACGTCACTGACCCACTGATGTCACTTAATGTCTACGGTCACGTCTTCCTGCAAATCGGTATTGTGACTGCTGTTATCGCCGCGCTGATGATCCTCGCCGCGCCGAAACTGAACCGCATGACCCAGAGTGATGATAGCGATAAAGCCGCGAAAGCGTCGGAAACCGCGACAGCATAAGATTGCGCAGAGTTTCAGCAGAAAGCCGTTAACGCACGTTAACGGCTTTTTTTTTATACCCGCAGGTAATAACCTATGCCCGAATTCAACCACCGGAGTGAAGAATGAAACTGTTTTATAAACCAGGCGCCTGCTCATTGGCTTCCCATATTGTTCTGCGTGAAGCAGGTAAAGACTTTGAACTGGCACGCGTGGATTTAGCAAAAAAATGCCTGGAAAATGGTGATGACTTTTTGGCTATCAACCCGAAAGGACAGATCCCGGCACTGGCCATTAATGCCAACACCCTGTTAACCGAAGGCGTGGCGATTATGCAGTATGTGGCTGACAGCGCACCGAAAAGCGACCTGCTGCCGCCGGTGGGGTTCCTGAGCCGTTACAAGACGCTGGAGTGGCTGAATTTCGTGGCAACTGAGCTGCACAAAGGGTTTACTCCCCTGTTTCGTCCGGATACGCCAGAAGCGTTCAAACCGACCGCTCGCGCTCTGCTGGAAAAGAAACTGGAGTATGTTGACGCGGCGCTGGCAGACCAGCAGTGGATTAACGGCGAGAACTTCTCCATTGCCGATGCATACCTGTTCACGGTACTGCGCTGGGCGGTAGCGGTGAAACTGAACTTCCCGCAGGCCGGGAATATTGCCAACTATATGCAACGCGTGGCCTCTCGTCCGGCGGTTGCCGCCGCAATGGCCGCAGAAGGGATTTAATCTTCCACGCTTTTGCCATAAAAAAAAGGAGTGGTTTCCCACTCCTTTTTCATGTTTCGCGTATCTGGCGGTTATTTCCAGCACACCAGACAGTAGTTCTTCTTACCGCGACGTAACAGCGTATAACGGCCAAAGAGAATGTCCGTTTCCTGGAAGAAATATTCCGGATCAGACTGTTTCTCACCGTTGATGGTGACCGCGTTGGAGGCGATGGTTTTACGCGCCTGACCACGAGATGGCTGCAGCTCCGAGTCTACCAGCGCCTGCATCAGGTCTGCGCCTTTCTCCATTTCGATCATCGGTACGCCGTCCTGCGCCAGTTGCTCGAAGTCTGCTTCGCTGAGATCGCTCAGGTTGCCGTTAAAAAGGCTTTCGGTAATGCGTTTTGCCGCCACCAGACCTTCTACGCCATGAACCAGTTTGGTCACCTGCTCGGCCAGCACATACTGGGCACGCGGTGCTTTGCCGCTGTTCTTGTCTTCTTCTTCCAGAGCATTAATCTCTTCAATGTCCATAAAGGTGAAGAATTTCAGGAAGCGATAAACGTCAGCATCCGCGGTATTGATCCAGAACTGGTAGAATTTGTACGGGCTGGTTTTCTTCGGATCAAGCCAGACTGCGCCACCTTCGGTTTTGCCGAACTTCGTGCCGTCAGCTTTAGTGATCAGCGGAACGGTCAGACCAAAGACCTGATTCTGGTGCAGGCGACGGGTCAGATCGATACCGGAGGTGATGTTCCCCCACTGGTCGGAACCGCCAATCTGCAGCGCCACACCGTGCAGTTTGTTCAGGCAGGCAAAGTCGTAACCCTGCAGCAGGTTGTAGGAAAACTCAGTAAACGAGATACCCTGATCGTCACGGTTCAGACGCTGCTTCACCGCTTCTTTGTTGATCATCTGGTTAACGGAGAAGTGCTTGCCGATATCGCGCAGGAAAGTCAGCACGTTCATATTGCCGAACCAGTCGTAGTTGTTAGCCGCAATCGCCGCGTTTTCACCACAGTTGAAGTCGAGGAACGGCGCAACCTGTTTGCGGATTTTATCCACCCACTCCTGCACCGTGTCTTCGGTATTCAGTTTACGCTCAGCGGCTTTGAAACTCGGGTCGCCAATCAGCCCCGTCGCGCCGCCCACCAGCGCGACAGGTTTGTGCCCGGCCTGCTGGAAGCGTTTCAGGCATAACAATGGAACAAGATGCCCCAAATGCAAGCTGTCGGCGGTAGGGTCGAAGCCGCAATAGAGCGCGATCGGGCCTTGCGCCAGTCGCTCTGCTAACGCTTCCTCGTCCGTCACCTGGGCTACCAGCCCGCGCTCTTGCAATTGTTTAATCAAGTTACTGCTTGCCATCAAATTCTCCATTTAAAACGACTGCACCTCTGCCGGTACACGACTTTTCGCCAGTTACGAAAGTTACATAGAATAAAGCGCCGGATGCAGGAGCACCAGCGCTTAGCGCAACATTTTTCAGGGTTTACGGCGCGAGGCGATCAATTTTCCATGCGTCATTTTCACGCTGGTATAAAAAACGATCGTGGAGACGGTGCGCGCCTCCCTGCCAGAACTCCATTTGCTCAATACTGACGCGATAGCCGCCCCAGAAGCTGGGTAACGGAACTTCGCCCTGCTGGAACTTCTGCTTGAGTTCAAGGAATTTGCTTTCGAGAATGCCACGCGCGGAGATCCGGCTGGATTGCTGTGAGACCCACGCGCCAATCTGGCTGTCGCGTGGACGGCTGTGGAAATACTTCACCACCTCCAGCGTAGAAAGGCGCTCAGCTTTACCGATCACCATGACCTGGCGCTCCAGCATGTGCCACGGAAACAGCAGGCTGATAGCCGGGTTTTTCTCGATCTGGTGGGCTTTACGACTGCCCAGATTGGTATAAAACACCAGCCCTTTCTCGTCATAGTGTTTGAGCAGCACAATACGCTGGTAAGGTTGACCGGTTTCATCAACAGTCGCAACGACCATCGCGGTCGGGTCGGCGAGTTTGGCTTCACACGCCTGACCAAGCCAGCGCTCAAACAGCGGCAACGGTTCGGAGGGAAGATCGGCGCGGCGCAAGCCGCCTTTGGTGTACTCACGGCGCAAATGCGCGATTTGCTGCAATTGATCGTTATCAGACATGGCGTTAGCAAGATGAATTATCAGGTGGGGCTATTGTGCCCCCCCCTTGCGAAAATCTCAACGCCGCGGATTTTGTAACTGGCAGTTATTCAGTACGATGCGATCGCGCTTGTAGACCGTGGCGCCATCCCCCTTCGACCAGAAGACATAAATACCGTCAGTGTAGCGTGTCCCCGACGCCGACAGACCTTGCTTGAGGATCAGCGGGGTATTGTCATAAATAAAGCTCACTTCCTGGCGGGGATGGTTCAATTTCACCGTCAGCGGCTTTTCGTCACACTGATAGTTAAGCGTATCCGTATTCATGCGCTCAACAAACTGGTTGTAGTAACTACACCCGGCGAGAAGCGCGGGCAGGCAGGCGATTAACACTCTTTTCATTAGGTTTTCCCGAGACTGTCCTGGTCATGGAGGACGCGAATAACGTCCTCCGTAAACCCCGGAGTCTAACGGTACGCAGCCTGGGTGAAAGTCAGTTAACTCTGATTCTGTCGCGGATTAGCCGGATAGATAGCCCCCAGCACGCTGGCCTGCGATGCCCCCGTTACCGAAGGTAAGTTGCCAGGTAAACCGGCCAGCGTACGCCAGGCAAGCCAGGCAAAGGCAAGGGCTTCCATATCATCGCCACTGATTCCCGCCTCATCCGTCGTGGTGACCTCAGTACCCGGCAGCAGCGCAGAAAGGCGCGCCATCAACAACGGATTACGGCTCCCCCCGCCACAGACCAGCAACCGTTCGCAGCCGCCGCACAACAATACCTGTTCGGAAATCGTCACCGCCGTCAGTTCAACCAGCGTAGTTTCGACATCACGCGGATCCAGCGCCGGGAAAATCGCCAACTGACGCTCAAGCCAGCCATAGTTAAAATATTCACGTCCGGTGCTTTTCGGCGCGGGTGCAGCAAAATAGGGATCGCTGAGCATGTTTTGCAGCAGCGGCAGGACGACTTTCCCACCGCTCGCCCACTGGGCGTCTTTATCGTAGGGCTTGCCAAGTTGACGCCAAATCCAGGCATCCATCAGCATATTTCCTGGCCCGGTGTCATATCCGCGGACCGGTTTAGCCGGGAAAAGTAGTGAGATATTGGCGATGCCACCGATGTTCAGTACTATCCGGCGCTCAATGGGATGTGCCAGTAACGCATGATGAAACGCCGGGACCAGCGGTGCCCCCTGCCCGCCAAGGGCAATATCGCGGCGGCGGAAATCCCCGACCACAGTCACACCGGTTAACGCGGCGATTTGATTGTTATCACCAATTTGCAGCGTATGAGGCGCATCGCCGGTGGGCTCATGCCAGATGGTTTGACCGTGGCAACCAATGGCCACGATATCTTTTGCGCTGAGTTGTTCTTGCGCCATCAGTGCAAGGACAGCTTCGGCAAAAAGTTTGCCCAGACGCGTATCCAGTTGCCCCAGTTGCGACAGGGTGAGCGATTGGCCCTGGCAGATGCTCAGGACAGCCTCTTTCAGCGGTATCGGCATCGGCCAGGTGAGACTGGCCTGTTGGGCGACCATCTTGTCATCAATAGCGGCAAGCACAACATCCACACCATCAAGGCTTGTTCCCGACATTACGCCAATATAGCGACCCGATTTCATACGCCTTCCTCGTTGCAGGGCTTTAGACGTTCACTCCACCATAAAGTGTTTTGTAAAGCTATCGATTACAAATACTTTTTAACAATCGAATCAGAGCTCACTGAAGGAAAAACAGCGGCAGACGCTTATAATCGGCCTGTTTAGGACCGGTTAAATCCATCATTGTTATTATTTTTGCTATGTTTTGGCAGAAGATGTGACCTGGTGTGACTAAATGCCATATAATTTAACCATGACGGATGCTCAACTGAGCATGTTTTGGTGAACAGGAGATTCATAGATGATGTTACGTGCACTGGCAGTTACGCTGGTTGGATTTACTCTGGCGGGTTGTGTTAATGACAGTACTCTTTCCGGAGATGTCTATTCCGCTTCAGAAGCCAAACAAGTACAAAATGTCACTTACGGCACCATTGTCAACGTTCGTCAGGTACAAATCCAGGGCGGTGACGACAGCAACGTTGTCGGCGCTTTGGGTGGCGCGGTACTGGGTGGCTTCCTGGGCAACACCGTGGGTGGTGGCACCGGGCGTTCTCTTGCAACAGCGGCGGGTGCTGTGGCGGGTGGCGTAGCCGGTCAGAGCGTGCAGGGTGCGATGAATAAATCACAGGGTGTGGAGCTGGAAATTCGTAAAGACGATGGCAGCAGCATTATGGTTGTGCAGAAACAGGGCAACTCCCGTTTCGTCGCAGGCCAGCGTGTCGCACTGGCAAGCAATGGGCGCCAGGTTACCGTATCCCCGCGTTAATGGTATCAGTGCCTTCGCAGGCGACGACCTGAACGTAGAGATAAAAAAGCCTCGCATCTGCGAGGCTTTTTAATTACAACCGAGCATTAGTCTCGCGACTGCAACTCAATGATGTTCTGTTCCAGCCTGGCAATCAGGCTAATCAACAAATCCAGCTCTTCCGGTGAAATACCCGAAAGAATTTCGCCCCGCGTTTGCTTAATCACCGTTTCCATTTCTTCGATGATCGGGTCAGCTTTTTCTGTCAATTTGATCCGTTTTGCACGGCGGTCATTGGCACAGGTCTGGCGAGAAATAAGCCCTTTCTCTTCCAGTTGGTCCAACGTACGCACCAGCGAAGGCTGCTCGATGCCGATCGCTTTTGCCAGTTGAATTTGCGACTGATCGGGAGGAAGCTGATGAATGTTATGCAGCGTGACCCAATGCGTTTGCGTCAATTCCAGAGGTTTCAGGCGATGGTCAATCAGAGCACGCCAGATGCGCACTAAGCGTGCCAGATCAGAACCTAATGGCGATTCCAATTTCATCTCCTTATAATTAGCTTGCTAAGTTATTATACTCATTTTAGAATAGTGTGCAGCATTTATATTGCTAAAACAAATGCATTGCTGCCTTCACCGTGTTCGCCCATTCTTACTATCTCCGTCTGGCGGTCTTCGCCGTCAAAACGAACCGGTGAACCTTTCTGTAAAGGACTAACGCTTTTGACGCTGACAATTCGCTCCCCGGAATTTCCCCTGCAGGACCTGATCTTCGGCGCTTCGGTCTACTTTCCCCCTATCTTTAAAGCAGTACTGCTGGGGTTTATGGTGTGGCTGGTTTTGCATCGCTTACTGCGTGACTGGATGTACGCAGGGGATATCTGGCATCCCATCCTGATGGATCTCTCACTTTTCGTGATCGCTATCAGTCTGTCTCTCGGCTTTTTGATCATGTGGTAACTATGCGCCTGAAATCACTTAAATACTTTTCGACGTTACTGGTTCTGGCCGTGGCGCTCGCCGCTGGCTGGTGGTTATGGAACTTCTATATGCAGGCCCCCTGGACACGCGACGGTAAAGTCCGCGCTGAGCAGGTCAGTATCACCCCGCAAGTGTCAGGAAGCATTACTGAGCTGAATATAAAGGATAACCAGTTAGTTAAAGCGGGCGATATTTTGCTCCGAATCGACGACACGCCGTACAAAATCGCCGTGCTGAATGCCCAGGCGCAACTGGCGCGCGCGCAAACCGATCTCTCCAAAGCCAATAATGAAGCCAACCGTCGCCGCCATTTGTCGAAAAATTATATTTCAGCAGAAGATCTCGATACCGCAAATATCAATGTGAAGGCGATGCAGGCGAGCGTCAATGCGGCCGAGGCCGCCCTGCAACAGGCACAATGGCAACTTTCACAAACGCAGGTAAAAGCCCCCGTAGACGGCTGGATAACCAATCTTTCCACCCGCACCGGCAACTACGCCACCGCCGGGCAACCGCTGTTTGCACTCATCGACAGCCACTCTTTTTATGTGGTGGGGTATTTCGAAGAGACAAAATTGCGTCATATTCGTCAAGGTGCCGCGGCGCAAATCGTTCTCTACAGCGGCAATATTACGTTACAGGGTCACGTTTCCAGTATCGGTCGGGCAATTTATGACCAGAGCGTCGAAACCGACAGCGGTCTGGTGGCAGACATCAAGCCGAATGTGCCCTGGGTGCGTCTGGCCCAGCGCGTGCCTGTTCGGATTCAGTTCAATTCCCTGCCCGCCGATGTGACACTGGTGTCCGGCACCACCTGCACGGTATCGATCGGCGGCGCGAAGTGAAAATTGCGTTTCCCCTGCCCTGGCTTACCGCAACACGTCCTCAGTGGCGGTACGCCATGCGCAACAGTATTGCGATGTGCCTGGCCCTGACGGTCGCCTATTACCTCAATCTGGATGAGCCTTACTGGGCAATGACTTCTGCCGCCGTCGTGAGTTTTCCGACCGTGGGCGGGGTGATCAGTAAAAGTCTCGGTCGTGTCGCGGGCAGCCTGCTGGGAGCGACAGCGGCGATGATCATTGCCGGACATACGCTTAACGATCCGTGGTTGTTTCTGTTCGCCATGGCCGCATGGATAGGTTTCTGTACCTGGGCCTGTGCGCAGTTCAGTAATAACGTCGCTTACGCCTTCCAGCTTGCAGGGTATACCGCCGCGATTATTGCCTTTCCGGTGGTCAATATTACAGACACCACCGAACTGTGGGATATCGCCCAGGCCCGCGTCTGTGAAGTACTGCTGGGGATTGGCTGTGGCGGCATGATGATGATGATCATGCCGAGCACGTCTGACGGTACCGCGTTGCTGAGCGCGCTGAAAAAGATGCACGCCCGCCTGCTCGAACATGCCAGCCTGCTCTGGCAACAGGAGATAACCGACGCCATCCGCACCGCCCATGAAAATGTGATTGGGCAGATATTGACCATGAATTTGCTGCGCATCCAGGCTTTCTGGAGCCACTATCGTTTTCGTCGTCAGAACCGGCTTCTCAACCACCTGCTCCATCAGCAATTACGTCTGACCAGCGTTATCTCCAGCCTGCGCCGACTGCTATTGAACTGGCCGCATCCGCCTGAGAATACGCGAGCAATACTCGAAACGTTGCTGGTGGAGCTCGCCCGGCCTGGCGCGCACTTTTATACCATAGCGCGCATTATTGCCCCTCTCGCGCCGATGAATGACGACGACTATCGGCACCGCGCCTTCTGGCACCGTTTGCGATACTTCTGCCGACTGTACCTGGCCAGCAGCCGTTGGCTGGCGCGTCTTGAAAATGCCACCCCGATCACCGAATTTACGCTGCCCAGAAGCCGTGCTCTGGCGCGCTTTACCGATAACGCCGAGGCGCTGTGGAGCGGGATACGTACCTTTGGTGCATTGAGTCTGGTGGGCGCCTGGACGATCACCAGCCAGTGGGAGTACGGCGATGCAGCGCTGACCCTTGCCGCCATCAGTTGCGTACTCTATTCGGTCTCTCCCGCCCCGTTTAATTCATTGACGCTACTTCTACGCACGCTCGCGTTGCTGACATTATTCAGTTTCGTCGTGAAGTTTGGTCTGATGGTACAGATCAGCGATTTATGGGTGTTCTTGCTATTTTTGCTGCCACTGTTGACCACAATGCAGTTGCTCAAGCTCCAAATGCCCAAACTGGCTGGGCTGTGGGGGCAATTGATCGTTTTTATGGGATCGTTTATTTCGGTGACCAATCCCCCGGTCTATGACCTGGCGGATTTTTTAAATGACGATCTGGCGAAAATTCTCGGCGTGGCGCTGGCGTGGCTCTCGTTTGCCATTTTGCGCCCTGGGTCAGATGCGCACAAAAGCCGCCGTCATATTCGTGCGCTTCGGCGAGGTTTTGTCGACCAGCTCAGCCGAATGCCGACGATGAGCGAGCATGAATTTGAGTCGGTGGTTTATCACCATATTAGTCAGTTGAGTAACAGCAAAGATGCACTCGCCCGCCGCTGGTTATTACGCTGGGGAGTGGTTTTGCTCAACTGTTCGCATGTGGTCTGGCAACTGCGCGACTGGGAGGCACGCTCAGATCCCTTGTCGAAAGTCAGGGATCTCTGTCTGAGCCTGTTACGCGATGTGATGAGTGAACGCGGCGTGCAACAGCGCCCACTGGCCGCAACGCTTAGCGAACTGCAACGGATTTGTGATGCGCTGGCACGCCATCATCAACCTGCCGCACGGGAACTGGCATCGCTTATCTGGCGATTGTATTGCTCGTTATCGCAACTGGAGCAAGCCCCGGCAGCAGGCACACTGGCCGATTCCGCTAGCGGATAACACCACAGGCGTAACGTGCCCCGCCACCGCCGAGCGGTTTCGGTGAATCAGACATGTTATCGCCGCCAACATGAACCATCAGGGCTTTTTCTTTCACGTCACTGAGTTTTTTCAGGCGCGGCGCAACCACCGCATCGGTCGCCTTACCGTCGTTGTTAACCACCAGCACCGGTAAATCTCCTAAATGCCCCATCCCCTCGGGGCCTTCGTGTTTACCGGTTTTATCGGGGTCGAGATGACCACCTGCCGCCTCGGCAGCAGAGGGTTTTCCATCTTTCAACGCAGGCTCACACGATCCTTTTGCATGAACATGAAAGCCATGTTCACCGGGCGGGAGTCCTTTTAGATCGGGCGTAAATTTCAGCCCCTTATCGGTTTCGCTGATGTTCACCGTGCCGACGGACTGCCCCGTCCCCTCGGCAGTGACGAGGTTCATCTTCACTTCGGTACTGGCCGCCTGCGCACCGGCGCAGACGAACAGTGTCAACATTGCCAGACTAAAACGCTTCATATGACCTCCGTTTTTTGCTTTTGCCCTGTAAGTTTAAACCAGGGAAAAAGATTTGGCGGAAAGTCACCTTAGCGCTTATCAGGGAACATCGTAACCCAGGGCCGCTTTGCGGATGCGGAACCACTGCTGGCGGGTCATCTCAAGGCTTGCCGCTCCCAGCGCCGAACGGACGCGTTCAATTTTTCCGGAACCGATTATCGGCAACGGCTGCGACGGCAGCCGCATCACCCAGGCATACACCACTTGTTCAATACTCTGGGCATTCAGTTCTTGCGCCACTTTCGCCAGTTCATCACGCAGTGGCTGGAACGCCTCATCGTTGAACAGACGTCCACCGCCAAGGCAGGACCAGGCCATCGGGCGAATGCGCAATTGCTGGAGTTGATCGAGCGTACCGTCCAGTAATAGCGGCTGGTGAACCGGAGAAATCTCAACCTGGTTGGTCGCCAGGGTAAACGGCAGGCGCGACTGGAGCAGCGAGAACTGCGCCGGGGTGAAGTTCGACACGCCAAAATGGCTCACTTTGCCGCTCTGGTGCAGATGCAAAAACGCCTCAGCCACTTCATCGGCATCCATCAGCGGATCCGGGCGATGAATGAGCAGCAGGTCCAGACGTTCGGTCGCCAGATTCACCAATGACTGTTCGGCGCTGGCGATAATGTGATCGCGGCTGGTGATGTAGTGGCCCAACGCATTCTCAGCACGGGCAGTGGTGGCGATACCGCATTTAGAGACAATCTCCATGCGTTGACGCAGATGGGGAGCCAGCTTGAGCGCCTCGCCAAAAGCCGCTTCGCACTGGTAACCACCGTAGATGTCCGCATGGTCGACAGTGGTGACACCGAGATCCAGGTGCTCCTCAATAAAACTCACCAACTGACGGGCAGACATATTCCAGTCCATCAGTCGCCAATAGCCCATCACAAAACGGGAGAACTCCGGTCCCTGCGGCGCAAGGGTAATTCTCTGAACCATAACCACTTCCTCAGCAATAATTTGCCATGAGTATACGCAATTATGGCGTCAAAACAGTGAGGGTTGCTCAGGTTCTTCAGGCGGGAGGGCTTTATTCGCCCGTAATTTGCGCAGAAAACGCTGACGACACAGGCGCAGGACATCCTGTTTTTGGGCGTCGCTTATGGTTTGCCAGTTGAACCGTTCTTCGCGGCTGCGCATACAGCCACGGCAAAATCCCCGCTCATCTGACTGGCATATTCCCCGGCACGGGCTCTGGACGGGGAAAAACTCCAGTTGTTCTGGCACGCATCGCCTCCTGTAATATTCGTCTCTCTTTATTGAAGACTGCGCGCGCGGAACCTGCAAGATTGAGATCGCATCTATTGCTACTTGCAATAGACCAATCGGTCTAGTAGATTGTGCCCATGAGCAGAAATACTGAACACGATACCCGCGAACACCTGCTGGAAACCGGCGAGCGCTTATGCATGCATCGCGGTTTTACGGGCATGGGGTTAAGCGAATTACTGAAAACAACGGAAGTGCCGAAGGGCTCTTTCTACCACTATTTTCGCTCGAAAGAGGCGTTCGGGGTTGCGATGCTCGAACGTCATTATGCCGGGTATCACCAGCGTCTGACGGATCATTTTGCCACAGGCGCAGGAAACTATCGCGATCGCCTGCTCGCGTATTATCAGCAGACACTCATCCAGTTTTGTGATCAGGGGATTATCAGCGGCTGCCTGACCGTCAAGCTTTCTGCCGAGGTGTGTGACCTGTCAGAAACGATGCGTGAAGCCATGGACAAAGGTGCCAGTGGCATTATCACCTTACTGGCACAGGCGCTGGAAAGCGGCCGCCGTGATCAGTGTCTGACCTTTACTGGTGATGCGCTGACCCAGGCGCAGGTGCTCTATTCCCTGTGGCTGGGTGCCAATCTGCAGGCTAAGATTTCACGCAGTGCCGTGCCGCTGGAAAGTGCGCTGGCCCATGCGAAAACGATTATTGCAGCGCCTCTTTAACAGGCGTTTTTATTTACCACTTTACTAGTCGACCGGTCTATTCAGGAGAATTTATGTCCAGCAATTTGTTTACGCCGCTGAAAATTGGCGCGATTACCATCCCAAACCGTGTGCTGATGGCTCCGCTGACACGTCTGCGCAGCATTGAGCCTGGCGATATCCCGACTCCGCTGATGGGCGAATACTACCGCCAGCGCGCCAGCTCTGGCTTAATCATCAGTGAAGCGACCCAAATCTCTGCACAGGCGAAAGGCTATGCAGGCGCGCCGGGCCTTCACAGCCCGGAACAAATTGCCGCATGGAAAAAAATCACCGCTGGCGTACACGCTGAAAACGGTCATATGGCGGTTCAGCTCTGGCACACCGGACGCATTTCTCACACCAGCCTGCAGCCTGGCGGCCAGGCACCTGTTGCCCCTTCGGCGATCAGTTCCGGTACCCGTACCTCCCTGCGTGACGCTAACGGCAACGCAACCCGCGAAGACACGTCGATGCCGCGAGCGCTGGAAACCAGCGAAATTCCGGGCATCGTCAATGATTTCCGTCAGGCCGTCATCAACGCACGTGAAGCCGGTTTTGATTTAGTCGAATTGCACTCTGCCCACGGCTATCTGTTGCACCAGTTCCTGTCACCGTCTGCCAACCAGCGTACCGACCAGTATGGCGGCAGCATCGAAAACCGCGCCCGCCTGGTGCTGGAAGTTGTTGATGCCGTAAGCGCTGCCTGGAGTGCGGATCGCATCGGTATTCGCGTCTCCCCTATCGGTTCCTTCCAGAACACCGATAACGGCCCGAATGAAGAAGAAGACGCACTGTACTTTATTGAAGAACTGGGTAAACGCGGGATTGCCTATCTGCACATGTCCGAGCCGGACTGGGCAGGCGGTCAGCCGTACACCGAGGAGTTCCGTCGCAAAGTGCGTGAGCGTTTCCACGGCCCCATCATCGGTGCTGGCGCCTACACGGTAGAAAAAGCAGAAGATCTGATTGCGAAAGGTTTGATTGACGCGGTGGCCTTTGGTCGTGCTTATATCGCTAACCCGGATCTGGTTGAACGCCTGCAGCGCAAAGCAGAACTGAACCCGCAACGCCCGGAAAGCTTCTATGGCGGTGGCGCGGAAGGTTATACCGACTACCCTTCTTTATAATCACTTCGTTGATAGCGGCAGGGATCCGCCGCTATACTAAAACTCTGTTTCGAATGACAATTCATTGACGCTTAAGAGGACATTATGCGCTTACTTCACACCATGCTGCGCGTTGGCGACCTGCAACGCTCCATCGATTTCTACACCAAAGTGCTGGGCATGCAGTTGCTGCGTACCAGTGAAAACCCGGAATACAAATACTCACTGGCCTTTGTGGGTTATGGTCCGGAAACAGAAACGGCAGTTATCGAACTGACCTATAACTGGGGCGTAGATAAATATGACCTGGGCAGCGCTTACGGTCATATCGCGCTGGAAGTGGATAATGCGGCAGAAGCCTGTGAGCGGATTCGTCAAAATGGCGGCAACGTAACGCGTGAAGCGGGTCCGGTAAAAGGCGGCACCACCGTTATCGCTTTTATTGAAGATCCGGACGGCTATAAAGTCGAACTGATTGAAGCCAAAGACGCGGGACGCGGTTTGGGCAATTAATGCTTTACGGGCGCCTGTGGCGCCCGCTGTTTTACATCCCTTCGCAAAATTTGCCATAATGCGCTGCCATTTTCCCTTAGCAAGAGACTCCAATGTCCGATAACGCCCAACTTACCGGTCTGTGCGACCGTTTTCGCGGTTTTTACCCTGTCGTGATTGATGTTGAAACCGCCGGGTTTAACGCCAAAACCGATGCACTGCTGGAGGTCGCTGCCATCACGCTGAAAATGGACGACCAGGGTTGGTTAATGCCTGACAGCACCCTGCATTTTCATGTTGAACCGTTTGAGGGAGCGAACCTGCAGCCGGAAGCGCTGGCATTTAACGGTATCGACCCGAATAACCCGCTGCGGGGTGCCGTGAGCGAGCACGACGCGCTCCACGCTATTTTCAAGATGGTGCGTAAAGGTATTAAAGATCAGAATTGTAATCGCGCCATTATGGTGGCTCACAACGCCACCTTCGACCACAGCTTTATGATGGCTGCCGCTGAGCGTGCATCCCTTAAGCGTAATCCGTTCCATCCGTTCGTCACTTTCGATACCGCCTCGTTGAGCGGGCTGGCGCTGGGGCAAACGGTGCTTTCGAAAGCCTGCGCCACCGCCGGCATTAATTTTGACGCAACCCAGGCACACTCCGCGCTGTACGACACTGAGCAGACCGCACTGCTGTTTTGCGAGATAGTTAACCGCTGGAAACGGCTGGGCGGCTGGCCGCTACCCATCGCAGATAGCGAGGCATAAAAAAAGCGACCCGAAGGTCGCTTTTTTATTGCGATGATTATTCCGCGTCCGGCTCTTCGGATTTGTATTTCGCCGCCGTCTCTTTGATCAGCTGCTGCAATTCGCCGCGCTGGTACATTTCGATTACGATGTCGCACCCGCCAACCAGCTCGCCATCAACCCACAGTTGCGGGAAGGTCGGCCAGTTTGCATATTTCGGCAGCTCGGCGCGAATGTCCGGGTTTTGCAGAATATCAACGTAAGCAAAACGTTCGCCACAGGCGGAGAGCGCTTGCACTGCCTGTGCGGAAAAGCCGCAGCTTGGCAGCTTCGGAGAGCCTTTCATATACAGGAGAATCGGGTTTTCAGCGATCTGGCGCTGGATTTTTTCAAGGGTAGAGCTCATTGTCTTGCTTCCTTCAACTTCTTTTCGGCAGATAGTCGTCATTGTAACGGTTAAGGTGCGTAACCGAAAATAACATTTTGTTCACCACTCATTATTTTATCGT
The DNA here is from genome assembly GCF_040578655.1 of Phytobacter sp. RSE-02. Lineage (NCBI taxonomy): Bacteria > Pseudomonadati > Pseudomonadota > Gammaproteobacteria > Enterobacterales > Enterobacteriaceae > Phytobacter > Phytobacter sp. RSE-02. The sequence goes on along the minus strand of NZ_JBEULY010000004.1, from coordinate 250,024 downwards.
CTGTCGCGATAAGTTGCTTTTAAAATATCACTTATCTCACGTTTCACCGCACGCCATTAGTTCAACATTTGAGCTTCTTCCAGAGCCAATTGGTGATTTTTTTTGCGCTTGCTAACGAAACACAGTTTTAGATGCAAAAACCCTATTAACTTTTGTGCTTTTTTTAGATTAGAATCGACGCGGTTCTAAATCATACGCAAGCATTATTGAATGCCTGCACTTATCAGGGGATTGCTCAGTGGCGCGAATTCATACAGCTTCGATCACGCTCTGTGCTTTGTTGTTCACCACGTTGACTTTCACGCCATTAGCGAGTGCTTCCGAGCAGACGCGAGGTTCGGCCGTGCATAAGACAACGCATCTGGCGAAAGCATCCGAGAGTAAGAAAAAAACCACCACAGAAAAAACATCAAAGAAAAGCAGTCGCACCGAAACAAAAACAACGGCTAAAGCCGGAAATAAAAAAGTGGCAGTGACGAAAAAATCGTCAACCAGCAGCAAAAATACCACCAGTAAGAATTCCTCCCGTCACAGTAAAACCAGCACGAAACCCATCGCCGCTACCGCTATGACGGAAAAATGCACAAAGCGCAAAGGCCATAAACCGCACTGTGTAAAAGTGAAAAACAGCAAACTTGTTGCGCTTTCTGATGCGCACAAAGTCCGCATCCAAAAAGTACAGAAAACTGCCATGTCCAAACTGATGAATCAGATTGGCAAACCTTACCATTGGGGCGGCACCTCCCCGATGACCGGCTTTGATTGCAGTGGTCTGGTCTATTACGCCTATAAAGATCTGGTGAAATTCCGCATTCCTCGCACCGCGAACGAAATGTATCACCTGCGTGATGCCTCTCCGGTCAACGTTGCGGAACTGGAAAGCGGCGATCTGGTGTTTTTCCGTACACAGGGTCGTGGTACCGCTGACCACGTGGGTGTGTATGTCGGCAACGGCAAATTCATTCAGTCACCACGCAGCGGCCAGGATATTCAGATTACCTCATTAAGCGAAGATTACTGGCAGCGTCATTATGTGGGTGCCCGCAGAGTGGTTACGCCAAAAACCATCCGCTAATCTCGTACCTGCCGCTAATGCGGCAGGTAACTCTCTCTTTTTTCTCCCCTTTCGATTTGCTACCCTATCCTTACACTCAATAAGGTTATTGAGTGCATTACAACAATAAGGAGTGAAGCAATGTCGTTCGAATTACCTGCATTACCGTATGCAAAAGACGCCCTGGCTCCGCACATTTCTGCGGAAACACTGGAGTACCATCACGGCAAACATCATCAGGCTTATGTCACCAACCTGAACAACCTGATTAAAGGCAGCCCACTGGAAGGCAAAACTCTGGAAGAGATTATTCGTAGCTCTGAGGGCGGCGTGTTTAACAATGCAGCCCAGGTCTGGAACCACACCTTCTACTGGCATTGTCTGGCCCCGAACGCAGGCGGTGAACCTACCGGTGCAGTGGCGGCTGCGATTACCGAAGCCTTTGGCAGCTTTGCTGAGTTTAAAGCGAAATTCACGGATGCCGCAGTGAAGAACTTTGGTTCAGGCTGGACGTGGCTTGTGAAAAACGCCGATGGCAAACTGGCCATTGTTTCGACATCAAACGCCGGAACACCGCTGACCACCGACGCCACGCCGCTGCTGACTGTGGATGTGTGGGAACACGCTTACTACATTGACTATCGTAACGCCCGTCCAAACTATCTGGAGCATTTCTGGGCGCTGGTCAACTGGGAGTTTGTCGCGAAGAATCTCGCCGCGTAATCATCAGGAGGGGAAACCCTCCTGTTTTTTACTCTGCTGCTGTGCAGGTGCGTTCTGTGCTGGCTCTGCCGGAAAACAGCACCAACAGTAACGCCATCCCTGCAATAATCGCCCCGGTAACCGGCACAACGGTATACCCCAGACCACCCGAAATCACCGCGCCCCCTGCCGCGGCCCCCAGCGCATTGCCCAGGTTAAACGCGCCAATATTGACTGACGACGACAATCCGGGAGCTTCATGTGCCACACGCATAACACGCATCTGCAACGGAGGCACTACCGCAAAGGTTGCCGCGCCCCAGATAACCATGCTGATTGCCGCACCAATTTCACTGCGTGCCAGCCAGGGAATAGCAACCATAATCACGATCAATAACAGCAAGAAGCCTTTCAGGGTCGCCGTGACCGAGCGGTCAGCCAGCTTGCCGCCAAGGTAGTTGCCGATGGAGAATCCAACGCCCACCAGCACCAGCATCGCGGTGATAAAGGCCGGAGTGGCATCGGTAATACGGTGCAGCACCGGCGAAATGTAAGTGTAGAGCGTGAACATCGCCCCTGCCCCCAGTACCGTCGTCAGCAACGCGGAAACCACCTGAGGCCGCATTAAGACCGCCAGCTCTTTACGTACATCAGGACATTCGCCGGCACTGCCTTTCGGCAAGGAAAAATAGAGACTGACCATGGCGATAACCCCCAGCCCCGCCGTAGCAAGGAACGACATGCGCCAGCCAATCGCCCCGCCCAGCCAGGTTGCTGCGGGCACACCACCAATATTGGCGATAGTCAGTCCCATAAACATGGTCGCCACCGCGCTTGCCTGTTTTTCTTTTGCCACCACGCTTGCAGCCACCACAGAACCCAACCCAAAGAAAGCGCCGTGGTTAAGGCTTGTGATAATGCGGGAGAGCATCAGTGTTGTGTAATCAGGTGAAAGTGCCGACAGCACATTGCCGAGGGTAAAAATCGCCATCAGGAACACCAGCGCATTACGTCGCGCCCGGTGTGAAAGCAGCAATGTCATTAACGGTGCTCCAACCATCACGCCAATGGCATAAGCGCTAATAAGCATACCCGCTGCCGGGATCGAGACATCCACGCCCTGGGCGATAACAGGGAGTAACCCCATGGGGGAAAATTCGGTCGTACCGATGCCGAAAGCGCCAATCGCCAGGGCAAGCAGTGGGAAATTAATCTTCATAAATAGACTCCGGAATTGCCGTGTCGACGCGCGACACCGTCACAGAAGTCAAAAGTATGACATTAATCACAAAAAACAGAAGTTAGCGAAATGGGAAAAGACTATTGCTAATTTGATGACAATCGAGGAGTGAAACGAGGGAGAGAAACCTCTCCCTCGGGATAAATCAATGCAGTGCGGCAGTCAGCCCGGCAGCAACAATCAGGGCAAGTACAATCACGGTAGTCATTAAAGAAAACTTCAGGTCGGTGCTCATCAATTTTTCTCCTTATTAATTTCCACACAAAAAGTGATGTAACGCATTTTTGCACAAATAATCGTAAAAATCTTGCAGGATTTAGGGTGATACACGTTTTAGCACTTCCCCTTTTGGTCAAGATCAGACAAAATTCGACGCTAAATTTATTAGCGTACCGGCCATTGACTCCCCTCCTGACGTCCAGTGTCTTTTTCCCGGCGTATTGCAATCCCTTCTATGGGTACAGGGTGATGGAAGGCAAACGTTTACCTTATGTATTATCAGGAGTTTACGATATGGTCTGGAGTAAGATCTGATGGCAACGATTAAAGACGTAGCGAAGCGAGCAAACGTTTCCACCACAACCGTATCACACGTAATTAACAAGACGCGTTTCGTTGCAGAAGAGACGCGTAACGCCGTCTGGGCGGCGATTAAAGAATTACATTACTCCCCCAGCGCGGTTGCCCGCAGCCTGAAAGTCAATCATACAAAATCTATTGGCTTGCTGGCGACCAGTAGCGAAGCGGCTTATTTCGCTGAGATCATCGAGGCGGTCGAGAAAAATTGTTTCCAGAAAGGCTATACCCTTATTCTCGGTAACGCCTGGAATAACCTGGAAAAACAGCGCGCCTATCTGTCCATGATGGCGCAAAAACGTGTGGATGGCCTGCTGGTCATGTGTTCTGAATATCCGGAATCGTTACTCAGTATGCTGGAAGAGTATCGCCACATTCCCATGGTGGTCATGGACTGGGGCGAAGCAAAAGCCGATTTTACCGATACAGTCATCGATAATGCCTTTGCCGGCGGCTATATGGCTGGCCGTTACCTGATTGAACGCGGCCATCGCGAAATTGGCGTTATCCCAGGCCCCCTTGAGCGCAACACGGGCGCAGGCCGTCTGAGCGGGTTTATGAAAGCGATGGAAGAGGCCCATATCACCGTGCCGGAAAACTGGATCGTGCAGGGTGACTTTGAGCCGGAGTCCGGCTATCGCGCCATGCAACAGATCCTGACCCAGTCCTCTCGCCCGACCGCGGTGTTCTGCGGCGGCGATATTATGGCAATGGGCGCGTTGTGTGCGGCAGACGAAATGGGCCTGCGCGTGCCGCAGGATATTTCGGTGATCGGTTATGATAACGTGCGTAATTCGCGTTTCTTTACCCCTTCACTAACGACCATTCACCAGCCGAAAGACTCGCTGGGGGAAACCGCGTTTAACATGCTGCTTGACCGTATCGTGAACAAACGTGAAGAGTCACAGTCGATTGAAGTGCATCCGCGCCTGATTGAACGCCGCTCGGTTGCCGATGGTCCGTTCCGCGACTATCGCCGTTAATCCTGCCGGGAGCAGTTCACTCCTGCTCCCGCAGCCATTCCCTGTTCAGCGTTTCGCTGTCGCCCAGATAACTCAGTAACCAACTCAGCGCCGGTGAGGCATCATTCTGCTGCCAGGTCAGACAACAGGCGGCGTCCGGGAAGGGGTTTTCCAGTGCCAGCGCAACCCACTCACCGCGATCGATCCACGGCCGGGCGAAATGCGCAGGCACCATCCCAATACACAGCCCGGCTGACAAACAGGCCGCAGATGACTCCCAGTCCGGGGCGACAACCCGCTTCTGATTATCCAAAAGCCAGGTGATACGTTTAGGCAGCGAGCGGGAAGTATCTTCGCGTACCAGTGAGGGCCAGTTGCGCAACGTATCATCACTGAGCGGTGATGCCATTGTCGCCAGCGGATGATGGCGGGCGACCACGCATTTCCAGCTCAGCATGCCCATATCGCGAAAGGTATATCGGCCACCGACCGGAATCGCCTGGGTCGCACCGATAGCCAGTTCGACACGCCCGTCGGCCAGCGCATCCCACACACCGTTAAACACCTCCTGGGAGACCAGCAGTTCGACATCGCTAAAATGGCGATAGAAGTCGACAATCATCTGGCGCGTACGTTCCGGTTTGACGATGTTATCGACGGCGATAGATAGCTGCCCCCGCCAGCCGTTGGCGATTTGTTGGCATTGTTGACGGGTGATCTGCATTTTTTTGATAACAGAACGCCCCTCTTTCAAAAACCACACGCCAGCCGGCGTCAACTCCACATCCCGGTGACGGCGTTCAAACAACGGCACCGCCAGCCACTCTTCAAGCTGACGCACTGTATAGCTGACCGCAGAAGGGACGCGATGCAACTCCTGCGCCGCACCGCTAAAGCTGCCGTTTCGCGCCACGGCATCAACCACTTCGAGAGAATATTCTGACCACATAATCTGCCTGCAAAAATTTTGAAACCAATGCGCAAATATTAGCGTTTCACAAGCCGACTTGCACTCCTTAGACTCTGGAGCCCTGTTAACCTGCCATAAAAAAGAGATCTGCCATGCAACCTGGAAAAGGATTTTTAGTCTGGCTCGCGGGCTTAAGCGTACTGGGCTTTCTGGCCACCGATATGTACCTGCCGGCGTTCGCCGATATTCAGCAAGATTTAAATACCTCTGCCGCAGCGGTCAGCGCGACGCTGAGCCTGTTCCTTGCAGGCTTTGCCGTTGCCCAACTGGTCTGGGGGCCGTTGTCGGATCGCTATGGTCGTAAACCCATTTTGCTAAGCGGCCTGGCCATTTTCGCCGTCGGCTGCCTTGGTATGCTGTGGGTTCAGGATGCTGTCTGGTTGCTGGTGTTGCGTTTTGTCCAGGCAGTCGGGGTCTGTGCTGCTGCCGTGACCTGGCAGGCGCTGGTAACAGATCACTATCCGGCGCAGCGTACAAACCGTATTTTTGCCACCATCATGCCACTGGTGGGGTTATCGCCTGCCCTTGCGCCGCTGCTTGGTAGCTGGATTCTGGCGCACTTTTCCTGGCAAGCGATCTTCGCCACATTATTTGCCATCACCGTTATATTGATGCTGCCGGCACTGCGTCTGCGTCCTGGCGCGCAGAAACCGGCAAAAACCGCGCAGGCGCTGACCTTCGCCGCGCTGTTGCGCGATAAAGCCTATCGTGGCAACGTGCTGATTTATGCCGCCTGCTCAGCCAGCTTTTTTGCCTGGCTTACCGGTTCACCATTTATTCTTCATGAAATGGGCTACGGCCCGGCGGTTATCGGCCTGAGTTATGTGCCGCAAACCATCGCCTTTCTGGTGGGGGGCTACGGCTGTCGCGCCGCCTTGCAGAAATGGTCTGGTGCCCGTTTATTACCGTGGTTGCTGCTGGCCTTCGCATTGAGCGTTGCGGCAACCTGGGGAGTGGGGTTAATGCCTGGCGCCTCACTGACCGCCCTGCTGATCCCCTTCTGTCTGATGGCAATGGCAAATGGCGCAATCTATCCGATTGTCGTGGCTCAGGCGTTGCGCCCCTTCCCGCAGGCTACCGGACGGGCGGCCGCCTTGCAGAATACACTGCAATTAGGGCTGTGTTTTGTCGCAAGCCTGGTGGTATCGGCTCTGATTACCCATCCGCTGCTCGCCACCACCAGCGTGATGCTGTCAACGGTCGCTCTGGTCGCTTTTGGCTACCGTATGCAGCGCCAGGAAAGTGAGCGTTTTCATGCGGATGAAGCCAGTGAGTCGTCCTCGCACGCGTAATTTCATGAGCGACTATGTTACAGTCTAGTGATTAGCTTGCTAACAGTTTTCTGTTGTATCAGCGGATTTTGAGGCCTATACTCTTTTCCGGCTAGTTACAAATACGATAAATATTAGGTATTAACGGGAGCCGGAGTGCTCCCGTTTGTCCATGGAAGGCCTTTCTGGCAAGGGTCATCTCCCTTCCTCTGTTCTACGTCGGATATCAGCCTCACGGCGCAAACCGTGAGATTTCTCACATACCTCAAAAAGCGTCTACGCTCTTTTAAGGTTCTGATCACTTGCTGGTGGTGGAGAAGTTATGAGTTCATCGTGTATAGAAGAGGTTAGCGTACGGGATGATAACTGGTTCCGTATCGCAAACGAGTTGCTGAGCCGCGCCGGTATCCAGGTTAATGGACCGTCGGCATCTGATATTCAGGTTAAAAACCCTGATTTTTTTAAACGTGTTTTGCAGGAGGGGTCGCTCGGACTGGGGGAAAGTTATATGGACGGCTGGTGGGAATGTGACCGGCTGGATGTGTTTTTTACGAAAGTCTTGCGCGCCGGGCTGGAAAAACAGCTTCCGCGCCATTTGAAAGATACCCTTCGTATCGCCGGGGCAAGATTATTTAATCTGCAATCCAAAAAACGCGCATGGATCGTCGGGAAGGAGCATTACGACTTGGGTAACGATCTTTTTACCCGCATGCTGGACCCGCAGATGCAATACTCTTGCGCCTACTGGAAAGATGCTGAGCGCCTTGAAGACGCGCAGATCGCCAAATTACGCCTGATTTGCGAAAAACTTCAGCTCAAGCCAGGGATGCGCGTGCTGGACATTGGCTGCGGTTGGGGCGGTCTGGCGCAATTTATGGCGCAAAACTACGCGGTCAGCGTCGTGGGTGTCACTATTTCTGCCGAGCAACAAAAACACGCGCAACAGCGTTGTCTGGGGCTGGATGTCGATATTCGCCTGCAAGATTACCGCGATTTGAACGATCAGTTCGACCGCATCGTCTCTGTTGGTATGTTCGAACATGTCGGTCCTAAAAATTACGACACCTACTTTACCGTCGTTGATCGTAACCTCAAACCGGATGGTCTTTTCCTGCTACATACCATCGGTTCACGGCGAACCGATCATAATGTGGATCCCTGGATTGACCGTTATATCTTCCCCAATGGCTGCCTTCCGTCAGTGCGGCAGATAGCGAATGCCAGTGAGTCCCATTTCGTGATGGAAGACTGGCATAATTTCGGCGCAGACTACGATAAAACATTAATGGCCTGGTATGAACGATTCCTCGCCAGTTGGCCAGAAATCGCCGATAACTATTCCGAACGGTTTAAACGTATGTTCAGTTACTACCTTAACGCCTGCGCAGGCGCTTTCCGTGCGCGGGATATTCAACTCTGGCAGGTGGTATTCAGCCGGGGTATTGAACATGGACTTCGCGTAGCACGCTAACAGCCCACCCCGCTTTTGCGGGGTTTTTTCTTTCTGTCAGACCGTGCAGCTTCTCAACCAGCGCCCCACCCTTTTCTGCTGGCATAAAAAAGGAGAATACCTTTCATATTCTCCCTTATTAGCTCATTTTTTTTCGCGGGATTATTCGTCGTTACTGACAACAGCAGCCGCTGCCTCTTTGGCCGCCAGAACGCGTTCAACCGTGTCGACAACCGCCTGTGTTTGCGGATCAATTTCGATGTTCACGCGATGACCCAATTTTTTACTGCCAAGCGTGGTGCGCTGCAACGTTTCCGGGATCAGATGCACGCAGAAACGGGTTGGCGTCACTTCGCCCACCGTCAGGCTGATGCCATCAATCCCAATAAAGCCTTTATAAAGGATGTATTTCATCAGCGCCGGATCCTGTACCTTGAACCAAATCTGACGGTTATTTTCGGAGGTCAGGATTTTAACGATTTCCGCGGTGGTCATAATATGGCCCGACATTAAATGCCCGCCAATTTCATCGCTGAATTTTGCCGCGCGCTCAACGTTTACCGCATCGCCGACCGCCAGCTCACCCAGATTGGTGATGCGCAACGTCTCTTTCATCAAATCAAAACTGATATGGCTGCCATTAATCTCCGTGACCGTCAGGCAGCAACCGTTGTTTGCCACCGACGCCCCGGTTTCAAGCCCTTCCAGCATATGATCCGGTAGCTCGACGACGTGAGTTCGGAAATTGGGCTTATCATCGATGGACACCAGTTTTGCCGTGCCCTGTACAATACCAGTAAACATGCCTACCACTCCTGTATGTCATTTACGGCACCGCCGTTTTCTAAAACGCACAATAACAGGAGGAAAATCATGTTGCCAGCCTCGCGGGGCGGATGATGGCAAGGGAGGTATAAAACCACACGATAATCTCAATTCACCTTCTTACACAGCCAGATAGAGTGATAACCGCACTCCGGATCCTCAAACTGTACATCAACAACGGTGAACCCGTGCTGTGCCAGGATCTGCCGGTATTCCTCAGGCGCGAGGCTCGCGTGATACAGCGGCTCGCCGGCAAATGTCCCCATTGCTGTACCATTCGACGTGCCGCTGGTAAACATTAATACGCTTACCGGGTGGCTAAGTGCTGCAAAAAGGGGAAACATGGCGCGTTGATCGTTCTGTGTCAGATGGAAAAAGCTGTCCCAGGCTATCAGACCATCAAAGGTCTCATCCATCGCCAGATGCCGCATGTCACGATGGATCCAGCGTTGCGTCGGGAAATCCGCCTGCGCCTGCGCAATCATCGCCGCTGAACCGTCCACGCCCGTGAGCGTAAAGCCGCTGCCAATAAAATACTCAGCAATGGGTTTTCCGTTTCCGCAGCCGATATCCAGAATATGCCCGCCCGGCCGGAGTAGCTGTATAAATTTGTCGAGCCATTTTTTTTCAAATAGCTGACGAGAGCGCTGCCTGGCGAACTCTTCAGCATGCTTTTCGTAGAGCGAAAGTATTTGCTTTGCCGCGTCAGATTCCATGATGTTCAGCCTCTCTTTTTTAATGTTGGACATAAAGGGTAAGGAAACTGATATACAGTACTCCCCTGCCAAAAACAGTGGGACTGATAACGTTCACTTATCGTTAACGTGGCAAAAATGTGCAACAAGCTGTAAGATTTGCCTGTAACTCTGATAATAGAATAAAGAAACAACCGCTTCGCGTTAACATCCCGGCACTGACGGGAGACGACGATACTTTTTCGGGCACGCGTTACCGTACCCCGACGCTTTTTTCGTGCTGGTTTTCCCCGGCGCCTTTCCTTTATTCACAACTGACCCGATGGGCATGATCGCCTGACTGGTTTACTCAAACTGAAAAGCAAGATGAACAAGGATTTGATCGCAATGCTTAACCCTATGCTGGATTTCTGACCATCCCCGCAGTGTCCCGGACCAGAAGACACATCTATATTTTTAATGAATTAAACATTCATCGCATATAACAACTATACCAAGGTGTTTTCAGTGCAGAAGTACTTTACAGAAGCGCGCCAGTTGCTAGCCCTGGCTATCCCGGTGATCCTCGCGCAGGTCGCCCAAACCGCAATGGGGTTCGTTGATACGGTTATGGCTGGCGGTTACAGCGCCACCGATATGGCTGCAGTCGCCATTGGGACCTCTATCTGGCTGCCCGCCATCCTTTTTGGTCATGGACTGTTGCTGGCACTGACCCCGACGGTGGCGCAACTTAACGGCTCCGGTCGTCGCGAGCGTATTGCGCATCAGGTACGTCAGGGTTTCTGGCTGGCCGCGGCGGTGTCGATTCTGATAATGATCGTGCTGTGGAATGCCGGGTATATCATTCACGCCATGCATGACATCGATCCGCAACTGGCGGATAAAGCCGTGGGCTATTTGCGCGCCCTGCTGTGGGGTGCGCCGGGCTACCTGTTCTTTCAGGTTGCACGTAATCAGTGCGAGGGGCTGGCGAAAACCAAACCCGGCATGGTGATGGGTTTTCTCGGCCTGCTGGTGAATATTCCCGTTAACTACATCTTTATTTATGGTCATTTCGGCATGCCGGAGCTGGGCGGTGTGGGTTGCGGCGTGGCAACGGCATCGGTCTACTGGGTGATGTTTGTCGCCATGCTCTCGTACGTTAAACGGGCGGGGTCCATGCGCGACATTCGCAATGAAACGCATTCTGGCAAACCGGATTTGAGCGTTCTGAAACGGCTGGTACAGCTTGGTCTGCCTATCGCGCTGGCGCTCTTTTTTGAAGTAACCCTGTTTGCCGTTGTGGCCCTGCTGGTATCGCCGCTGGGCATTGTGGATGTGGCAGGTCATCAGATCGCCCTCAATTTTAGCTCGCTGATGTTCGTGATGCCGATGTCGCTTGCCGCCGCCGTCACAATCCGTGTCGGCTTCCGCCTGGGGCAAGGGTCCACGCTTGACGCGCAAACAGCCGCACATACCGGTCTTGGCGTGGGGGTATGCATGGCAGTACTGACCGCTATCTTTACCGTTGCGCTGCGTGAACATATTGCGCTGCTTTATAACGACAATCCTGAGGTCGTCACGCTGGCCTCACAATTAATGCTGCTGGCCGGTTTGTACCAGATTTCCGATTCGATTCAGGTTATCGGCAGCGGGATTCTGCGTGGTTATAAAGATACACGTTCTATCTTCTTTATTACCTTTACCGCCTACTGGGTTCTGGGTTTACCGGCAGGTTATATACTGGCGTTAACCGACCTGGTGGTTGATCGGATGGGCCCGGCGGGATTCTGGATGGGCTTTATCATTGGGCTGACGTCGGCAGCTATTCTGATGATGCTCAGAATGCGTTTCCTGCAGCGCCAGCCATCGTCCATCATTTTGCAGCGCGCCGCGCGTTAATATCAGCGTAGCCGTCATCGGGCGGCTACATTTTCTTGCCAGGCGACCGGTTTTCAATGCGTGAAAATATGCAAAACATCCTGGTGAAACGAGAGAGATTCAGCAAAAGGAGTGCCTAATGGCTGGCATTGTTGCGTTAGTTTACTTTGTTGTAGGTTGCGTGGCTTTCACGCGAAAAATCAAGCTTTTTACCATTGCCTCCACTCTGCTTCTGTTTGTCGCACTGAAGATGATTGCCGTCAGCCAGCCACTCACACTCGTCTTTATCGCGCTACTGGTCATCGCATTTGCGGTGTTGCTCGTCATGAAAAGTGAACGTGACAATAAAAGCGTCTTTTATTTCTCGCTTCCCTGCTGGCTGCTGATTGGCGCGGTTCTGATTCATCTGTTTTATCTCACCTGATTTTTTGTCACACAATTGCCTTGCGACAGCCCCGGCCGTCGCTTGCTTTTGTGCAGCATGAGGATCATTCTCAGGCTATATATCTCCCGCAGATTCCTGAATGCGTTAACCCTCCCCTTAAAGTCAATTGAGTATACGAAGGCACCGTTATGTCGATCCTTTTACTTGTTACGATTGAACTTGCATCAGAGCACCTTTCCCGGCTTGCCGCTGCGGGCTTTGAAATACACTATGCCCCCACAGCGTCGGATCGCGTGAAGGTTGTAGAACACGACGGCGAGCGCATCCGTGCCGTCCTCACCAACGGTTCAACCGGCCTCAATGCCTCCGCGATAACGGCACTCCCGAAACTCGACATCATCTGCGCGCTGGGTGCCGGGTATGAAAATATTGATGTATCGGCTGCAAAAGCGCGAAATATCACCATCACCCATGGACCGGGGACCAATGATACTTCCGTCGCCGATCATGCGATGGCACTGCTGATGACAATCGCGCGGGGAATTGTTCAATCTGATGCGGCGGCCAGGCGCGGTGAATGGGCAGCGTCCCGGCAATTGCGACCGATGGTCTCCGGCAAGAGATTGGGGATTTTAGGTCTGGGGAATATCGGTGAGCAGATAGCACGGCGCGGTTCTGCCGGTTTTGGTATGTCGGTGGCATATCACAGCCGCACACCGCGTGCCGATTCCGCCTGGCATTATCTCCCGTCGCCTGTCACACTCGCGCAGTGGGCAGACTTTCTGGTGGTCGCCACTCCTGGCGGCGCTATGACCAGGCACCTCGTGGATGATACGGTGCTAAATGCGCTTGGGCCGGAGGGTTTTCTCATCAATATCGCCAGAGGCAGCGTGGTCGATACGGCGGCGCTCATTGATGCCCTGAAAAAGGGACGTATTGGCGGAGCCGCACTGGATGTTGTGGAGGGCGAGCCGAACGTCCCTGCGGAGCTAAGCGCACAGGAGAATGTGATTATCACTCCACACATTGCCGGGCGCTCACCTGAGGCGGCAGAAGCCACAATCAAATTAGTGTTAGATAACCTGCAGGCCTATTTTACAGGTCAACCGGTGCTTACCCCTGTCCGTTAAGCGAAGGGCATGGTGCATTGCGGTTTTTGCGCCCTAAAATGCAGGCCAGAGGGAAGACGCAAACTCACGTACTGTGCGGATAATCGTCAAAGCAATGCTTCGGAAATGCATTCTGCTCAATCATTATCCTTTAACATCAGTGAAATATGCCGTTCATGTATAAAAGTTCCGCAGTCGGGCGCATTCCGGTAGAAAATAGCGATTTTCTTCTTGCCACATCACAAGGCTGCCGCTAATATTCGTCCCCGTTGTCAGGCACAACAATGCGTTCATAGCTCAGTTGGTTAGAGCACCACCTTGACATGGTGGGGGTCGTTGGTTCGAGTCCAATTGAACGCACCATCTCTTTAGTGCGTCCGTAGCTCAGTTGGTTAGAGCACCACCTTGACATGGTGGGGGTCGGTGGTTCGAGTCCACTCGGACGCACCATTCAAGCGTTTCTTCTGTTTTTTTCTTCTCTCTTATTTATCAGCTTTCAAAAAAGGCTCCAGCGTTGACCGAAGCCTTTAGTATGACCTTATTCCACCAGCGTCTGCATATCGATCACGAAGCGGTATTTCACATCGCTTTTCAGCAAACGTTCAAAGGCATCGTTGATCTGGTCCATGCGAATCACCTCTGAATCCGCCGTGATATTGTGCTTACCGCAGAAATCGAGCATCTCCTGTGTTTCGGCAATGCCGCCGATACACGAACCGGATACAGAACGACGCCCCAGAATCATCGGTAATGTACTGACCGCCGGTTCAATATCGCCTAACAGTCCAACGAATACCAGTGTGCCGTCCAGCGTCAGTGTTGGCATATACGGATTGATATCATGAGCATAAGGTACGGTGTCGATAATCAGCTCAAACTGCCCTTTCACGGCGTCCATCTGTTGCGGATCGGTCGAGAGCACCACGTGTTGCGCACCCAGTTGCCGCGCATCCGCCTCTTTGCCCGGTGAGCGGGTGAACAACGTGACTTCCGCCCCCATCGCATGCGCCAGTTTCAGCGCCATATGCCCTAACCCGCCCAGACCAATGACGGCGACCTTGCTGCCGGCTTTTACGCCCCAACGACGCAACGGCGACCAGGTGGTAATGCCCGCGCAAAGTAACGGCGCAACGGCCTGTACATCCAGGTTTTCCGGGATGCGCAACACGAAATCTTCACTACAGATAATAGAGCGCGAATAACCGCCGTAGGTCGGCATGTGGTCATGGCGGTCAATGCCGTTGTACGTCTGAATGTTGCCCTCTTCGCAATATTGTTCAAGCCCCTGCTTACAGGAGGAACACTCACGGCAGGAATCCACCATGCAACCGATCCCCACTAAATCTCCGGCCTTAAATTTACTCACGCCCGGACCTACGCGGGTGACGCGGCCGACGATCTCATGCCCCGGCACCAGGGGATACTGGCTAAACCCCCAGTCGTTGCGCGCCTGGTGTAAGTCTGAGTGGCACACGCCGCAATACAGAATATCGATAACCACATCATCCGCTCTGGGATCCCGACGCTCAAAATAGTGCGGAGCAAGGGGAGCCTTACTCGATTGTGCGGCATAGCCAAGTACTTTTATCGTCATCTTTATCACTCCGGGTTCTGACATAATTGACAAGGATTCGTCCTGAGACGATACATACGTCCACGACGTCTGGTGTTTGAGTATCCATTGCCTGTATGTCCTGTGCTTTGCACTTTCTGTCATCCGGTAACGGTGAGACCGTAAGAACCTATACGCTCGATCATGTTCACTTTATTTCGAGCAACTTCATGGCTCTATTGATTGCGCAACAAACCCATCAGAATTATTTGAAGAAAAATCAGTAAAAATGCACAATCGAGCAATAACGAGCATGGAAGACTGACGCTAATTTCGTTGATGAGGACTCAATCATGAACCACGCTGTACCCGACATCGCTTTTTTGCATGAGCTTGCTGATGCGGCAGACAAACAGACATTGCCGCGTTTTCGCTCGCAGTTAAATCTGCATGTAAACACAAAACCGAAAGAGGGTTATCGCTTTGATCCTGTGACCGATGCTGACCGTGAAGCTGAACGCGCCATTCGCGCCATCATTGACGCCCGCTATCCTGACCATTCAATTATGGGCGAAGAATTCGGGATTACCGGACGCGGGCCGTTACAGTGGGTGCTGGATCCCGTTGACGGTACCCGGCCGTTCCTGTGTGGTATTCCGGTATGGGGAACGCTCATTGGTCTGACCGTTGAAGGCCGTGGGCATCTGGGCATGATGAGCCAACCGTTTACCGGTGAACGTTTTTGGGCAGATGGCAGGCAGGCCTGGCGCAGTGGCCCACAGGGAACCGCTCCACTGAACACCCGAAAAGGACTCTCTTTGGATCAGGCGATTTTGCATATCACCTCGCCTGAGCCTGTTTCCCGTTTCCCGGAGGTTAATTTTGCTGCGCTGGATGATGCCGCACTAATGACACGTTACGGTGGGGAGTGCTATGCCATGGCGATGCTGGCTGCCGGACAGATTGATCTCTGCCTGGAATACTCCCTACAACCCTATGATATTGTGGCGTTAATCCCTATTATTGAGCAGGCAGGCGGCGTCGTAACCACTTTAAGCGGTGGTCGTCCTGAGGCGGGCGGGCATATTCTGGCGGCGGGTTGCCCCGAGGTTCATGCTCATGCGCTGAAACTGCTTCATAGCTAAATCGGTTAAGCTGTGGCCATCGTATGCCGAACGCCTGAGTATTTGTTTCAAATTTGTTAGCATAAGTCGATAGTTGCATTGTCCGTATCCTTTGCTGAACCTTTGCCTTTTTGTGGGCAAAGGTTTTAGTTTCACGTCAACAAGGCAAATTCAATTCTGTGATAACTTAACACGTTGATAACACTTCGTTGTGAAACTGCCCAGATGATTTTTGAAACAGCGTTTTCATTTTCCTTTTGCCCGATTTTCGTCGTATAATGGCATTCTATTCACTCTTGAATGGTTTCAGCTCATTGAACTGTAAAACTCAACCATTACATTATGACTTTCCCGGCTGGGCTGAAACACAGGCACACATTACTCTGCACGCTTTTTTGATGTCACCTATCCTTAGGCTGTGGCATCGCAACTTTCGCAACACAGGTTTGACTCCGAAGCTTCGCACTAACCGGAGCGTGATTTCCATATCCTTCTCAACTTAAAGACTAAGACTGTCATGAAAAAGACCAAAATTGTTTGCACCATCGGTCCGAAAACCGAATCCGAAGAGATGTTAGCAAAAATGCTGGATGCAGGAATGAACGTAATGCGTCTGAACTTCTCTCACGGTGACTATGCTGAGCACGGCCAGCGCATCCAGAACTTGCGCAACGTAATGAGCAAAACCGGTAAAAAAGCGGCGATTCTGCTGGACACTAAAGGTCCGGAAATCCGCACAATCAAACTCGAAGGCGGTAACGATGTTTCGCTGAAAGCGGGCCAGACTTTCACCTTCACCACCGACAAAACGGTTATCGGCAACACGGAAACCGTTGCAGTAACCTACGAAGGTTTCACCAGCGATCTGCAGGTTGGTAACACGGTACTGGTCGACGACGGCCTGATCGGCATGGAAGTCACCGCCATCGAAGGCAACAAAGTCATCTGTAAAGTACTGAACAACGGTGACCTGGGCGAAAACAAAGGCGTTAACCTGCCAGGCGTATCCATCGCTCTGCCAGCGCTGGCTGAAAAAGATAAACAAGACCTGATCTTCGGCTGCGAACAAGGCGTTGACTTTGTTGCTGCCTCTTTCATCCGTAAGCGTTCTGATGTGGAAGAAATTCGTCAGCACCTGAAAGCGCACGGCGGCGAGAACATCCAGATCATCTCCAAAATCGAAAACCAGGAAGGCCTGAATAACTTCGACGAAATCCTCGAAGCCTCTGACGGCATCATGGTTGCGCGTGGTGACCTGGGCGTAGAAATTCCGGTTGAAGAAGTGATCTTCGCGCAGAAGATGATGATCGAGAAATGTATCCGCGCGCGTAAAGTGGTTATCACCGCGACCCAGATGCTGGACTCTATGATCAAGAACCCGCGTCCGACCCGTGCGGAAGCAGGCGACGTGGCGAACGCCATCCTCGATGGCACCGACGCAGTCATGCTGTCTGGTGAATCCGCAAAAGGTAAGTACCCGCTGGAAGCTGTGACCATCATGGCGACCATCTGCGAACGTACCGATCGCGTCATGACCAGCCGTCTGGATTTCAACAACGACAGCCGTAAACTGCGTATCACCGAAGCGGTGTGCCGTGGTGCGGTTGAAACGGCTGAAAAACTGGATGCCCCGCTGATCGTGGTTGCAACCCAGGGCGGTAAATCTGCACGTGCAGTACGTAAATACTTCCCGGATGCCACCATCCTGGCGCTGACCACTAACGAAACCACCGCACGTCAGTTGGTACTGAGCAAAGGCGTTGTCGCACAACTGGTTGAAGAAATCGCCTCTACTGATGATTTCTACCGCCTGGGCAAAGAGCTGGCCGTACAAAGCGGTCTGGCGCAGAAAGGCGATGTTGTGGTCATGGTTTCCGGCGCACTGGTCTCCAGCGGCACCACCAACACGGCATCTGTACACGTCCTGTAATAATACCCGGACGAATATTCGTGTTTAAAAAAGCGCCTTCGGGCGCTTTTTTTATATATCAGAAGTCACCTCGAATAAAAAAGCAAATCGGAATTCACTATTTAAACTGCTTATTATCTAAGATGAATCCGATGGAAGCTTGCTGTTTTATCACACTTTTTTTAACGTTTTATACAAAGTCGGTGTTTCTTTGAGCGAACGATCAAATTTAAGTGGATTCCCATCAAAAAAATATTCTCAACATAAAAAACTTTGTGTAATACTTGTAACGCTACATGGAGATTAACTCAATCTAGAGGGTATTTATAATGAATCGTACTAAACTGGTACTGGGCGCGGTAATCCTGGGTTCTACTCTGCTGGCTGGTTGCTCCAGCAACGCTAAAATCGATCAGCTGTCTTCTGACGTTCAGACTCTGAACGCTAAAGTTGACCAGCTGAGCAACGACGTGAACGCAATCCGTTCCGACGTTCAGGCTGCTAAAGACGACGCAGCTCGCGCTAACCAGCGTCTGGATAACCAGGCTCATTCTTACCGTAAGTAAGAGTACCTGTGATGAAATGGCGCACATTGTGCGCCATTTTTTTATCTGCGATTTACCCTTCCCTGTTTTTACTGCATCACGGTCTTCCCGCTTTCTTCCGTATTCACATCTGCACTGGCATCACGATTCTGTGCCGATACAACGCTTTCCGTTGTTACCTTGCCGCTTTTGTTCGCCGGAATGGCGACGGGATAACCCGCACGTCGGTATAACGCTTTGTCTATCAGCGTCCTGTCACCACCGCCCTGCTCAATAGTACTCGCCAGATTTGCCGGGAACGAGATAGGCAGCGTCTGTGTATTCTCCCCGACGTTCTGCGACAGAGGTCGATGTACCTCGATATAGTGGCGTCCATCGGGTTCTACGGCGTATTTGACCGGCTCGTTAAGAATGGTGACCCGCGTACCGGTATTAACCTGTGAGAACAGTGACTGAATATCCGCAGCGTTCATCCGCATGCACCCTGAACTGACACGGAGCCCTACGCTGTCAGGCGCACTGGTACCATGGATGAGGTATTCGCCGTTGCCTATCCCCAGACGCAGCGCATAGCGCCCCAGCGGGTTATTTGGCCCGGCGGGTACCACAGCGGGCAATTCAATGCCTTGCGCCAGCGAACGCGCGCGGATGCCTGCGGTAGGCGTCCAGGTCGGGTTGGGGATCTTCTGGCTGATACGGGTGGTTGTGACCGGCGTTTCAAGCCCCTGCTGACCAATCCCCAGCGGGAAGACCTGAACGATATCTTTGCCGGGTGGATAATAATACAACCGCAATTCAGCAAGGTTAACGACGATCCCGTCCCGTGGCGTATCTGGCAGCAGCATTTGCGACGGAATGGTGACGACCGTACCCGCTCTGGGTACCGGTGCGATAGTGTTATTGGCTTCGATAATCAGCATTGCCGCCGTATCAAAGTGCCGGGCGATGGCCTGCAGATTTTTATCGCTCTCCTGAACGGTATAAGTCTGGTTTTGACCGATAAGACGACTTCCGGCCGGTGGGAGCGGATAATCCACAGCCCAGGCCATCTGAATAGCGCTAAAAGCGCCAATAAGAGACAATGTTATAGTAGACGCGCGTTTCATACTGGATGTCCTGTATCACGGCAGAGGCCGAAAGCTGAATAACCAACGAGGCGCGGATGCACCTCGCGTAACAGGATGAAAGCTGTCTATTTAGTTTAGCTAATGTTGGCGGCTTTGGAGCGAATTGCGCGAATCATCGCTTCCAGCCCCTGAGAACGGGACGGGGTAAGGTGTTGAGTCAAAGACATCTTTTCAAACCACGGGCGCACATCGAACGCCAGGATGTCCTGCGCGGTCATCTGCTGGTAAAGAATGAACACAATGGCAATAAGCCCTTTGACGATGGCTGCATCACTATCGCCAGCCAGCTCAATCACGCCTTCGTCATTACGGTGCATGATAATCCAGACCTGGCTCTGGCAACCCTGAATAATGTTTTCCGGATTGTGCGCCTCGTCGCTGAGCGCAGGCAACCGCTGCCCCAGCTCAATAATGTACAGATACTTCTCTTCCCAGTTGGCACAGCGCCCAAAATTGCGTAGTAGTTTGTCTCTGTCGGGTAAAACGGCCATGTATGCCTCTCTGTTAGCCCAGCAACTGATGAATACGTTTCAGGCCAGCCACCAGACGATCCACCTCTTCTTCCGTGTTATACATCACCAGTGACGCACGACACATTGCCGGAACATTATAAAATGCCATCAGCGGCATGGCGCAATGATGCCCTGTTCGCACGGCCACACCATAATTATCAAGGAAGCTCCCCACATCATAGGCATGATGTTTGCCGAGGTTAAAGGCAATGACCCCCAGACGATCCTGCGGGCCATAGAGCGTTAAGTCGGGCACATCCGCCAGTGCATTCAGGGCATAGCGCATTAGCGTCTGCTCATAGTGAGCAATCGCGTCCAGCCCAAGGCCGCTGACATAATCGAGAGCGGCCCCCAGACCAATAATTCCCCCGGTATTGGGTGTACCCGCTTCGAAACGCCACGGCGCTTTGGCATAGGTTGTCCCTTCGGTCAGACTCACGGTGGCAATCATAGTGCCGCCACCTTCCCATGGCGGCATGGCCTGTAAGATGTCTTCTTTGACATACAGCACGCCGATCCCCGTCGGGCCGTAGAGTTTATGGCCTGAGAAAACGTAGAAATCGCAATC
This sequence comes from Phytobacter sp. RSE-02, assembly GCF_040578655.1. Taxonomy (NCBI): domain Bacteria; kingdom Pseudomonadati; phylum Pseudomonadota; class Gammaproteobacteria; order Enterobacterales; family Enterobacteriaceae; genus Phytobacter; species Phytobacter sp. RSE-02. The sequence goes on along the minus strand of NZ_JBEULY010000004.1, from coordinate 229,588 downwards.
CAGCGCCTGCACATCGACCGTGTGATGCATGATGGCCTGCGCGCCATCAATCAGCACTTTCGCGCCATGTTGATGGGCCAGCGCTATCATTTCCGCTACCGGATTTTCAGTTCCCAGCACATTGGAGACCTGTGTGACCGCCAACAGCCGCGTACGCGCATCAAACAAGCCAGGCAGCGCCTCGAGTTGTAATGTTCCGTCGATATTGAGCGGTATGACGCGCAGCTCAGCTCCGACGCGCTCACACAGCATCTGCCACGGCACGATATTCGCGTGATGCTCCATGGCGCTGATGATGATATTGTCGCCCGCCCGCACCTGACTGTTGCCCCAACTGTTGGCTACCAGATTGATGCCTTCGGTGGTACCACGCACGAAAACCAACTCTTCTGGTAACCGGGCGTTCAGGAAACCGGCGACTTGCGTGCGAACCTGTTCCATGCGCTGCGTGGCTTCGGCGCTCAGGGTATGGATCCCTCTGTGCACCGCCGCATAGCCGTGGCGAAAAAACTCCGCTTCGGCATCAATAACCTGATTCGGTTTTTGCGCGCTGGCTGCACTGTCCAGATACGCCAGCGGCACCCCGTTAACTTCACGCGTCAGGACCGGGAAATCGGCGCGTACGCTGTGAACGGAAAAACTCATGCTAAGCCTCCTGCAAGGCGTTGGCCAATGCGCGCCAGCACCTGCTGCCTGAGCGCTTCGTCGCTGATCGCTTCGGTGAGCTCAGCGGCGAAGGCGTAAATGATCATCTTCTGTGCCGCCTGCTGATCAATGCCACGCGAGCGCAGGTAAAACATCTGTTCATCGTCAATACGACCGACCGTTGCACCGTGGCTACATTTCACGTCATCAGCATAGATTTCCAATTGCGGTTTGGTGTCCACTTCCGCCAGTCGTCCCAGCAACAGGTTGTTGTTGGTCATCTGTCCATCAGTTTTGATGGCGTGTTGCGCAACGTTGATCAGCCCGTTGAATACCGCACGACCTTTGTCGCTGACAATGGTTTTGTGCAACTGGCGGCTGTTGCAATAACCTTTATTGTGCTCAAGCCAGGTGCGGGTATCACACACTTCTGATTTCACCGGCATCGCCAGGCTGTTCATGCGCAGCGTGGTATTTTCACCGTTGAGTTGAGTACTGGTATTGTGGCGTAACACCGCGCCGCCCAGCAGGAAGCTATGACTGTGCGCCGCTGCATCCGCGCCAAGACGCATGTCGTTATGCGCAAAGTGGTAGCTTTCCGGGTTTTCAAAAGCCAGTTTGACATGATGCAGTTGGGCGTTCGCCGCCACGTCCATGGTCAGCCGCGCGCCGGTGAAATGGCGATGCGTATTCAGACTGACATAATGCTCGTAGACTGTCGCTTCGGCCCCTTCGGCCAGCGAGATATGGTGGCGGTAATGAGCCGTATTCATCTCAGCCCCGCCCAGCCCCTGGGTGATATGCATCAGCAGAAGCGGCCTGGTCGCCCGCTGATTACGACCGACGCTAATATGAGTGATGCTTTGCGCAAGGCTTTCTGTTAAGTGTAAAAATACCTCCGGCTGCACCGGGGCCTGCAAAGTCTGACGGTCATCGTTAATGGTCACGGTGAAGCCAGAACCGGCTATATCGTCACTGAGCGTCGCGTTGTAATACCCATCCACAAATACCAGGCGTAGCGCATCAACCGGCAATGCGAGAGCATCACACTCTTTTGCGCTCAACGCACCCGCCGTGGTGACAAACTGGCTATTTAGCAAACCGTCGAGCGGTGTATATTTCCAGTTTTCGTGTTTGCGCGTCGGCAGCCCTAAACGCAGCATTTGTTGCAGATGCTGTTGCGCTTGCTCTGAGCGTGCCCCGCCCTGTTGCTCAAACAGATGATGCCACTGTTGCAGCGCGTTACTGCTGTTCTGTAAGCCAGCCATAACCTTGCTCCTCCAGTTGCTTAACCAGTGTGAAATCACCGGATTTCACAATGCGCCCCTGATACAGCACGTGGACATAGTCCGGCTTGATGTAATCCAGGATCCGCTGATAGTGCGTCACAATAATGAAAGAGCGCTTATCATCACGCAGCGCGTTAACGCCATCGGCAACGATTTTTAGCGCGTCAATATCAAGCCCGGAGTCGGTTTCATCAAGGATGCACAAATCAGGCTCCAGCACTGCCATCTGCAGGATATCGTTACGCTTCTTCTCGCCACCGGAGAAACCAACGTTAACCGAGCGCGTCAGCAGGTCTTCCGGCATTTTGAGCAACTTGATTTTGTCTTCCATCAGGTCCTGAAAATCAAAGCGGTCCAGCTCGTCCTGCTCACGGTATTTGCGCACGGCGTTAAGCGCCGTTTGCAGGAAGAATTGGTTACTGACGCCAGGAATTTCTACCGGATACTGGAAAGCCATAAACACCCCTTCTCCGGCGCGATCTTCCGGGGAGAGTTCGAGCAAATCCTTACCTTTGTACTCGACGCTGCCGCCGGTAACTTCATAATCTTCACGTCCTGCCAGCGTTGCGGATAGCGTACTTTTGCCGGAACCGTTGGGTCCCATAATCGCGTGCACTTCCCCTGGACGCACATCCAGGCTCAGGCCACGCAGAATCTCTTTATCTTCAACGCTTACCCGCAGGTCTTTAATACTTAACATGTGTATTCCTTAATTCTTAACCGACGCTGTGTTCAAGACTAATAGCCAGCAATTTTTGTGCTTCAACGGCAAACTCCAGCGGCAACTCGGAGAACACGTCTTTACAGAATCCATTGACGATCATTGAAATGGCATCATCTTCGCTGATACCGCGCTGCAGGCAGTAGAACAGTTGATCTTCCCCAATCCGTGAAGTGGTGGCTTCATGCTCCAGTTGCGCACTGTTATTGCGACACTCCACATACGGGAAAGTATGCGCCCCGCAATCCGGGCCAATCAGCATGGAGTCGCACTGGGTGAAGTTACGGGCGTTGGTGGCGCTCGGCATGATCTTCACCAGCCCGCGATAGCTGTTCTGGCTATGACCGGCAGAGATCCCTTTCGAGATAATGGTCGATTTGGTGTTTTTGCCGATGTGAATCATCTTGGTGCCCGTGTCCGCCTGCTGGTGGCCACTGGTGAGCGCCACGGAGAAGAACTCACCGATGGAGTTATCGCCGCGCAGGATGCAACTGGGGTATTTCCAGGTGATGGCTGAACCGGTCTCCGACTGTGTCCAGGACATTTTGCTGTTCTCGCCTTCGCACAGCGCACGCTTGGTCACGAAGTTGAGGATACCGCCAGTGTTGTTATCGCCGGGGAACCAGTTCTGCACAGTAGAATATTTCACTTCTGCATCTTTATGGATGATGACTTCTACCACGGCCGCATGAAGCTGGTAACTGTCGCGCACGGGTGCGGAGCAACCTTCGATATAGCTCACGTAGCTGCCTTCATCCGCGATCAGAATGGTGCGTTCGAACTGCCCGGTTTTTTCGGCGTTGATGCGGAAATAGGTCGACAATTCCATCGGGCAGCGCACCCCTTTCGGAATGTAGATAAACGTACCGTCAGAGGCGACCGCCGCATTCAACGCTGCAAAGAAGTTGTCATTGGAGGGCACGACGGTACCCAGGTATTTTTTCACCAGCTCAGGGTGGTCATGAATGGCCTCACCAAACGAGCAAAAAATAATACCCTGTTCGGAGAGTTTTTCCCGGTAGGTGGTGGCAACAGAGACGGAGTCAAAAATGGCATCGACCGCCACTTCGCGCCCTTCACGGACCGGCACGCCCAGTTGGTTAAATGCCGCTTCCACTTCGTCCGTCAGGAAAGAATTTGCGCCAGTTTGCTGAACGGCCCCCGGCTGCGAGGCACAGGTATCATCACAACTTCCGCAGGAAGGCGCGGAATAGTAGCTGTAATCCTGATAATCGAGTTTCGCGTAATGGGCTTTCAGCCAGTGCGGCTCTTCCATCTCGAGCCAGGCGCGAAATGCGCTGAGGCGAAACTCCAGCATCCATTCAGGTTCGTTACGTTTGGCTGAAATCGCCCGCACGACATCTTCATTAATGCCTTTCGCCAGTTCGTCAGTGGTTAGCCGGGTAAAAAAGCCCTCTTTATAGTTGAGGTTCCCGGTCCAGGTTTTGACATCATCTGTTGCTTCAGTATTACGAGACATAGTACCGCCTATACCCCAAAGCTTTCGCCACAGCCACATTCATTCTGGGCTTTCGGGTTATGAAATTTGAATAACTGGTTTAAACCTTCGCGCACATAGTCCACTTCGGTGCCGTCAATAAATGGCATCGCCGCGAGCGGCACGTACAGTCGTGCACCCTCATTTTCAAAAAGCAGGTCGTCTTTATCCGGCTGCGTGACGGTGTCCAGCACATAACCAAAACCTGCGCACCCGGTCTGTTTAATGCCCAGCCGGACCCCCAGCAGGTCGGGTTGCTTACGGGTTAATCCGCGAATATGTTCTGCGGCGGCGGGTGTCATCGTTAGCCCGCGCCAGGAAAAGTCTGCCGGGTCGAACGTCTCTGATTGCAATTCCATAGTTCTACCTCACGTCATAAATCATGAAGGACATAACACTATGTTAGTGATAATGATTATCACTTCAACCTCTATTCCGAAGGGTTATTCGTGTACTGCCCGTTTTTTAAGCTCATGGTATAAGCATAGACTCTGTACGAAGGCTTTACAGATAAGTGAAAAATTGTTTAATGATTTGATAAATAATAGCTATTTTCAGCAGCAAGGAAGGTCTGTCTGCGTCAGTAAAAGATGTATAGGTAATACCTATTTTTGAGATAGGGAGCTAAAAAAGGGTTCTTCGAAAACTTTTCCTGATATCAGAAAGTTAACTGCATCACAAAACGCATAATCAACGTGATACGGCACATTTAACCGCCAGCAGAACAAATGCTCATTGCCTACTTCGGGAAAAAAGATGGGTCGATATGCCCCATTTCTCTACGGTGAGTCCTTTGTCCGGGCAGGACAGAACTGAATAAGCGCCATTTAAATGCGCATACCGCTCAAAATGGTCGGCATTATTCCCCACCAGCGTATTGATAACTGACTGGATAACGTGCCCGTGGGAAACAACGCACACATTGCCTTGCCGGGCCGACAAGCCTGACAGCGCGCCAAGGACTCTTTGGGTGGCATCCTGTAGTGCTTCGCCATTTTGCGGCCCGATAGCCAAACTGCCGGAAAGCATCGCCTCAGCCTGTGCGCGCTCTTTCTCTGTCAGTTCGCTTATGCGTTTGCCTTCTAACTCGCCGAAATGACGTTCGACAAGGGCAGGATTGAGGTGTAGCGGGCAATCTAAGTGCGAGGCAATTTGCCTGGCTGCGGTCACTGAACGGCCCAAAGGCGAAGCGATGATAGAGGTAATGGATTTGTCTGCCAGATCCCGACACAGTGCAGAGATCTGCCTGATACCGACCTCCGTAACCGGGCTATCAAGGTGCCCCTGAATTCTGTTTTCAACATTCCAGACGGTTTCGCCGTGGCGGACCAGATAGATTTTCATCACACACCACAAAAAGTGAGGGTTGGGAAAACGACGTTATTTAATCAATGCTCGCAGTCAATGCAGCAATGATGAAATTCAGTATGTTTTTTAAAACCGCTGTTGTTGTACACAGCAAAACAGTACCGGGACGACGCGCTAGATAGCAAAAATTCGACGCAGAACAGTGATGCGCCGACGACAGGTCAACAGTTTGCCCTTCCGTATTGCGAAATGACAAGACACAGTTATGCATATTTTTCATACGCGAAATGAATGCATTACGCAGGTCTTATAATGATAAAATGCCCGAACAGTGTCTCTACCCAAAGTGGCCGTCATCATGCGTTGGTTCCTGGGCATTCTTGCCATTGCCATTGTCATTATCTTCGCTGTCCTCGTTATCCGGTCCCGATTAAAAGATACCGATGACGACTATTAATCCTGGCCCTGGCATCAAAAAAGTGGAATCGGGAGCCTGCCTTGACATTGCAATAAGGCCCGTTAAACACAGGCCTTAATGCTATTCAGGATTGCAGCGTTGCCAGCCGGGCGGCAAAACCGACAAAAATAAGACCAATTAATGAGTTGCCGAGTTTTGCGAGACGCTTTTTCGTTTTCACAAACTGTGTCACATAGGTCCCGGAGATAATCAGGAAGCTGAAATAACAGACGCTAATTAATTCCAGCGTACTGGCCAGGATAAAGAACGCCATTCCCGTGTTGGTATAATGGATGTCGATAAACTGCACGAAAAACGACACATAAAACAAAATCGCTTTCGGGTTGGTCAGGCTCAGTACCAGCGAACGCTTGAAGATATCGCCCTTATGTACCTCATGCTCACTCACGCTTTTGCCCTTACGAGAAAGCGCGCTGTAGAGCATTTTCACCCCCAGCCAGAGCAGGTAAAACGCGCCAAGATAGCGAACCAGATTGAACAATACTGGCGTTGTTTTGATAAGCGTTGCCACCCCCATATAGGCGAGGAACATCAACACCGCATCGCCGATAAACACGCCCGCAGCGGCGACATAGCCATTTTTCAGCCCACCCGCCACGCTGGTTTTGAGCACAAAGAAGGTGTTCGGACCAGGCACTAAGATAATGAAAATCGCCCCAATAAAATAAGACCAAAAACTGATGACACCATATTCGGCAAACACTTTGCCTCCTGCAAATACCGTTAAAGCCGACGAGCGGCTTATGCTACAAGAGCCGGCAGAGAAACTAAAGCGCAGGAAGACGCAAAAGGCCCGCCGAAACGGGCACAGATTTTCCGTTAATGGTGAAGCATCTCATCAACAATCTGATCTTTTTTAAGCTGATAAGGGTAATAAGTTGGCCAGTTGTCCATCTCTTTTAGCAGCGCCTCCTGAGAGGTATTACCCATAAAGATATGGAAATGCGTGGAAGTACGCGGTGCAATAATGTGATCGCTAAACTGCACAAACTTTGGGGCCTTACTGTTGGCATCTTTACATTCGAACAGGTAACGCACGCCCTTCTTACCGGAGGTATACGTCAGGATTTTATGCCCGGCGTAATCATATTTACAGGCACTCACCTTGCCGCCGACATGGAATTCCATCACCCCATTTTCAATACCGATTGTATCGATATCGGTGGCATATCCCTTGCTGTAGTACGCTTTCAGTTCATCGAACGATTTACGCTTGTCTTTCTCTGCCTTTTTCCGCAACACCGGATCCAGATCGCCGCTTTGCAGGTAAGGATAGAGAGACTGCCACATACCGTCCCAGTCGGTCAGCTTTCTGTCCCTGACATCGCTATCGTTAAATTCACCGTTCGCCGCTTTTTCCTCTATTTCACTCAACGGTTTCCCGTGCGAATGGTGATCATGAGAAAAGGCATTAGCGCTTACTAAAAGCGTCCCCAGAACTATTGTTGTTTTTGCAAAATGGTTGATCAAAATCCGTCCCTCGGTTTACGAAAAGAAACGATGTTATGTTATAATATAACATTATTCAAGATGTAAAATTTCCCTGTTAACGTTACGTGCTGCCTCCTGCTTATCGGATGGAAATTTCGCCATTGCCTGCTATAAACCAATGGTCAGGTTTTAACCACTTCGTCATCACTTCTGAGGTTCTTTTATCATGTCGATAGCCAAAGCACACAGCTTAAAGCAAGTTTATCAAATGCTTAACTCAGGGAAGTACAGTGAAATCGAACTGGCGTTCGATGTTGACGCGGATGCGTTTTTCCAGCTCTCAACCGAATATTGTGACGACGGCGCGAAAATTACCCGTCATGAAAATCACTTCGTCATTAAGCTCAAAAAAGTGGCGATTCCGGAGCTCGATTAATACGCCATCGAAGCGAAAATTTGACGTTTCGTGAAAGGCGCAGTGCACTGCTTCGTAAGTAATATCGGCAGGTCCACCGTGGATGGATGGGGGACGATATCGTCTTTTGTCAGGAGAAAAACTGGCGGAGTCCGTTCTTGCGAACCAGTAACCGGCCGGCAGTGCGCCGACCGGGGGCAGGCATTACAGGTACAGCGAAGCTTCTCCTGGCGGGCGGGTTTTGAAGCGACGATGGATCCACAGATACTGTTCCGGCGCTCGCAGAATCTCACGTTCAATGACTTTATTGATATAGCTTGCGGCTTCGTGTTCATCTTTCGCCGGGTAATCAGTCATCGCCTTGCCGATATGCAGCGAATAACCTGAGCGATCCGCCTTACGCACCATGGTCACCGTCAACATTGAAGCTCCGGAAAGACGGGACAACACATAAGTGCCGTTGGTGGTTGCTGCGTTTTCGACAGAGAAAAATGGCGCGAAGGTGCTGCCTTTGCTGCCGTAATCCTGATCGGGGGCAAACCAGACGGCCTCGCCTTTTTTCAGCTCACTCACCAGACCTTTCAGATTACGTCTGTCGATCATCGATTTATTGGAACGCATACGGCCTCGCGTCTGCACCCACTCCATCAACTCACTGTTATGCGGACGGTATGTCGCCATCATCGGCTGGCACAGCCCCATCACGCGGCCACCGAGCTCCAGCGACATAAAATGGACACCGACGACCATCACGCCACGCTGGCTTGCCTGTGCGGCAACAAGGTTCTGGTAACCTTCAACATCGAACCAGCGGCGCACCCGGCTATCAGACCAGAACCAGGCCATACCGGTTTCAAACAGCGCCATGCCGAGCGACATGAAGTTTTTCTCAATCATTGCTTCGCGGAGTTCATCGCTCATATTTGGAAAGCAAAGTTCCAGATTGCGGCGGGCAATACGTTCGCGACGTTTAAGGAAAGGACGGGCTAATTTCCCGAGGGTTTCTCCCAGACGGGAGAGAAGAGGATAAGGCAGTTGAACGAGCAACCAGAGCAGGCCAAGCCCGGCCCATGTGCCCCAGTGGCGTGGATGTAAAAACGCCCGTTTAAACGATGAATGCATTATTGTTACCTGTAAGCCTGTAGGGAGTAGCGCTTAAGGAAACAACGAATCACTTCATTAGGTCTTTATGCGTTACAGCGTCTGGCTTCGATGGTCATCGAAGCGGTTTTCAAACCCGCCCAATATAGCACGAATGGACAAGTCTGAATGTGAAAATGAATGAAGAAAATATGAATTTTTGCGACAGGTTTCCCTGTCGCAAATTTATCTCAGATGACCGCGGTGGTGAGGCGCGAAGTGCAGCATAATTTATCCTGCTCATCGTAAATATCAATTTGCCATACCTGATGGCGGCTACCGGTATGCAGTGCACGACAGACGCCACGCACACGCCCGCTCCGTACGGAACGAATATGGTTGGCATTCACCTCAAGCCCAACCACTTTCTTCTCACTTTCGGTACATAAATATCCGGCAACGGAACCCAGCGACTCCGCCAGCACCACAGAAGCGCCGCCATGCAGCAAACCAAACGGCTGATGCGTGCGGCTATCAACCGGCATTGTTGCTTCCAGCGAGTCGTCATGAATTGCAATAAAACGGATATCGAGCAGTCCTACCATATTGCCCTCGCCCATCGCATTGAGCGCGTCAAGGGTTACCTCACGTTTCCAGATCATCCTATTATCTCCAGTAGCGCCTGCAACGGATGGCGTACGCCATTTCCTTCCACGCGTTTCACCTGGCTGCGACAGGAGTAGCCTGTCGCCAGACAGCGGCTACGCGGTAAACGTTGTAGCGCCTGATGCCAGGACAACTCGTAAATCCCCAATGAGTTGGCGTGGTTCTTGACTTCATGTCCATAGGTTCCTGCCATACCGCAGCATCCTACGCTAACGTTTTCCAGTTTCGCGCCCAGACGGGCAAAAATGGACGTCCATTGCGAAACAGAAGCAGGCAGCGCTGTCACCTCAGTACAGTGGCCAAACAGGTACCAGGATTCACCGCTGATGGCGCGATTCTCACGCCCTTCCAGTGCAGAAGGCAACCATTCGTGCACCAGCATGACGTGAAAATCGCCACGCTTCTCACCGAGCGTCTGCTTGTATTCATCCCGGTAGCAGAGCACCAGCGCCGGGTCGACGCCCACCATCGGCATGCCCAGTTGCGCAACTCGGTTGAGAAAATCCGAAGTTTTCTGTGCGGTTTTCGCAAAACGCTGCAGGAAGCCTTTGATATGCTGCGCTTTGCCATTCGGCGAAAAGGGCAGGACAACGGGCTGGTAGCCCAGTTTTTCCACCAGACGAACGAAATCGGCCACCACTTGCGCATCGTAGTAACTGGTGAATGGATCCTGCACCACCAGCACCGTAGTCGCTTTTTCCGCATCGCTCAATGTTTCAAGCTGTTCCAGCGTCAGGTTCGCCGAACGGTGGCCGATCATCTGCCGTTGTAATGAGGGAACAGATAACAGTGGCAGATCCACCATGCCAATATGTTTTTGTGAAAGCGAACGCACCCACGGCTGGCTCATAAAGAAATTGAACGTTTTCGGCGCACGGGCCATCAACGGCGCGTAGCTTTCCACGGTCGCAACCAGGTGATCGCGCAGCGGACGCAGATAGCGTGTGTGGTAAAGTTGCAGGAAGCGCGAGCGGAACTCCGGCACGTCTATCTTGATCGGGCACTGGGTCGAACAGGCCTTACAGGCCAGACAACCCGACATGGCCTCTTTCACTTCATGCGAAAAATCATACTCGCCGTGACGCGCATGCCAGCTATTGCGGGTACGCTCAATCAGCGAACGCAGGCTGGCGCGTTTTTCCGGCATCTCTTTTTCCAGCCTCACCGGGTCGATACCGCGATCGGCCAGCAGACGCAGCCATTCGCGCACCAGCGTGGCGCGACCTTTCGGCGAATGGATACGATCGCCGGAAATTTTCATCGACGGGCACATAGGGCTTTTGGCGTCGAAGTTGAAGCACAGGCCGTTGCCGTTGCACTCCATCGCCCCACGCCAGGATGAGCGCACGGCAATCGGGATTTGCCGGTCGAAGCTACCGCGCTTCACGTCATCTACCTGCTTCATCGGCGCATCAATCCCCTCAGGGGGACAAATTTTACCCGGGTTGAGACGGTTTGCCGGGTCAAATGCAGCCTTCACTTTGCGCAGCTCTGCGTACAGTTCCGCACCAAAGAACGCCGGGCTGTATTCGGCGCGGAAACCTTTACCGTGCTCACCCCACAGCAAGCCACCGTATTTGGCCGTTAACGCCACCACATCATCGGAGATTTTCTTCATCAAAACCTCTTGTTGCGGGTCACACATGTCGAGCGCCGGACGCACATGCAATACGCCCGCATCCACATGACCGAACATGCCGTAGCTCAAGCCATGGCTGTCAAGCAATGCGCGAAACTCGACGATGTAGTCCGCAAGGTGTTCCGGTGGCACACAGGTATCTTCTGCGAACGGGATCGGTTTTGCCGCCCCTTTCGCATTGCCCAGCAGGCCGACGGCTTTTTTACGCATCGCGTAGATACGCTCAATGCCCGCCAGGTCGTCACAAATCTGCCAGCCAATCACCCCGCCCGCCTCTTCCGCCATCAGGGAATCCAGGCGAGCGCACAGAGAGGTAACCTGCTCATTAATTAACGCCTCATCATCACCGGCAAACTCGACAATGTTCAGACCCAGCATGGTCTTATCCGGCACATCGGTGATGAGTTCATTTACGGAGTGCCAGATGATGTCTTCGCGCGCCAGATTGAGGACTTTTGAATCGACCGTTTCAACCGACAGTGCGCGCGCTTCCACCATAAACGGGGCATTACGCAGCGCGGAGTCGAACGAATCGTATTTCACATTTACCAGACGGCGTACTTTCGGCAGACGGGTGATATCCAGCCGCGCTTCGGTAATGAATGCCAGCGTTCCCTCCGAGCCCGTCAACACGCGGGTCAGGTCAAACTCGGTCATCTCATCATTGAAGACATGGCGCAGGTCGTACCCCGTGAGGAAACGGTTGAGTTTGGGGAATTTATCGATAATCAGTTGACGATTGTCCCGGCAACGTTCGAACACGGTGCGGTAAATGCGCCCCACTGCGGTATTTGCCTTACCCAACGTCTGCGCCAGTTCAACGGGCACCGGTTGGGTGTCCAGAATATCGCCGCCGAGCAACACGGCCCGCACGCCGAGGACATGGTCGGACGTTTTTCCGTAGACCAGCGATCCCTGACCGGAAGCATCGGTATTGATCATGCCCCCCAGCGTCGCACGGTTACTGGTGGACAGTTCCGGCGCGAAGAAATAGCCGTAGGGTTTAAGAAACTGGTTGAGTTGATCTTTGATGACGCCCGCTTCAACCCGCACCCATCCTTCCTCAGGATTAATCTCCATAATGCGGTTCATATAGCGGGACATATCAACGATGATGCCCTGGTTCAGCGCCTGACCGTTTGTGCCGGTGCCACCGCCGCGCGGTGTGAACACCAGCGACTGAAAACGCGCTTCCGCCGCGATGCGTGAAATTAAGGCGACATCAGAAGTAGAACGGGGAAAGACAACGGCATCGGGTAACAATTGGTAGATACTGTTGTCGGTCGCCATGGTCAGCCTGTCGGCATAACTTGTGGCGGTATCGCCGGTAAAACCTTGTTGCTCCAGTGCCTGTAAAAAATTCAGCACCAATTGAACGACACCCGGTGCCTGAGAAATCTGTGGGATCATTACTCTTGACCCTGCCTGACTGTTAGTAGTTGTGAATAGTTAATCGTTTGCTTGCAGCATCCATCGTTGTATCACATTTTTTTCTTATGCGCCCACCAGAATTACGGGCAGAATCAGACTGTCAAAAACCGCTGAAATCATTAATCATTATCTTTACTGATTTCGCATCCTCTCACTTAAGGTGATTACGTTTTATGGCCTTTCAATCGCAGTCCCGGGATGTACCGCAGGTGATGCTGTCGGTACTGTTTTTAGCCCTTATGATCATCGCCTGTTTGTGGATCGTTCAGCCTTTTATTCTTGGTTTCGCCTGGGCGGGTACCGTGGTTATTGCCACCTGGCCGGTGCTTCTGCGCGTACAGCGCGCGCTGTTTGGTCGCCGCTCACTGGCAGTCATCGTGATGACATTATTATTAATTTTGCTGTTTATTCTTCCGGTCGCGCTACTGGTTAATAGCCTCGTGGATAACAGCGGTCCGGTCATTCAGGCCATTACATCGGGTGAAATGACTCCGCCGACCCTGGAGTGGCTGAACAGTATTCCGCTGATCGGTGACAAGCTGTATAGCGGCTGGCACAACCTGCTGGATATGGGCGGCAGCGCGATACTTGCCAAAGTACGCCCTTATGTCGGCACTACCACCACATGGTTTGTCGGTCAGGCGGCACATATCGGTCGCTTTATGCTGCATTGTGCCCTGATGTTGCTATTTAGCGCCCTGCTGTACTGGCGCGGCGAGCAGGTCGCACAGGGGATTCGCCATTTTGCCTATCGTCTGGCGGCCAGGCGCGGCGATGCTGCCGTTCTGCTGGCCGGGCAGGCCATCCGTGCTGTCGCGCTCGGCGTGGTTGTCACCGCGCTGGTGCAGGCGGTTCTGGGAGGAATTGGCCTGGCGGTCACAGGAGTGCCATACGCCACGCTGTTCACAGTCATTATGTTGATGACGTGTCTGGTGCAATTGGGCCCGCTGGTTGTGCTGGTGCCTGCGATTATCTGGCTCTACTGGAGCGGCGACTCAACATGGGGCACGGTGTTGCTGGTCTGGAGTTGCGTGGTCGGCACGCTGGATAACTTTATCCGTCCCATGCTGATTCGTATGGGTGCCGATCTGCCGATGATACTGATCCTTTCCGGCGTTATTGGCGGCCTGGTGGCATTTGGGATGATCGGGCTGTTTATTGGTCCGGTGTTACTGGCCGTTTCATGGCGACTCTTTTCCGCCTGGGTTAACGAAGCTCCCATGCCAGGGCCGGAGGAAAATGACGCGCTGGAAGAGATGCACGATGCAGATGACACCCGCATCTGATACGCCAGCCTCGATGATTATGAAGCACTGCTAATCATTTATTTACTGTCCCTCCCGTGCGCAAGCCTCCTGACCGGAGGTTTGCGCCGTTTTCCCCGCAAAATCTTAACCGCCGTTTAACTAATGAGACGAATCTGATCGACGCTAAAATCCCGGATGGCCTACTATAAGGTCACGGTTATAAATCAACACCTTGATTTATAAGCATGGAAATCCCCTGAGTGAAACAACGAATTGCTGTGTGTAGTCTTTGCCCATCTCCCACGATGGGCTTTTTTTTATCCTTCAAACAGGCGCTGAGGCAGGTTAACCTGCGGGGAAGAACTCTGACGCGGTTACGTCTGTCACGCCTCATCGGGGGGCATCCTGAATCGTCCATACGGCAAATAGTAAGAAGCCGATAATGATAAGCCACCTCATACATTAGCGCCTGTCATGACAGCACAGTCTACGGCGGGGCTGGTGTAGTCAAAATGCATGATGCCTTCCCCTTTGCTGTCCTGGATATAGATGTTGTACGCCTTCCCGTCATATTTAAAATGGACAAATTCGACGGCATCCAATGTGCTGTCCCAATGGTCAAAGACATTCAGGCCTTTTATCGTACGAACCGTTTTGCCATTCACAGCTATATCCAATGTGGTATTGGCTAATTCAGCATGAGTGTAATCATATTTTATTACACTCATACCGTTAATACAGATAACGGATTCCTTCGTCAGCCAATTCCCATTAACCGGAACAGCCATAACTGCGCAGGAATAAATACAGGTGATTAACAATAATAACAATCGCGTCATAGTTCCACCTTAATTGCTGCCAGTGTTGAACCACACTCAGACATAAAAGTGTTATATGCGTCTTCGCTATGTATTCTGAGGGCCTTTTCCCCCTCATCACATAACTGCGCCAGCGTATTTTCATAGGCATGATATTCACGGGTAAGTTCTTTCAGGCGTGCAACGACAGCCGTTAACGTATCCGTTTGATAGAAATTCATTTTGCGCCATCCGTGTTGCTAAAGTGCGCACCGTTGCCGGTAACAGCACAGGTTCCGTTATCGAGTAGCGCGCCAATCGGCAGATAATCAAAGGCCAGATGTGCGGTACTTACATCCTCTCCGTCGCACGCTTTAATATGTTCGTTATATGATGCGCAGCCGTTAAGCGTGATGCAGGAGAGCACGGTCACAATCAGCAATAAACGTTTCATGGCATTTACCTTAATTGAAATGAGATCATTGGGATGCGCAAATATCAGATTCACGCACCTCGATATAAATAACCTGGCAAAGTCTGCTGACTGACCGATAGCAAAATGCATCCGTAGCCATCAGCAGGCAGACTGTCGTTATTTTTTTGCAGTTCTGGTAGCCAACTAAAATAAAAGCGCAAGGCGTAAGCATGGCAATGCAGCCACATTCATACAGCTATACGCAGTCGCGTAAATTCCCTGAAAAAACGAACAGAAAAATATATCTGACGCAGCACATGCGATCAGAGGCATCTGCAAAGGATGGGTTGGGGTATTTAAATCGTGCAGATGTGTTAAAACGAGGCCAGTGTAATTCGATTGATGACACATCTCTAAGGTAAGCGTGCGCAAACACATTTTGTTTCAGCTAAGAATTTACTTATTCCAGCCGGATTTCCGCCATAAAAAAACCCCACTTCCGAAAAAGTGAGGTTTTATCGTAAGAGAGTAATGGATTATTTGTTCAGTTCAGCCAGCGTCAGCCAGGTTTGAACCACGGTGTCCGGGTTCAGGGAGAGGCTATCAATCCCCTCTTCCATCAGCCAGGCCGCGAAGTCTTCATGGTCAGACGGGCCCTGCCCACAGATACCGACATATTTGCCGTGTTTTTTGGCAGCGCGAATGGCCATCGACAACAGGGCTTTCACCGCGTCATTACGCTCATCAAACAGCTCAGAGACAACACCGGAGTCGCGGTCCAGCCCCAACGCCAGTTGCGTCATGTCGTTTGAACCGATAGAGAAGCCGTCAAAGTGCTCCAGGAACTGGTCAGCGAGCAACGCATTCGACGGGATCTCGCACATCATGATGATCTTGAGTCCGTTTTCACCACGCTTGAGCCCCTGACGTGCCAGCTCTTCCACCACCGCTTTCGCCTGCTCAACGGTACGGACAAACGGGACCATGATTTCCACGTTGGTCAGCCCCATTTCGTTGCGCACACGCTTCACCGCCTCACATTCCAGCGCGAAACAGTCACGGAAGCTGTCGGAGACATAGCGACCGGCACCACGGAAGCCGAGCATCGGGTTCTCTTCGTCCGGTTCGTAACGTTCACCGCCGACGAGGTTGGCATACTCGTTGGATTTAAAGTCTGACAGACGCACAATCACCCGTTTTGGATAGAATGCCGCCCCCAGCGTTGCGATGCCTTCGGTCAGACGTCCAACATAAAACTCTTTCGGCGAATCATAACCTTTCATGATTTCGCGGATTTCGTTTTGCAGTTTCACGTCCTGATCATCAAACTCCAGTAATGCACGCGGGTGCACGCCGATCATACGGTTGATAATAAATTCCAGGCGCGCCAGGCCGACACCTTCATTCGGCAGACAGGCAAAATCAAACGCTCTGTCCGGGTTGCCCACGTTCATCATGATTTTGAGCGGCAGCGCAGGCATTTCATCAATGCTTGAGCTTTTCACGCTAAAGTCGAGCATCTCAGCGTACACATAGCCCGTGTCGCCTTCGGCACAGGAGACGGTCACTTTATCGCCATCTTTCATGCGCTCTGTTGCATCGCCACAACCGACGACCGCCGGGATCCCCAGCTCACGAGCGATGATGGCCGCATGGCAGGTACGACCGCCACGGTTGGTGACAATCGCTGCCGCTTTTTTCATGATCGGTTCCCAGTCCGGGTCGGTCATGTCAGTCACCAGCACATCGCCTGCTTCGATGCGATTCATTTCGCTGATATCGTGAATCACTTTCACCGGGCCTGCGCCAATGCGCTGGCCAATCGCACGCCCTTCGGCGATGATTTTGCCCTGCGCATGCAGCGTATAACGCTCCATCACTTTACCGCGAGAGCGCACGGTCTCCGGGCGCGCCTGCACAATAAATAGTTTGCCAGTATGGCCGTCTTTCGCCCATTCAATGTCCATCGGCCGACCATAGTGTTTTTCAATCTGCACAGCCTGTTTCGCCAGCTCCTGCACTTCCTCGTTGGTCAGCGAGAAACGATCGCGGTTAGCCTGTTCGACGTCCTCGATACGCACCTGTTTGCCATGCTCCTGGGTCGGCGCATAGACCATGCGAATTTTCTTCGACCCCATCGTGCGGCGCACGATAGCCGGACGCCCTGCCGCCAGTGTTGGCTTATGAACATAAAATTCATCCGGGTTGACTGCACCCTGTACCACCATTTCACCCAGCCCCCAGGCCGCGGTGACAAATACCACCTGATCAAAGCCGGATTCCGTGTCGATAGAGAACATCACGCCGGAAGAACCGATGTCTGAGCGCACCATCCGTTGCACCCCGGCAGAGAGCGCAACACCGCGATGATCGTAACCCTGATGCACGCGGTAAGAAATCGCACGGTCATTGAACAGGGAGGCGAAGACGTGCTTCACCGCCACCAGCACGGCGTCATATCCCTGCACGTTCAGGAAGGTTTCCTGTTGCCCCGCAAAGGAAGCGTCTGGCATATCTTCTGCCGTTGCGGAAGAACGCACCGCAAAGGATGCCTGCTCGTCATCAGCAGACAGTTTGGCATATGCCTGATGGATCGCATCTTCGAACGCCGGCTGGAACGGGGTATCGACTATCCACTGGCGAATCTGCGCGCCAGCTTTCGCCAGCTCGGAAACGTCGTCAATGTCCGTTTTATCCAGCAGGTCATAGATGCGCTGATTCAGGCCACTTTGATCGAGAAACTGGTTAAACGCATCGGCAGTGGTAGCAAACCCATTGGGTACGCTTACGCCCATACCGGACAGATTAGTAATCATCTCACCAAGGGAGGCATTTTTGCCCCCAACTCTGTCTACATCATTCATGCCGAGTTGGTCATACCAAAGCACCAGCGGAGACGAGCCATTGTTGGACATCTAAACAATCCTTTTGTGATATTTGAATGGGGTAATAAAGCATTTACTACCTTTTCATCCTGGCATAATTATTCGGGCTGAAAAAACGGTGAATCGTTCAAGCAATTTAAATTTTTGTCTTTTCGGACACTTTCCCGTCAACGATTCAGTATTCGATAATCGGAAAATCCTCAAAGTCATTCTTTTTTTAAGCGCATAATAAAAATGAACCATACTTTTCATTAAAAACAAAAATACCGTTTCATTTTAAAAATTCAGAAAAGACGCTACGCAGATGGGTGACTTTAATTTATGCTTTCAGATAATTACGCATGACAATCAGGAAGGGTAAAATGGACAGCGCTGTGGATCGCCAGGTTTTTTATATTTCCGATGGTACCGCTATCACCGCAGAGGTATTAGGCCATGCGGTGATGTCGCAATTCCCTGTTGCTATCAATAGCATCACGCTGCCGTTCGTGGAGAATGAAAGCCGCGCCAGAGCAGTGAAGGACCAGATTGACGCTATCTATCAGCAGACAGGCGTACGTCCGTTAGTGTTTTATTCCATCGTACTGCCTGAAATCCGCACCATTATTTTACAAAGTGAAGGATTCTGTCAGGACATTGTTCAGGCACTGGTGGCACCATTACAGCAAGAATTAAAACTCGACCCGACACCTATTGCGCATCGTACCCATGGGTTAAATCCAGGCAACCTGACGAAATATGATGCGCGGATTGCCGCTATTGATTACACGCTGGCGCATGATGATGGTATTTCGTTGCGCAACCTGGATCAGGCCCAGGTGATTTTGTTGGGTGTTTCCCGTTGCGGTAAAACGCCAACCAGCCTTTATCTGGCAATGCAATTCGGTATCCGTGCAGCTAATTATCCTTTTATTGCCGATGACATGGATAATCTCGTTCTGCCTGTTTCATTGAAGCCGCTCCAGCATAAATTATTTGGTCTGACCATTAATCCTGAGCGCCTGGCCGCAATCCGCGAGGAGCGCCGTGAAAATAGCCGTTACGCTTCATTACGCCAGTGCCGCATGGAAGTGGCAGAGGTGGAAGCGCTTTACCGTAAAAATCAGATCCCCTGGTTAAACAGTACCAACTATTCGGTAGAAGAGATCGCCACCAAAATTCTCGACATGATGGGCCTTAACCGCCGCATGTACTAAGACACTAGTACATAGATGACAATTTTGCTATCATGCTGGCCTTCGATGTGATGCGCATCACAACCTGCTATTGAATTAAGCAAGGATTGGTTTAAGGTGTGCGCATCGCCTCCGGCATTTGGCCGTTTGAGCACAAAATTTTGAGAATTCTGATGAACAAAACCGATGAACTTCGCACTGCGCGCATCGAGAGTCTGGTCACTCCGGCAGAGCTCGCGCAGCGGCATCCCGTTTCCCTTGCAGTTGCGGAACATGTCACACAATCCCGTCGCCGTATCGAGAAAATCCTCAACGGTGAAGATAAACGGCTATTAGTGATTATTGGCCCCTGCTCCATTCACGATCTGGACGCAGCAATGGATTATGCCCGTCGCCTGCAGGGGTTAAGGCAAAAGCACAGTGCGCAACTGGAAATTGTAATGCGCACCTATTTTGAAAAGCCGCGAACCGTAGTGGGCTGGAAAGGGTTGATTTCCGATCCCGATCTGAACGGCAGCTACCGCGTTAACCATGGCATCGAACTGGCACGCAAACTCCTGCTCGCAGTAAATGAGCTGGGCGTACCGACAGCAACCGAATTTCTGGATATGGTGACAGGACAATTTATTGCTGATCTGATCAGTTGGGGGGCGATTGGCGCGCGTACCACAGAAAGCCAGATCCATCGCGAGATGGCGTCGGCGCTCTCCTGTCCGGTAGGCTTCAAAAACGGTACTGACGGTAACACCCGAATTGCGGTAGACGCGATTCGCGCTTCGCGAACCAGCCATATGTTCCTCTCGCCGGACAAAACCGGACAGATGACCATTTACCAGACCAGCGGTAACCCTTACGGGCATATTATTATGCGTGGCGGAAAAAAACCGAATTTCTACGCAGACGATATTGCCGCCGCCTGCGCAACTCTGCGTGAGTTTGATCTGCCGGAGCAACTGGTCGTCGATTTCAGTCACGGCAACTGCCAGAAACAGCATCGTCGCCAGCTTGAAGTCTGCGATGACATCTGTCAGCAGATTCGTGATGGCTCCACGGCAATTGCGGGGGTGATGGCAGAGAGTTTCCTGCAAGAGGGTACGCAAAAGATCGTCAGCGGCCAGCCGCTGGTATACGGGCAGTCCATCACTGACCCGTGCCTGAGCTGGGAAGACAGCGAAGTGTTGCTCGATAAGCTCGCTGCGGCAGTCTCCTCACGTTTGTAATCTTTTTTCCCGTCGGGTCTCCCGGCGGGACGCTTCCCCCTACCCCAAATGATTGGTTTTCCAAATATTACTTGCAGCCCGCACGGCAGGTATTAATAATAATTATCATTGTCATATCCAAACAGTTAGCGTGAAATGTCGAACAGGGATAAGCCGACCACTCCGGCAGAGAAACTGCCTGCCAGCCCAGCCACTATTCATCCTGAGGATCGCCGCATCAGCAGCAAGACCCTGTTGGGGGATTCGGCGCGCGTTGTCATTGAACATCAGGGACAAGAATATCTGTTGCGACAGACGCACGCCGGGAAACTGATACTAACGAAATAGAGGCTCAGCTTGAACAGCTAACCTCCAGTCTTTTACCCCAGTCCGGTGGGCGACGGCTATAGTCATCGTTGCGCTCTGTATAAGGCTCCCGCAAGACGGCGTGCAGACGCTCCAGCTCTTCGGTATTTCCCTGCTCTGCCTGTTCAATCGCCCGCTGTGCGAGCCAGTTACGCAGCACAACCGCCGGGTTTACGTTTTGCATCTGCTGCTGACGTTGCGCATCCGCAATAGTCTCCTGCGCCAGACGCGCACGGTAGCGGCTAAACCAACTGTCAAACGTCTCGCGATCGATAAACTCGTCACGTAGCGCACTGCTGGCGCTCATCTGCTCGGTATGGCTTAACATGCGGAAAGTGCGGGTATAGTCGCTGCCTTCACGCTCCATCAGAGCGAAGAGCTCGCTTAACAACACATTGTCATCCTTTTGCTGGCTAAAAAAGCCCAGTTTCTGGCGCATCAATATGCCATATTCGCTCAGCAATACCGGCTGATAACTGTCCAGCACCGCATTGAGCACATCGGCACTCATAAACGGCGACAGAGTTTGCGCCAGCCGTTGCAGATTCCACAGGGCAATTGTTGGCTGGTTATCGAAGCTGTAACGTCCCTGGTAGTCCGAGTGATTGCAGATAAAACCGGGCTGGTAGTCATCAAGAAAACCGTAGGGGCCGTAATCAATCGTCAGTCCCAGAATCGACATGTTGTCCGTATTCATCACCCCATGGGCGAAGCCGACCGCCTGCCAGCGAGCCATCAGCGCGGCGGTACGGGCAATGACATCGCGGAACCAGACTTCATATTTGTTGGCGTCATCCTGCAGATGCGGCCAGTAATGACGAATCACAAAATCCGCCAGTTGGCGTACCTTTTCGGGTTCGCGCCGATAATAGAAGTGCTCGAAGTGACCAAAACGGATATGACTTTGTGCAATGCGCATCATCATCGCCCCCTGCTCAACGCTTTCGCGGTAAACAGGCGTGTCACTGGTGACAATAGAAAGCGCACGTGTCGTCGCAATCCCCAGATGATGCATGGCCTCAGAGGCCAGGCTTTCACGAATGGTTGAGCGCAGCACCGCGCGGCCGTCGCCCATGCGGGAATACGGCGTAAGCCCGGCACCTTTCAGGTGCCAGTCCAGCGTTGTACCATCAGGCAGTCGCTGTTCGCCGAGCAGGATACCGCGCCCGTCGCCCAGTTGCCCCGCCCAGACGCCAAACTGATGCCCGCTGTAGACCTGCGAAAGCGGTGACATTCCGGGAAGCAGCGTTTCGCCCCCCCACACGCCAGCCCCCTCGTTCGGCGTAAACAGGGCGGGATCGATGCCCATGGTTTTCGCCAGAGGGGCATTATGCCAAAGCAAGCGGGCATTACTCAGCGGTGTCGGGGAAAGGGCAGTATAAAAACCAGGCAGCTCATCGCGCCAGCGGGTAATAAAAGACAGGGTCATAGTACCTCCTGCCTTTATTGTAGTGGGTTTAGAGGATGTTAAACACGGGTTAAAGGCAAGGTTATCCCTGAACCAGGCTGGTGATCTGAGCGGCGGGAACCGCTGGCCATAAATTCCCCTGCATGGCACTGAACTGATACGGCTTCACCCGCTTTAAGGTTTTTTCATCGTCAATACCGTCAATCATTACCGAACGGCAATAGGGGGAGATTTGCGAAACGATCGCGCGCATAAAGGGTTCGAACGAACGCGAGGCCAGCCGCTGATGGATGAAGTTTTTATCCAACACCACCCGCTTAAACAGCCCATCAAAAATGGCGCGAGTGGACGCTGCCCCGGCACCAAAATTTCCCAGAATTAAAGGATATCGTTCGCTAAACAAGACGAGAGAATTATTTTCATTACCTTTCGTCAGGTTGGGATAATTCTCATTCACAGTAAATTCAAGAAAAGGATATTTCGCTACCGTTTCGGCAAGTTCAGCATTAGAGATCAATGCGTCGACAATAAGCGGTGAAATATGTATCCAGGCGAGTAGTTGATGCTGAATAAAGAATAGTTTACAGGACTCGAGTAATTCTAATTGCTCAGAAAAAAGCGTCAGCGTTTCGTCTGGGCTCAGGCGTGGCACTATCCGCTCTGCAGATGCCCGTACAGAACCCGCCCCAACGAAATTGACCACGATTTCAATTCCGACAAGCGTGCCGTAACCGTTGCGCGCAGGCTGTAGTAAAAACTCTGAGCGATAGGTGTCATCAAACGATACGATCATGGCGCCAACCCCGCATTAAGGTTGATATCCTGCATCGAAAAACCAATGCGCACATGCATCAACGTAGTTGAACTTAACAAAACTGACTTCATCATTTCCCATTATATTGTCGAAAATTCCTTATTTTCGTGCGCAAGCTTATCCTGGTTAAATTGCTCACACCAGCGTATGCCACGATACTGACCCCCCTTTAAGGTAACGAATAGTTAAATAATAAATATTGAAGAAAAAATGAATGAACGATGAGGAAAATAACAAAATTTGCGTTTAGTTCACAAAAGCAGCGAACCGGTGAGCTATTCGCTGCTTGCTATCGGAAGGGGATTAGATACGACGCGCCTGCCAGAAATTCTTGCGCCAGTAGACATTGTTTAACGAAGAACGCACGACTCCCTGGCTGGTGGATGCATGGATAAAGGCATTATCGGTGTCGTAGATGCCCACATGCAGACCGTTATCACCGGAGCCTGTTTTGAAGAACACCAGATCGCCTGGCAGCAATTCATCCTTATCGATTTTCGTCCCCACTTCCGCCTGTTTACGCGTATCGCGGGGAAGCTCAAGGTTAAATTTATCGCGGAAGGTCATCATCACGAATGCCGAACAATCAACGCCATTACGGCTCATGCCGCCATAGCGGTAAGGCGTACCGCGCCAGTCGCGCAGTTGATCATTCAGCCCGGCAATGACGGTGATGGAATCAGAAAGGCGTGCGTTAGGTGGCGGTGCCCGATGACTGCTGCACCCTGAAAGAATTAATG
Organism: Phytobacter sp. RSE-02; assembly: GCF_040578655.1. Lineage (NCBI taxonomy): Bacteria > Pseudomonadati > Pseudomonadota > Gammaproteobacteria > Enterobacterales > Enterobacteriaceae > Phytobacter > Phytobacter sp. RSE-02. The sequence continues at coordinate 205,941 of NZ_JBEULY010000004.1, read as the reverse complement.
CCGCCAGAAGAAACCAGATGCGCATCCAGCAAAACCTCTATTTTTGTTATGCTGGAATAATTTAGCGTGTGAATTGCAATTCTTGCAAGTTCCGTTTACTGCTATACCTCGGGAATGAGCATCCTGTGACCAGCCAGGTCGAGGCGACGAAATGGCATACCGTATGCGGTCGCCAGATTTTGCGGCGTTAACACTTCATCACGTGGGCCACTGGCAATCAGTTTACCCTGGCGTAATAGCCACACCTGATGCGCGCGACGCAGCGAATGGTTGAGATCGTGGCTGCTCATCACAACGGTGATCCCTGCTGCCACCAGCTCGCTTAACATGCCATCCAGCGCGGCCTGCTGGGCGACATCGAGACTGTTCATCGGCTCGTCTAACAACAGGAGTTGCCCATCCGCATTCGCTGCCGGATGAATTTGCGCAATCACCGCTGCCAGCCGCACCCGCTGCCATTCGCCACCGGAGAGGTGATTGACAGTGCGCCCCAGCTTATCCGCCAGCCCAAGTTTATGCGTAATCTCTTCAACCACGCGGTCGTTGGGATGGTGATGCTGATGCAGTGCCAGATAATGCCAGACCAGCATAGCGAAGGGGGGTGTCTGTTGCTGGGACAGGTAAGCGCGATGACGAGCCAGTTGCGGCGCATGCCATTGCTCAAGCGGGCGACCATTTAACTGCACACTGCCCTTTCCCTGCGTCAAACCGGCGAGACGTGCCAGAAGCGTGCTTTTCCCCGCGCCATTCGGCCCGACGAGATGCAGCATTAGCGCTTTGTCGACCAGGGCCGTAATCGGCCCCAGTCTGCCTGCATCCTCAAGGTCATGAAGTTGCAGCAACGGCATTATTTTGCCAGCGCCAGCTTAATCGCTTCCATCAGGATAGGATCTTCGGGTGTCATATCCGGTGAGAAACGCTGAACAACCTGACCATCACGACCAATCAGGAACTTTTCAAAGTTCCACAGGATATCATCCGGATAAAGCGGAGCCCGCCCTTTGCTGGCCATGCGCTCATAAAAACCGCTCTCCTCCGGGGCGACAGCTTTTGGTGCCGCGGCAATCAATTTGCGATACAAAGGATGGCGGTTTTCACCGTTAACATCAACTTTGGCTGCCATTGGGAAAGTCACCCCATAGGTCGTGCTGCAGAAGGTTTTGATCTCTTCTTCACTGCCCGGTTCCTGCCCGGCAAACTGATTACACGGGAAGCCGAGAACAATAAACCCGTCTTTCTCCCAGGCTTTCTGAATGTTTTCCAGTTGTTCATACTGTGGCGTCAGGCCACATTTTGAGGCTACATTCACCACCAGAATAACCTTGCCCTGGTATTTTTCCAGCGTGATATGTTCGCCATCAATTGTTGTAATCTCGGTGTTCAAAATATCCTGGTGCATAGCATCCCCTTAGTCGGTTCATTCGTACGCCGGATCTCTCGCCCGGCCAGTCATTAATAATAGCCAGATAATGCGCGATAATCCTTCTCCTGTCATTTACCAAAAAAAGGCATAAAACCAACGGATTAGGTAATTTTTCTTTTTTTGACGTGCTGTTGTTACACACTTTTACGTAATTATTGTCTGCGGGTGAATCCGGGCATTGCGTCCTCCGGCCTTTTAGCGTCTTGCCGTTAGCAAGAGCCAGATGAACACCGGTGCCCCCAGTGTTGCCGTCACGACGCCGATAGGTAATTCCGCGGCGTTCAGCGCCATTCGGGCAACGATATCGGCAAAAAGCAGTGCCGTCGCCCCCGCAAGCGCGCAGGCGGGCAGAAGCACGCGATGGTCGGTGAGGCCGCAAAGACGCAGAATATGGGGGATAACCAGCCCTATAAAGCCAATGGAACCAGCCAGCGCGACGCTGACGCCCACCATCCAGCCGGTTGCCACCACCAGCACATTGCGCCAGAACCACAGGGGTAGCCCGAGTTGTCGGGCCGATGTCTCCCCCAGCGCCAGTACGTTAAGTGGCTGCGACTGAAAGCAGGTCCAGCCCATAACCGGTAACAGTGCGACCATCAGCCAGCTTTGTTGCCAGTCTACGCCGCCAAAACCGCCCATCATCCAGTACATGAGCTGGCGCAGGTCGAATGAAGTGGAAAAATAGATGGCCCAGGTCATCAGTGCGCTACAAATGATCCCTAAAGCGACGCCGGCTAACAGCAGACGACTGGTCGACATATGCCGTCGGGCAAAGCGCAGCAGAATAAGCGTGATGACCAGCGCCCCGGCGATGGCGCATAATCCTAACGCCCAGCCAGGCAACAGACCTTTTCCCAGCAGTACGGCGGCTATTAACCCGACACCCGCACCGTTAGACACGCCCAGAAGCCCCGGCTCGGCCAGCGGGTTTTCAAACAACGCCTGCATAATCGCGCCGCTTAATGCCAGCGCCGCCCCCACCAGCAAAACCGCTAACGTACGGGGCAGACGTATTTGCCAGACAAAAAGTTGCCCACGGGCATCAAGCCAGTTTGCAGGACCAATCCATTGATCGCCCGCGCACAGGCTAATAAACAGCGCGATAAGCAAAAGCAGCGCAAGGCCGCAGAGCCACTGACCATTGCGACGCTGTTGGAGTTTTGCGTAATTCAGCATGCAGTTCAATTGATGCGTTATTGAGTAAGTTGATTTTAAAGATGATATTGAGTATTGAAAGAAAAAGGCCGCAATTGCGGCCTTTTTAATTAGTCCAGATTACTCTGCTTTGGGCGAAGCGTTTTCGACGCGGCTTTTTAACTTCTGGCCGGGTCTGAAGGTCACCACGCGCCGGGCTGTAATGGGAATATCTTCGCCCGTTTTCGGGTTACGTCCCGGACGTTGATTCTTATCACGCAGATCGAAATTGCCAAAGCCGGAGAGTTTTACCTGCTCACCATTTTCCAAAGCACGACGGATCTCTTCGAAAAACAGCTCTACCAGCTCTTTAGCATCTCGCTTGCTAAGCCCAAGCTTATCAAACAGATATTCGGACATTTCAGCTTTTGTAAGCGCCATAGGTTCAATCCCTCAATGATGCCTGGAATCGCTCTTTTAATGCCTCTACACATTTGGCGACGGTAGCGGCAATCTCCTCTTCTTCGAGTGTACGGCTGGTATCCTGAAGGATCAGGCTAATGGCGAGGCTTTTATACCCCTCCGCAACACCCTTACCGCGGTACACGTCAAATAAGTTTACGCCAACTACCTGATTTACGCCAACTTTCTTACATTCGGCTAAAATATCTGCCGCGGCCACGTTTTCAGCGACGACGACAGCGATGTCGCGACGGTTCGCCGGGAAGCGTGAAATCTCCTGCGCCTGAGGAACCACGCGGTCTGCGACCTTGTTCCACTCCAGTTCAAACACCAGCGTACGACCATTCAGATCGAGCTTACGTTCCAGCTCCGGATGCACGACGCCAATGAAACCAACGTATTCATCTTTCAGATAAATCGCTGCGGATTGCCCAGGATGCAGCGCCGGATTCGCCTCTGCGCGGAACTCAATCGCGGACAACTTGCCGGTCAGGTCGAGTAAAGATTCCAGATCGCCTTTCAGGTCGAAGAAATCAACGCTGCCTTTGGCCAGATCCCAGTGCTCTTCATAGCGGTTACCGCAGATGGCGCCCGCCAGCATCAGATCCTGACGAATACCTAAAGGCGCCTGGGTGTCCGGTACGAAGCGCAGGCCGGTTTCGAAGATACGCACACGGCTCTGCTGACGGTTCTGGTTATAGACGATAGTTCCGAGCAGGCCGGTCAGCAGTGACAGGCGCATCGCTGACATTTCGCTGGAGATCGGGCTTGGCAGAATCAGCGCTTCTTCACCCGGATGGATCAACTGCTGTACTTTCGGATCAACGAAACTGTAGGTGATCACTTCCTGATAGCCTTTGTCATTTAAGAGCGTTTTCACGCGCTTGAGCGACAGATTGGCTTCGCGGTGTGAACCCATCACCAGCCCGGCTTGTACCGGTGCGTTCGGGATATTGTTATAACCGTACAGGCGCGCAACCTCTTCCACCAGGTCTTCTTCGATTTCCATATCGAAACGCCAGCTCGGCGCAACCGCCAGCCACTCATCCTGCCCTTCGGTGACTTCGCATCCCAGGCGTTTAAGGATGTCGGTAACCTGTTCATCCGCAATGTGATGACCAATCAAACGATCCAGCTTGCTGCGGCGCAGACGGATGGTCGCCCGTTTCGGCAGCGTGGCTTCATTGGTGATATCAACAACCGGACCAGCTTCACCACCGCAGATATCAATGAGCAGACGTGTCGCACGCTCCATGGCTTTGTATTGCAACGCCGGATCAACCCCACGCTCATAGCGATGGGAAGCATCCGTGTGCAGACCATGACGACGCGCGCGGCCAGTGATGGACAGCGGGCTAAAGAACGCGGATTCCAGCAGGACGTTCTGTGTTTCGTCGTTCACGCCAGAATGTTCACCACCAAAAATGCCGCCCATAGCCAGCGCTTTATTATGGTCAGCAATCACCAGCGTGTCGGTTGCCAGTTTGGCTTCGCTACCGTCGAGCAGTACCAGCGTTTCGTTCTCTTTCGCCATACGTACGACGATACCGCCGTCGATACGATCCAAATCGAAAGCATGCATCGGCTGACCCAGTTCCAGCAGAACATAGTTGGTCACGTCCACAACCGCATCGATAGAACGCACACCGCAGCGACGCAGTTTTTCTTTCATCCACAGCGGGGTCGGCGCTTTTACGTTAATACCTTTAACCACACGCCCCAGATAACGCGGACAGGCATCAGCGGCGTCAACGGTGATTGGCAGCGTGTCGTTGATGGTGGCGGCAACCGGGGTGATTTCCGGTTCAACCAGCGGTGCTTTGTTCAGTGCGGCGACATCACGCGCGACACCAATGATCCCTAAGCAATCCGCACGGTTCGGCGTCACACTGATTTCAATGGTGTTGTCATCAAGTTTAAGATAGTCGCGAATATCGGTACCAATCGTGGCGTCCAGCGGCAGTTCGATAATGCCGCTGTGATCATCGGAAATACCCAGTTCTGAGAACGAGCACAGCATGCCTTCTGACGGTTCACCGCGCAGTTTGGCCGCTTTAATTTTGAAGTCACCCGGCAGTACTGCGCCGATGGTGGCAACAGCCACTTTCAGCCCCTGGCGGCAGTTCGGCGCGCCACAGACAATATCCAGCAGGCGTTCACCGCCCACATTCACTTTTGTAACGCGCAGTTTGTCTGCATTCGGGTGCTGACCGCACTCCACAACTTCACCCACAACCACGCCGTTAAATGCGCCCGCCACAGGCTCGACGCCATCAACTTCCAGGCCAGCCATGGTGATTTGATCGGAAAGCGCTTCACTGTCGACTGCCGGGTTAACCCACTCGCGTAACCACAGTTCACTGAATTTCATTATTTGTCCTGCCCTTATTTAAACTGTTTGAGGAAACGCAAATCGTTTTCGAAGAATGCTCGCAAATCGGTCACACCGTAACGCAGCATGGTCAGGCGCTCCATCCCCATCCCAAACGCGAAGCCAGAATAGATTTCCGGGTCAATGCCCACATTGCGCAGTACGTTCGGATGCACCATGCCGCAACCCAACACTTCCAGCCATTTGCCGTTTTTACCCATCACATCCACCTCTGCAGACGGTTCAGTGAACGGGAAGTAGGACGGGCGGAAACGTACCTGCAGATCTTCCTCAAAGAAGTTATTCAGGAAATCGTGCAGCGTGCCTTTCAGGTTGGTAAAGCTGATGTTGGTATCAACAATCAGACCTTCCATCTGATGGAACATCGGGGTATGCGTCTGGTCGTAGTCGTTACGGTACACGCGGCCCGGCGCGATAATACGAATCGGCGGCTGCTGTTCTTTCATGGTGCGAATCTGCACGCCAGATGTCTGCGTACGCAGCAGACGGGTGGCATCAAACCAGAAAGTGTCGTGGTCAGCGCGTGCCGGATGATGGCCTGGAATATTCAATGCATCGAAGTTGTGATAATCGTCTTCGATTTCCGGGCCCGTCGCCACGGTAAAGCCAAGCTCACCGAAGAAACTCTCAATGCGGTCGATAGTACGGGTGACCGGATGCAGGCCGCCGTTTTCGATACGACGCCCCGGCAGGGATACGTCGATGGTCTCAGCCGCCAGACGTGCGTTCAGTGCAGCATTTTCCAGATCGTATTTACGCGCATTCAGCGCCTGTTGGACCTGTTCTTTTGCTTCGTTAATCACCGCCCCGGCAGCCGGGCGCTCTTCTGGCGGCAGTTCACGCAGGGTGGTCATCTGAAGGGTCAGATGCCCTTTCTTACCCAGATATTCAACGCGTACGTTATCTAACGCAGCAACATCTGAGGCATCATTAATGGCTGCCCGTGCACTGGCAACCAGCTCTGCGAGATGTGACATAATTTTCCTCGTTATGTCCTTGTTGTTGGACTTTTTACTTAAAATTCAGACACAAAAAAAGCCTCCTGTTGGAGGCTTTTGGCGTTAATTTTCCGTTTCTTCTTTCACGCGCTAGCCTCCCGGAGTCAGGTGCTAAAGTAAAAAAAGAAGCGGAAAATAGCAGCATTCATGCTTGCGTTACCTTGTGTGGTAAAAAGTGGATTACCTTATTGAAAGGGCTCACCGGAAAAAAGTCAATCTTCTGATAGTGTTATACCCTAAATAATTCGCGTTGCAAAACAGCGGCGAGAGAGTGAAACCACAGGAGCTTACTTAAGTAAGTAACCGGGTGAAGACCTCAGCCTACGCACATGCAATGCGAGACATGACGGGTATAAACGAAAAGAGGGAGCATCGCTCCCTCTTCCACTGACTTATTAAGCCAGAGCTGCTTTCGCTTTTTCGACCAGAGCGGTAAACGCTACTTTGTCGAATACTGCGATATCAGCCAGGATCTTACGGTCGATTTCAACAGAGGCTTTTTTCAGGCCGTTGATGAATTTGCTGTAAGAAATACCGTTCTGACGTGCTGCTGCGTTGATACGCGCAATCCACAGTTGACGGAACTGACGCTTTTTCTGACGACGGTCACGATAAGCGTACTGACCTGCTTTGATAACAGCCTGGAAGGCAACGCGGTAAACGCGTGAACGCGCACCGTAGTAGCCTTTAGCTTGTTTCAAAATTTTCTTGTGACGTGCGCGTGCAATTACACCACGTTTTACGCGAGCCATGTTGCTCTCCTGTATCTATATTCTGAGTGCCCTTCTCCCGTCGCATTTATCATGCAAACGGACAGGGGGCATAAAAAAGTTAATAAAAAGGTTAACGACTTATGCGTACGGCAGGCACGCGATTACCAGGCCCAGATCGCCTTTGGAAACCATGGCTTTCGGACGCAGGTGACGTTTACGCTTGGTAGCTTTTTTGGTCAGAATATGACGCAGGTTAGCGTGCTTGTGCTTAAAACCACCTTTACCGGTTTTTTTGAAGCGCTTAGCAGCACCGCGTACGGTCTTGATTTTTGGCATTTTAATAACTTCCACTTCGCATTGTTAATAAACGAAACCCAGGCGAACAAAACCTGTGAAGCCCAAAGGCGTCACAGGTTTTGCTACTTGAAGGCCTTACTGTTTCTTCTTAGGAGCGAGCACCATGATCATCTGGCGGCCTTCGATCTTCGTAGGGAAGGATTCGACTACTGCCAGTTCACTCAGATCGTCACGGACGCGGTTAAGCACTTCCATACCGATCTGTTGGTGGGCCATCTCACGACCGCGGAAACGCAGTGTGATCTTGGCCTTATCGCCATCTTCCAGAAAGCGAACCAGGCTGCGGAGTTTTACCTGGTAGTCGCCATCATCGGTGCCAGGTCGGAATTTAATTTCCTTGACCTGAATAACTTTTTGCTTTTTCTTCTGTTCCTTAGAAGACTTACTCTTTTCATAAAGGAACTTGCCGTAGTCCATGATACGACAAACTGGCGGTTCGGCGTTAGGGCTGATCTCAACTAAATCTACTCCAGCTTCTTCAGCCTTTTCGATAGCTTCTCTCAGACTCACAATACCCAGCTGCTCACCTTCCAGACCAGTTAAGCGAACTTCCTGGGCGCGAATCTCGCCATTGATACGATTCGGACGTGCCGTTTGAACTCGTTTTCCGCCTTTAATACCTTATTCCTCCAGTTGTTGAAGACTGCGGCTGCGAATCTCTTGTTGCAGCTTCTCAATCACTTCACTTACGTCCAGGCTGCCCAGGTCTTTACCGCGGCGGGTGCGAACGGCCACTTTGCCTGCTTCCACCTCTTTATCACCACAGACCAACATATAAGGGACACGACGTAAAGTGTGCTCGCGGATTTTAAAGCCAATCTTCTCGTTTCTCAAGTCCGCTTTTACACGAATGCCCGCATTTTGCAATTTACGGGTCAATTCGTTGACATATTCAGCTTGAGAATCAGTGATATTCATCACCACAACCTGAACAGGGGCCAGCCAGGTCGGGAAGAAACCGGCAAATTCTTCGGTCAGGATGCCGATAAAGCGCTCCAGTGACCCCAGAATTGCGCGGTGAATCATCACCGGAACCTGACGCTCGTTGTTTTCGCCAACATAAGAGGCGCTTAAACGAGCCGGTAACGAGAAGTCCAGCTGGACTGTACCGCACTGCCATGCGCGATCGAGGCAGTCATATAATGTAAATTCAATTTTCGGACCGTAAAATGCGCCCTCACCCAGTTGATATTCAAACGGGATGTTGTTTTCTTCGAGCGCAACTGCCAGATCCGCCTCAGCACGATCCCACATCTCATCGCTACCGATACGTTTTTCCGGGCGAGTAGACAGTTTGACGACGATTTTCTCGAAGCCAAAGGTGCTGTACATATCATAGACCAGTCGAATACAGGCGTTGACTTCATCACGCACTTGTTCTTCGGTACAGAAGATATGCGCGTCATCCTGCGTAAAGCCGCGAACACGCATCAGGCCATGCAGCGCGCCTGATGGCTCGTTACGATGGCAGCTACCGAACTCCGCCATACGCAGCGGCAGATCACGGTAGGATTTCAGACCCTGGTTAAAGATCTGCACGTGGCCCGGGCAGTTCATCGGCTTGATGCAATATTCACGGTTCTCGGAAGATGTCGTGAACATCGCATCTTTGTAGTTGTCCCAGTGGCCAGTTTTTTCCCACAGCACACGGTCCATCATGAACGGGCCTTTTACTTCCTGATACTGATACTCTTTCAGTTTGGAACGTACAAAGGTTTCCAGTTCACGGAAGATAGTCCAGCCGTCATTGTGCCAGAACACCATGCCAGGCGCCTCTTCCTGCATGTGGTACAAGTCGAGTTGTTTACCGATTTTACGGTGATCGCGTTTCGCGGCCTCTTCCAGACGCTGCAGGTAGGCGTTGAGCGCTTTTTTATCTGCCCACGCAGTACCGTAAATACGCTGCAACATCTTGTTGTTGCTGTCGCCACGCCAGTAAGCGCCGGCGATTTTCATCAATTTGAAATGATGACAGAAACGCATGTTCGGTACGTGCGGACCACGGCACATATCGACATATTCTTCATGATGGTACAGGCCAGGCTTGTCATCATGGGCAATGTTTTCATCAAGAATGGAGACTTTGTAGCTCTCGCCACGCTTCACGAAGGTTTCACGCGCTTCGTGCCAGCTTACTTTTTTCTTAATGACGTCATAGTTGGTTTCGGCGAGCTCGTGCATACGTTTTTCGAGCGCGTCGATATCTTCCTGGGTCAGGGTATGGTCAAGATCAACGTCGTAATAGAAGCCGTTATCGATGACCGGGCCAATCGCCATCTTGGTGTTCGGCCACAGTTGCTTGATAGCGTGACCTAACAGGTGCGCACAGGAGTGGCGGATGATTTCCAGACCGTCTTCGTCTTTGGCGGTGATGATAGACAGCGTTGCGTCATTTTCAATCAGATCGGACGCATCAACCAGTTCACCGTTCACACGACCGGCAATGGTCGCTTTCGCAAGACCCGGACCAATGTCCAGAGCCACATCCATTGGACTCACAGCACGATCGAAATGGCGTTGACTGCCATCAGGAAGAGTAATTACAGGCATTTCATATCCTTAATTCGCAGTGGTGACCCACACGAAAGATCACATACGAAGTAAATATTTGTTTAGTCGAAATAAATTACGCCGCCATCTAACCAACAATCGCTAAATTGGCGCGTAATCTGTTACGTCAATGAAGGCCATCATGGCTCACACTTTTCATTGCGTCAGAGGATGGTAACACTAAAAAAAGGGGGAATGTACCTCTTGTTTGATATTGGTTCCCTTGACTATTTTCTGTGTCCTACTGCTGGCTCACAAAAAGAGAATATCATGAAGCCTCAAAACCCAGCGCGCGGATTACCTCCGCCATGGCCTGTTTAGTCAATTCCGTACGCGGCACACGTTGATTCGCCAGCATTGTGCGCACCATCCCGGCAATCACCACATGTTTTGGCTCCTGGCCAAGGTCTCGCATCTCAAGCACCACTTTCCCAACGACCCGGCACATTTCTTCATATAACTCGGCATCTTTTGTCCTGCCCATTCACTCCCCCATGAGGTGATCACGACTTTTCGTGGTTTGTTGTTCTTCTGTTACTCATTAATAATACTGAATAACCACAGCAAGGTGATAATCACAATAAGGAAATGTCGATGTCATTTACCGCACAAGAGCGCACTGCTCTGCTCGCCTGCAAAGGTGTCGGCCCGAAAGTCATTGAACGACTAGAGCAAATGGGATTTAGCTCGCTCGATCAACTCAGTGAAGCTTCCGTTGACGATATCGTCGCCCAGGGAGCGGCGCTCGTCGGATCAACGTGCTGGAAAAACAGTCCGCAGGCAAAAGCTGCTATTAGCAATGCTATCGCGCTGGCAAAAACAGTATCTGAGGAAAAATAAAGGGCCGGAGAACCCGGCCCGGTGCGGTTACATCTTGTAGCCGAGGGAGACTGTGGTTCGACGATCGGTATGCTCTGGCGCCGATGATGGCGGCTGAGAGTTCCAGGTCACGTTGTATGCCACTTTCAGACCAAAGTGGTCATTAATAGCGACATTTAACGCAGTCTCAGAGTTCAGTGTCGTGTCATCTGAACCAAACACAGATACACCCTGTGTGAATTTGGCGTTGTCGGTCATCTGCCAGGTATAGGTACCAGAGGCATAGCCCAGGCCTTGCGTTTTGGTGTCCCCGTCAGTGTATTCGTCGTAACGAACACCGGGACCAAATTCAAAGCGGAAGCTGTGCACCGGACCATTGAGGAACTGACGACCATAACCAGCGGTCAGAACATCGCGTTCACGATAGCCGTTGTATCGGTCAGTCAGCCAGCTTGCCTGGCCAAACAGATAATCGTAATCCGTCATGTTGTAACGGCTACGTCCACCTACGGAATATTTCTCTGAGGAACGCTCATCATTTGATGAGGTGTTGCTCGCGGTTCCCCATAAAGACCATGCGGTAGATGTGCCATACCAGGTCAGGGTGGAGTCAGCAGTCAGAGAAGAACTTGTGGTATTGCCAGACTGGGCCAGGTAACCACCGTTAACGCTACCTTCAAACGGTTTCTTCGCGGTGGAGGGGTCATCCATAACAGTAAAAACGGTGTCATCTGCGGCAGCATTCAACGACGCAAGCACGCCTCCCGCGAGAACAATCAGCACGGGTACTGTCTTAAAAAGCTTCATTTATTAGGAGTCCGAACAACAAAAAAAGAGACCATAACGGTCCCGGAAACTTTCAGGTGGATCAACGACCGACGGTCCATTGAAAGGTAACAAATTATAAAAAGGCCCGTTTAACATAGCAATGAATTCTTATTTCATTTTTTGAATAAGACAGATCTCAAATAGACATTAAATGTATAAAAGTTTCACATCGACTTATCGAAAATTCATATTCTAAATCATCTATTTATTTACATTGCCTTCTGAGAATCAGATGCCAGGATTAATACATTCACCGTAAAAGGAGATCATTATGGTATCGGTTTATACCCTAACGCTGGCCCCTTCCCTCGATAGCGCGACTCTCACGCCACAGATTTACCCGGAAGGAAAACTCCGCTGTAGCGCCCCCGTCTTTGAACCCGGCGGCGGCGGCATTAATGTCGCACGCGCCATCACCCATCTGGGGGGAAAAGCCACGGCAATTTTCCCGGCTGGTGGTGCGACAGGCGAGCATTTAACGGCGCTGCTTGCCGATGAAAATGTTCCCACGCAATGTGTCGAAACGCATGACTGGACCCGGCAAAATCTGCATGTGCATGTTGAGTCCAGTGGCGAGCAATACCGTTTTGTGATGCCAGGCGCAACGCTAACCGCTGATGAATTCCGCCGACTGGAAGAGAAAGTGCTTGCCATTGAGAGTGGCGCGATCCTTGTGATTAGCGGCAGCCTGCCGCCGGGTATTGATGTGACGAAGCTGACGCAACTGGTTAAGGCCGCGCAACAGCAAGGGATCCGCTGCATCGTCGACAGTTCGGGTGATGCCCTCTCCGCGGCACTTGATATCGGTAATATAGAACTGGTCAAACCGAATCAGAAAGAGCTCAGCGCGCTGGTAGGTCGGGAATTAACGCAGCCGGATGACGTTCAGAATGCGGCAAAAGAGATTGTTCGCCAGGGCAAAGCGCGGCGGGTCGTGGTTTCTCTCGGCCCACAGGGCGCGCTGGCCGTTGATGAAAGCCAGTGTGTCCAGGTTGTGCCGCCGCCGATGAAAAGCCAGAGTACCGTGGGCGCTGGCGACAGCATGGTCGGCGCGATGACGCTGAAACTTGCCGAAGGCGCGTCGCTTGAAGATATGGCGAAATTCGGTGTTGCCGCCGGGAGTGCTGCGACCATTAATCAGGGTACGAAATTGTGTTCCCGCGCCGACACACAAAAAATCTACGATTACCTGCGCAATCTCTGAAAATACGCCCTCGTCTTACCGCGAGGGCCTTCCCTCCTCTGGCGGCAGTCGACAAATCCCCTTCGCCGACTATGCTAAAAAAATTCAGGATAACAACGAGGTGAATTATGAGCAGCGACGGTATTACCCGCTACGTGGTTACGGTGAAATTTCACGAGCAGAGCCTGGCGGAAATCAACGAGCTGAATAATCAGTTTACGCGTGCCGGATTCCTGCTCACGCTCACGGATGAAGAAGGCAAAGTGCACGACCTCGGGACAAATACCTTTGGCCTTATCAGCCCGTTGAACGAACAAGAGGTGACAGAGCTGGCCAGTGGCCTTGCAGATAGCGTCGTCAGCGCAAAGCCCGACATTAGCGTAACAACCTGGGAAGCATGGCAAAAACAGACACAATAAGTGCCATTGTCCGTCCCAGGATGCGCAGGTGTGCGTTGGTTCGTATTTTTTCATAGCAGTAGTGCGCTAACCTTATGATCTGGCTGATAACATGGGAGACATATCATGTGGCAAGCAATAAGTCGTCTGTTAAGCGAACAACTAGGCGTTGGTGAGATCGAACAGCGTGACGAGTTGCCAGGTGGAGAAATCCATGCTGCATGGCACCTGCGTTATGGTGGTCAGGATTTGTTTGTAAAATGCGATGAACGGGAATTACTGCCCATCTTCACCGCAGAGGCTGACCAGCTAGAACTGCTCTCCCGTAGCAATACGGTGCGCGTACCCAAAGTCCTGGCGGTCGGCAGTGACCGCGATTACAGCTTCCTGGTGATGGAGTATCTCCCTGCCCGCCCTCTCGATGCCCACAGCGCTTTTTTACTCGGCCAGCAACTGGCACGGCTGCATGAGTGGAGCGACCAACCGCAGTTCGGTCTTGATTTTGATAATGACCTGTCGACAACACCGCAGCCCAATGCCTGGCAACGTCGCTGGTCAACCTTTTTTGCCGAGCAACGTATCGGCTGGCAACTGGAGCTGGCGGCAGAAAAAGGGCTGGAGTTTGGCAATATCGACGCCATTGTCGAACATGTTCAGCAGCGCCTTGCTTCGCATCAACCTCAGGCGTCTCTGCTTCATGGCGATCTGTGGTCAGCAAATTGTGCGCTTGGTCCGGACGGTCCGTTTATTTACGACCCGGCATGTTACTGGGGAGACAGAGAATGTGACCTGGCAATGCTCCCGTTACACCCGGACCAGCCGCCGCAAATTTATGATGGCTACCAGTCCGTGAGTCCCTTACCGGGCGATTTCCTCGACCGTCAGCCCGTGTATCAGCTTTATACACTCTTTAACCGGGCGATTTTGTTCGGTGGGCAGCATCTGGTAACGGCGCAAAAAGCGCTGGAGCGGGTACTTGCCGCATGACGGAACGATAAGGCCACCCAGAGGTGGCCTTAGTTCAAAGGAAGCCGAGCAGAGAGAAAAAGAAGTAACCTGCGACAATACAAATAACAGGCAGGACATAGAGCGGGAAAATCTGCCGGAAGATGGAGTGATTCGGTACCACGATACGCGCTGCTATTTGTTCGCGTGACAGCCCTTCGGCCCCTTTTGCCTTTTCCAGAATCAGTTGATCTTCAAGGTTTTCACGTAGAAACCGCGTCTGACGGCTCATCCTTGCCCCGGAAGCCTGCAGCGCCAGCCCCACAAAGATCAGCGCAAAAATAATCCAGAAACCGATATTAAGCTGGTGATGGAAATCCGGCGTGGGTGAGTTGTACCAAAAAAAATTGAGGAATGGCGTGTTAAACCGCATCATCTCAATCATCACATGGGCGAAATCCAGCATAACGGCATTGATGCCCGGCTGTTTTTCACTGTGGTCGTACATAAACTTAAGTACTGAAATAATTGTCGAAATCACCGATGGGATAAAGATAACCCACCCCAGGACGCGTTTTAGTATGGCAATGCGTCCAGCTTGTTGATACGTCATGGATTCCCCTTGTGAGACGTTCCGTTTTCCGCCTAAGTCTACCCTCTCATATTCATTTTCGCCCGATCTTTAAAGACGGTATGATGACCTCCTGACCAGAAAAAGTGTTTCTCCCTGTGTTCTAACGTAAGAAAGAGAGGTGTGAATGTCTGCCCCGCGACAAATACTCGCTGCCATTTTCGATATGGATGGATTAATTATGGACTCAGAGCCACTCTGGGATCGTGCTGAACTGGATGTCATGGCAAGCCTGGGGGTTGATATTACCCGCCGCGATGAGCTACCGGATACCCTCGGCCTGCGCATTGATATGGTTGTTGGCCTGTGGTTCGCCCGCCAGCCGTGGACCGGCCCGGACTGCGAAGAGGTTACCCAGCGCATCATCAGTCGCGCCATCGCCCTGGTGGAAGAAACGCGCCCGTTGCTGCCAGGCGCGCGTGAAGCGATTGCTCTGTGCAAAGCCAGCGGTCTGAAAGTGGGTCTGGCCTCGGCATCGCCGCTGCATATGCTGGAAAAAACGCTCTCTCTGTTCGGCCTGCGCGATAATTTCGATGCGCTGGCGTCCGCCGAAAAACTGCCGTACAGCAAACCGCATCCGCAGGTTTATCTGGACTGTGCCGCAAAGCTTGGCGTTGACCCGCTTATGTGTGTGGCGCTGGAAGATTCTGTCAATGGCATGATCGCCAGTAAAGCCGCCCGGATGCGCTCCATTGTGGTGCCTGCTGAAGAGAACCGTGCCGATCCGCGCTATGCGTTAGCCGATGTGAAGTTAGCCAGCCTTGAAGAGCTCACCCTGACGCATTTGTGCGGCTAGCTCCTGACACCAGAGATGGGTAACACTGTCTCTGGTTTTTTATTTTTAAAACATCGTTTCATTTTTATTTGTAATTCTCCGTATCTGCCCCTATCCTCATCTCAGGCGCGATGACAATAACCAGGACCTGGGGGAACTATGATTCTTGATGCTTTTTCACTTGCAAACAAAGTCGCCATCGTTACCGGCTGCGATACCGGCCTGGGGCAAGGGATGGCGCTGGGGCTTGCCGAAGCAGGATGCCATATCGTCGGCGTTGGCCGTAAAAAACCACAGGAGACCGCCGAGCGAGTTACCGCGCTGGGCCGCAAATTCCTCGCAATCCAGGCTGATCTCAGCAAGCAAGACAGCATTAACGACATCGTCAGCCAGACCGTTTCACAGTTGGGGCGCATTGATATTTTGCTCAATAACGCCGGAACGATTCGTCGCTGCGATGCGCTGGAATTTAGCGAAAAAGACTGGGACGATGTGATGAACCTTAACGTCAAGACGGTTTTCTTTTTGTCTCAGGCTGTCGCTCGTCAGTTTATTGCCCAGGGCGACGGCGGAAAAATCATCAATATTGCCTCTATGCTCTCGTTCCAGGGAGGCATCCGCGTACCGTCATATACGGCGTCTAAAAGCGGTGTTCTGGGGCTGACCCGTCTGCTCGCCAATGAATGGGCATCATACAACATCAATGTTAATGCCATTGCCCCTGGTTACATGGCGACCAGCAATACCCAGGCGTTACGGGAAGATGCAGAGCGTAACCAGGAGATTGTCGATCGCATTCCGGCAGGCCGCTGGGGAAAACCGGATGATCTCAAAGGCCCGGCGGTCTTTCTGGCCTCTGCGGCTTCTGACTATATCAATGGCTTTACTCTCGCCGTGGACGGTGGCTGGCTGGCGCGTTAAATGTCATTCTTGTGACAAAGAGTTACACCGTCACCTCTTCCGCCTACTGTATAAAAACCCTATACTGTATGCATCGACAGTTTAGCGAGTTTTATCATGACGGCGGAAGGACACCTGCTTTTTTCCATTGCCTGCGCGGTGTTTGCCAAAAATGCCGAATTGACGCCCGTGCTGGCACACGGGGATTGGTGGCATATTGTTCCGTCAGCCATTCTGACCTGTCTTCTGCCCGATATTGACCACCCGAAGTCGTTTCTTGGGCAGCGGTTAAAATGGATCTCAAAGCCCGTGGCCCGCATGTTCGGTCACCGGGGTTTTACCCATAGCCTGTTGGCCGTTTTCATTGGCTTAACGCTGTTCTATCTCAAAGTGCCCGATAGCTGGATTATCCCGGCAGACGCACTGCAGGGGTTGGTTCTGGGTTATTTGAGCCATATCCTTGCCGATATGATCACCCCGGCAGGCGTCCCTCTTCTCTGGCCCTGCCGCTGGCGATTCCGTCTGCCCTTGCTCTCGCCGCAACGCGGTAACCAACTGGAGCGTGTGTTATGCATGGCGCTGTTCACCTGGGCGCTGTGGATGCCACAAACATTGCCCGATAACAGTGCAGTGCGCTGGTCATCGCAGATGATTAATGTGCTGCAAAACCAGTTCAATCGCTTTATTCATCACCAAACCGACCATTAAATCGCCACTTTCCGCTCTTGCGGCATAATTCATTCCATTTGGATATAAGGCTTGCGGACCTCTTCTGCTAACCTTCCGCCATTGGCTGACCTTTGGATGCCGGCCTTATAATGAGATCAGGAGAACGGGGATGAACTTTCCTTTAATCGCAAACGTTGTGGTGTTTGTCGCACTGCTGCTGTTGCTGGCGCAAACGCGTCACAAACAGTGGAGTCTGGCAAAAAAAGTACTGGCCGGTTTAGGGCTGGGCGTGGTGTTTGGCCTTGCATTACAGGCTATCTACGGCTCGGACAACCCGGTACTGAAGAATTCTATCCAGTGGTTCAACGTGGTCGGTAATGGCTACGTGCAACTGCTGCAGATGATTGTTATGCCGCTGGTTTTTGCTTCTATTCTGAGCGCCGTTGCACGCCTGCACAACGCGTCTTCTCTGGGAAAAATTAGCTTTTTAACTATCGGCACTCTGCTGTTTACGACGATGATTTCAGCGCTGGTTGGCGTCATGATGACCAACCTCTTCGGTCTGACCGCCGAAGGGCTGGTTCAGGGGACCGCCGAAACGGCCCGTTTAACGGCAATTCAAACCAATTACGTAGGCAAAGTGGCCGATCTGAGTGTACCGCAGTTGCTGCTGTCGTTTGTACCGAAGAACCCGTTTGCCGATCTGACGGGTGCAAGCCCGACCTCCATTATCAGCGTTGTGATTTTCGCTGCGTTTCTGGGTGTCGCCGCCCTGAAACTGCTCAAAGACGATGCGCCGAAAGGCGAACGCGTTCTCATCGCCATTGATACACTGCAAAGCTGGGTGATGAAGCTGGTGCGACTGGTGATGCAACTGACGCCGTATGGCGTTCTGGCGCTGATGACCAAAGTGGTGGCCGGCTCGAACATCCAGGACATTATTAAGCTCGGCAGCTTTGTTATCGCCTCCTACATTGGTCTTGGCATTATGTTTGTGGTGCATGGCCTGCTGCTGGGTGTGAATGGCATCAGCCCGCTGAAATACTTCCGCAAAGTATGGCCGGTACTAACCTTCGCGTTTACCAGCCGTTCCAGCGCCGCGTCTATTCCGCTGAATGTGGAGGCGCAGACCCGTCGTCTGGGCGTACCTGAGTCTATCGCCAGCTTCTCTGCCTCGTTCGGTGCGACCATCGGTCAGAACGGCTGTGCGGGTCTCTACCCGGCAATGCTGGCGGTAATGGTTGCTCCGACAGTAGGCATTAATCCGTTGGATCCGATGTGGATTGCCACCCTGGTCGGTATTGTGACGGTCAGCTCCGCTGGTGTTGCGGGTGTAGGTGGTGGTGCGACCTTCGCCGCACTGATTGTGCTGCCTGCTATGGGTTTACCCGTCACACTGGTTGCACTGCTGATTTCGGTGGAACCGTTGATCGACATGGGGCGTACGGCGCTTAATGTCAGCGGCTCAATGACCGCAGGTACGTTGACCAGCCAGTGGCTTAAGCAGACGGACAAAACCATTCTGAACAGCGAAGACGACGCCGAACTGGCACATCGCTAATTTCGACGTCATTCGAAACGAAAACCGCCTGACAAGTCATTGCAGGCGGTTTTTTTTATTCGTCGATTTCGCCTTCCTGACGAATCTGAGTTGCCCAGCGCTGAGCGGCTTCAGGCACGCTAAAAACAGGTGAACGCGTAAAACGCTCGCCCTGTAACACGAAGGCCACATATTTCCCGCGCAATAACCAGACGTCACGAAACCCATCAACCTTCAAAGCATGTTCAGGCGGTGCAGGTTCGATACGGGGTACATAGCTGATAACACGACGGTTTTGATGGCGCAAAGGTTTCATAAGCGAAGAGTTCACTAAAACGATTTCCACTAACACGAAAGTCCTATCATAGCCGATCGTCACCCCGCGCGTCGCCTCCGGGCTGACTTTCTGCGTATTTTTGCCGCTCTCTCAGTGCGCTCATAGCCGTTACGCCTGAGCACTGTCCTGAGTTGTTCTATAGTTAGAAGGGTTTTGCCAATGCAACGACCATTTTTCAGCAATGAAAACAGGAGACGTGTTCAATGTCGGATCAAGAACAAAACCCTACAAATCATCAATCACCGGTGCATGATGCCAGTGAGTCAAAGCCCGGTCTGGATTCTCTGGCGCCGGCAGACGGTTCCCATCGCCCTTCCCCACATCTCTCCGCGCCCGGCGAGCAACCCACGGCCCCAGGCAGTTTAAAGGCCCCCAACACGGCCAATGAGAAACTCACCGCGCTGGAAGCCTTTCGTAAGGGCAGCGAAAATTTTCCACTGACGACAAACCAGGGCGTACGCATCGCAGACGATCAAAATTCACTGCGGGCGGGCACGCGGGGACCGACGCTGCTGGAAGACTTTATTCTGCGCGAAAAGATCACCCATTTTGACCATGAGCGCATTCCTGAACGCATCGTCCACGCACGCGGTTCTGCCGCCCATGGCTATTTCCAGCCTTACGAAAGTTTATCGGCCATCACCAAAGCAGATTTTCTCTCCGACCCGGAGAAAATCACGCCGGTATTTGTGCGTTTTTCCACGGTTCAGGGGGGAGCAGGCTCCGCCGATACCGTGCGGGATATCCGTGGATTTGCCACCAAGTTTTACACCGAAGAGGGTATCTTCGATTTGGTGGGTAACAACACGCCCGTATTTTTTATTCAGGACGCGCATAAATTCCCGGATTTCGTTCATGCGGTAAAACCCGAGCCTCACTGGGCAATTCCCCAGGGGCAGAGTGCCCATGACACCTTCTGGGATTATGTCTCGCTGCAACCGGAGACACTGCATAATGTCATCTGGGCAATGTCTGATCGCGGGATCCCACGCAGTTATCGCACCATGGAAGGCTTTGGTATTCATACCTTTCGCATGATCAATGCCGAAGGCAAGGCCACGTTTGTGCGTTTTCACTGGAAACCCGTGGCAGGCAAAGCTTCACTGGTCTGGGATGAGTCGCAGAAATTGACCGGTCGTGACCCCGATTTTCATCGTCGCGATCTGTGGGAAGCGATTGAAGCGGGTGATTACCCGGAATATGAGCTTGGATTACAGCTCATTCCCGAAGAAGATGAATTTAAATTTGATTTTGATCTCCTCGACCCGACGAAACTGATCCCGGAAGAGCTGGTGCCGGTAAAACGGGTGGGTAAAATGGTGCTCAACCGCAATCCGGATAATTTCTTTGCCGAAAACGAGCAGGCCGCGTTCCACCCCGGCCATATTGTCCCCGGGCTCGATTTCTCTAACGATCCCCTGCTGCAGGGGCGTCTGTTCTCCTATACGGATACGCAGATTAGCCGTCTTGGCGGGCCAAACTTTCATGAGATCCCCATAAACCGCCCCACCTGCCCGTACCATAATTTGCAGCGCGACGGCATGCATCGAATGGATATTGATACCAACCCGGCAAACTATGAACCCAACTCGATTAATGACAACTGGCCGCGCGAGACGCCGCCGGGCCCTAAACGGGGTGGGTTTGAGTCGTACCAGGAGCGGGTCGAAGGCGGCAAAATTCGCGAACGTAGCCCTTCATTTGCCGAATATTATGCGCATCCACGTCTGTTCTGGCTCAGCCAGACGCCATTTGAGCAACAGCATATTATCGATGCTTTCAGCTTCGAGCTGAGTAAAGTTGTGCGCGAATACATTCGTGAACGGGTGGTTGACCAACTGGCGCATATTGACGTCCATCTGGCAAATGCCGTCGCCGGGAACCTCGGCATTACGCTGAGTGAAGAACAACGCAACATCGCGCCACCGAAGGAGGTGAACGGCCTGAAAAAAGATCCCTCGCTCAGCCTGTATGCCATCCCGGATGGCGCCATCAAAGGGCGCGTCGTCGCCGTGTTGCTAAATGATAAAACGCGCGCCGACGATGTGCTCACTATTCTGCAAGCGCTTAAGGCGCAAGGGGTACACGCGAAACTGCTCTATTCCCGAATGGGCAGCGTTGTGACCGATGATGGCTCCGTCTTACCTGTCGCGGGGACTTTTGCGGGCGCGCCGTCACTGACGGTTGATGGCGTCATTGTGCCTGGCGGTGATCTCAGCCAGTTACTGAATAATGGCGATGCGCTTTACTACCTGCTGGAAGCCTACAAACATCTAAAACCCATTACGCTGCTGGGCGATGCCCGTCAGTTCAGCGCCGCTTTACA
The DNA here is from genome assembly GCF_040578655.1 of Phytobacter sp. RSE-02. Classification (NCBI taxonomy): domain Bacteria; kingdom Pseudomonadati; phylum Pseudomonadota; class Gammaproteobacteria; order Enterobacterales; family Enterobacteriaceae; genus Phytobacter; species Phytobacter sp. RSE-02. The sequence continues at coordinate 184,561 of NZ_JBEULY010000004.1, read as the reverse complement.
GGTTGGCGCGCAGGGGGAAGAAGGTGTGATCCAGGCCGAGGATGCCTCTGGCAGCACCCTGGATGATTTTCTGGGGTTATTGCGCGCGCACCGTATTTGGTCACGCATGAGTAAAATCGCCAGCATTCCTGCCTGATAAACGCGCACCGCGGCCTGTTCCGCGGTGCGTGACTTACAGATCCCGAAAAGTGCCCGGTCTGAAGGCACATTCGGCAATGACCCGCTTCAATGAAGGCTGCGTCAGCACTTCCAGTTCTTTTAAACGTGGGTAACAGTACTGACTTGCCATAAGCTGATTATCCACAAACGCCGGATGGCTCATGATCTCCAGTGAGCTGTCGCCACGCTGCACGGCGGCTTCCAGAATGGCGGTGAACAGCGATACCGTGATCTCATCGCCATAAAAGGCGCTGGAAAAACCGCTCGTGCTGCATACCCTGTTTGCGTCAATTCCCTGGCGCCGGGCCTCATCGCGATCGACACGCAGCGGAATGCCTTTCTGCCGGGCAAACGCCGCAACCAGCGGGAAAATGGCGCCAATCATATGCACATGATGATGACTGTCGATGTGTGACGGCGGCTTGCCAAACAGCGCGATAAAACGCGCATACTGGCAGGCCAGCTCATCGGCAATCTCCTGGAGCGGCAGGGAACCTTGTGCAGCCAGATCCCAGATCCATTTCCCCAGTTGCCCCTCTCGCGTCAGTGATGGCGTATTTCCCACGGGTTTTCCCAGCGTCAGGGTGAAATGCAGCCCCACCGCCAGTTCCGGAACTTGCTCGCACAGCGCAACGGCATGTTCGATAGCGGCACCGTTCACCAGCGCGGTCGTGGACGTTACGACGCCGTTACGGCAGGCGTCGACGATGCCGTAGTTCTGCCCACGGCTTAAGCCAAAGTCATCCGCATTGACGATTAACAGTCTTTGCATAACCCCTCACTGTTTGAAGGATGCGATTGCCGCAGCAAAACGCGGTAACCACTGCTGATTGGCCAGCAGCATATCGCGGGCCAGTTTTTCCGCGTCTTTATCAGAATGGATCAACGGATTCAGGTTGAGCGCCAGCAAAATGTCATTCAGTTCACCGCTCAGTGCCGCGTTACTGGCAGCAATCTCAAAGCCCTTAATGGTGTAAATCAGCCCAAGAACCTTGTCATCAAAGTGTGTGATCCGTGGATGCGGCGTCGCCCCCTCGCGCCCCAGAAGACAGGTCATTTCTACCGCCCATTGCGCAGGGATATTCTCTACACAGCCCCGGTGCGGCACATTCACGTAATGCTCCGTCTGCTTATCATTAAAAATCGCATTGATCACTTCACAAGCGGCATCGGAATAATAGGCCCCGCCGCGCATCTCCAGCGCCTTCGGTTTCACATTGAGTGCCGGATCTTTGTACATCTCAAAGAGGTTCTTTTCGACCTCCTGAACCACCTGCGCACGTGTCCCCCCTTTGTAATATTCCCCCATTTCGATACCCAGCATCTCTTTGGATTTGAAATAGTATTGCAGGTAGGAACATGGCAACAGGTTGAGCGAACGCAGTAAGCCTTCCGAGAAGGGTAAATCAAAAATATTCTTCACCGAAGATTTCGCCAGACGCCCGGAAGCGACCCCATCCATTAATTCGGCAAAGCGCGACTCGCCATTAACCAGCACATCTTTGATAAAGACCAGATGGTTCAGACCAAATAAATCGATCGATAGCGTGTCAGTCGTGGCGAGTTGCAGAACATCACGGACGAACATTTTCATACCGATGGGGACATTACATACGCCAATAAAGCGACGGAAGTTGGTATGGCGATAAACCGCTTCTGTCACCATGCCAGCCGGGTTAGTGAAATTGATCACCCATGCCTGCGGGCACAGCTCTTCCACATCACGAAGAATATCGAAAATCACCGGGATAGTGCGTAACCCTTTAAACAAACCACCGGCACCATTGGTTTCCTGACCAAGATAACCATGGCTTAACGGAATGCGCTCGTCGAGTTCCCGTGCTTTGAGCTGGCCGATACGGAATTGTGTGGTAACGAAATCCGCATCGCGCAGCGCTTCACGTCGATCAAGGGTTTTAAATATCTTTAATGGCACCCCCGCTTTGTCCACCATGCGGCAGCAAAGATCATAAATGATATCCAGCTTATGTTTCCCCTCCTCCACATCTACCAGCCATAATTCACTGACGGGTAATTCGTGGTAGCGAAGAATAAATCCTTCCAGTAATTCCGGGGTATAACTGCTGCCGCCACCGATAGTGACAATTTTCAGTTTCGTCGTCATATTTTCTCCCTCAGGCCTGATGTTAAGACAAGCCGTGTCATTACCGCAGTGCGATAATTATAGAATGGTGATGTTTGTTAGCGGGGACGAACCCCGCAAATCAGGTAATATTCGTCAGTTGTTTACGGTAACTACCCGGTGTAAATGAGGTCAGTCGTTTAAATGTTTTAATAAATAAGCTGGGGCTGCTGTACCCTGCCTCCCATGCAATATCATTGATTGAGAAATTCGAAATTTCGAGCTGCTTACGGGCAAAATTAATTCGAATTTCATTAATAATTTGCAGCGGTGTTTTATGATAATAACGCTGCGTTGCCCTGGTTAAATATTCCTGAGATTTCCCCGACAAGGCGACCATATTTTCCAGCGCGTTTTCAGCAAAACGGTGTTTGTCATGCATACCCTCTACGGTCATTTTTAACCATTGCGGAATGCAATCTTCCTCCTGCTGCTCGCGGTAATGACGCAGGCGATTGATAACATGGAAGGTGACATTTTCAATAAACTCATCGAGTTCACTATCACGAAAATTAAGCGATGCTATGACCGATTCAATGTACGCCAGAAAGGTTGCCTTGATGCGGTAACTCTGCGAGGCAACGAAACAAAACGGCACCAGCGAAAGATAATGCTTATCAAAAAATTGCCGGCTGATCCCCACATTAAGGATCCGCGTTGCGCCAAACTCATAAAAGCTCTGGTGGGTTGAACCGACGGGTATAAACACAAAGTCGCCTCGCTCCAGCAACACCCGTTTCCCGTTGATCACCTGATAGTAACGCCCGGTCAGGACGAGCGTAAATTCATAATAATCATGCTGATGCAGCCCACTGATGCTCTCAACTTTATTGTAGATAAACACGTGAAAAGGCCGGCCATTAAAAAGCTGTTGCTCTCTGACTATTCTCGCGTCCGTGGCATTTATCTCTGGCTGCATCTGCGGGCTTCTCCTTTATCGTCACATTTTCTCGTGCAGTTCAATCAACTCGGTAATAAGCTCACGCGCCAACATGGCTGTCATCAGGTGATCCTGCGCGTGAACCAGTACCAGGCTTACCTTTATCTTACCCTGCCCCTCATCACTTTCAATGAGCTGCGTCTGTACGCGATGTGCCTCATGCAGGGCGGCATGGGATTGCGCCATCAGCGTTTTTGCCGTCTCAAAATCCCCCTGCTTGGCTTGTTTTAATGCGCTGTACGCCAGGCTTCGCGCCTGACCCGCGTTGATGATAAGCCCCATGACGACCTCTTCCAGGGTGTCCGCGTCGGTGTCTGTTTCCGGCAGGTTATCTAAATCCAACATGATGACTCCTCGTCTGTAGCCGCGGCGGTACACTGGCCGCGGCGAAGTTCCTTAAAATTTCAACGCCTGGGCGATATCTTCCTCGCTCTCTTCGGCTTCGATAGTGTTCTGTGCTTTGTTCGATATCACGACGAACGGTAGATAGAGCAGTGTCGCCACACCGAGGTTGAACAGCGCCAGCAACAGGGCTGCGATACTGCCGTTGGTGTTAAAGAAAGCCCCCAGCCCGGTGGGCATGGTCCAGGGTGCGATATTGGTGACAGGCGGGATGATTCCCGTGTAATAAGCCGCCATGGTGATGGCTGCCAGTAACGGCTGAACCAGAATGAACGGAATAAACATCACCGGGTTCATGATAATCGGCAGGCCAAACATCATGGGTTCGTTAATCTGGAAGATCCCGGAAGGCAATGCCAGCTTCGCCACCTGGCGGTGGTCGGCACGGCGGGACGCAATAAAGATGGCGATAATTAACCCCAGCGTCGCCCCGGTGCCGCCCAGGAAGATATAGGAGTCAAGAACCGGTTTCGCCCAGGCATGGAAGGTTTTCCCCGCGGCCAGCGCCGCATCGACTGAACCGTATTCGGTATACAGCGCCACGTTTTCCAGCGCCCACGGCGTCATGATGCCGCTATCCAGTGCGGCCAGAGCCAGTGAACCATGGACACCAAAGAACCACAGCAGCGAGGTAAAAATGACATACGCCCAACCTACCACGCCGCCCATTGCCGCCAGTGGCTTAGAGATGGAGTCCATAATGATCTGGTGAAAGGTCGTTCCGGCACCGGCCAGTCCCCAGGCGATAATCCCCATGACAGAGAGGATCACGAAGCCCGGAATCAGCGCCGAAAAGGAGCGAGAGACCGACGCAGGAACGCTATCAGGTAACTTAATTACCCAGTTACGCCGGACAACAAAGGCGAACATTTCCGCGACCACCAGCCCAATCAACATACCGGAGATAATGTTCGAACCGCCGAGCCAGTTGGCATCTACCGCATACGCCTCCCCAACGCTATAGGGGGTCACCGTCATAAACGCCGCCACGGCCAGCAACCCGGCAGCAAGGGGATCAACTTTGCGTTCCTCCGCCAGCGCCATGCCAATAAAAAAAGGCGCCATCAGCGACATAATGCCCAATGTACCGTTATAGACATTGCCGCCGATGGCTTTAAGGCCGTTCAGGGAATCAATTGTTGACGCATCCAGTCGAATACCAAGAGAGTAGAAAAAAGACCCTTCGCCAAAACTAAGAAAAACATTATTAATTAAAACAAACATGGCCCCGGCGAGCGTTAATGGCATTAATTTAATAAAGCCATTTTTAATCGCATTGACATGCGGTTGCTTACCTATTTTTACCGCGAATGGCAGCAGCACCTTTTCCAGAGAATTGATCGCTTTATTCATACAAATAAGCCCTTAAGTGCCGCAACGTTAATTGCGGCATGAATGTGTGAAATTACTCTTTGACGGGAAAAATAAAAATTTAAAGTGCTGCTTTTTTAATGGCAGCAATGGCACTTTTAAGAACGGCTAAACCATCGATTTTGCCATAGAGCAAAGAATCAATAACTTCTACTGGCTTATCGGGCAGAATGCGCTGGATTTCAGGCAACATATACGCAATTTGCGGGCCTAATAAGACGACATCCGCCTGCGGACCTTTCTCTGCCGCCAGCGTTTCCGGAAAGGCATCAATAATAACCGGCACATTATACTTTTCTGCCTGCGCACGCATTTTCGATACCAGCAACGAGGTAGACATGCCCGCTGAGCAGAACAAATAGATGATTTTCTTATCCATAAAAACCTCCCTTGAGCGGCATTTATCATCGAAGAATGCAATGATTAAGCCGTGTGGCGAGACGCCGTGTTATCTGTTTTTTGATCTTGTATTGAGTATACGTTGGCGCGCTGCGAGGGGATAATTCGCTACAAACCACAATTGTCTCTCATTGACCTGGCATCATGACTCCCTTCACATTACGGCCAAATAATTCGCTTCGTTAAAAAAGATCCTGACGTAAAAAAACCGGCCCATGGGCCGGTTTTAGATCTGCTCAGGCAAAGAGAATCAAAGGTTACTGCTTAGGCGCTTGCGGATCGGTGTCATACTCGGCACAGGTCTGGTAGCCTGAGTTCATCACGTGACCCGTCTCATCCAGCGCGACGAAATAGGTTTCAGTTTTACCATTACGTTGACCCAGGATATAGGTCTGGCAAGTGCCACGCGCGTGGATCATGGTCACTTCGGAAGAAGGACGACCGGCAACCTGCATAACCTGCTGGCGCGTCATCCCTTTTTTGACATCTTTCACTACCGGCTGGCTCACCTGATCTTTAGCGCGATCGTAAGCCGTACACCCTGCCAGCATAGTCAGTACCGCCGCTGCACCCAGAATTCCTGCGATGTTCTTGTTCATATTCCATCCTCTTGTTTATCCGCTTGTGTATCAGCGTGTTATCTAAGCCTGGAATATAAAATTGCATTTTTCAACTATACGGCGTGACTGGCATAACTTTCGGAAAAATCTAATAAAACGACGATAACCTGCTAAAACGGCGTAATATGCGACACTCAAATTCGTGATCCTTGTCGTTTTACCGTCAAAGGGTTAATTTGGCTGCATCACCTATTTGCTACCTGCACAGCAGGCCACATGACGGAGGGGTTAAATGACTCTGCAACAAGAGATTATTCAGGCACTGGGCGTCAAGCCGACCATCAACGCCGAAGAAGAAGTTCGTCGTAGCGTTGATTTTCTCAAATCCTATCTGAAGACCTATCCTTTTTTACGCTCACTGGTGCTGGGGATCAGCGGTGGTCAGGACTCAACGCTGGCCGGTAAGCTTTGCCAGACCGCCATCTCCGAATTGCGCCAGGAAACCGGCGACACCAGCTATCAGTTTATTGCGGTACGTTTACCCTACGGCGTACAGGCAGATGAGCAAGATTGCCAGGATGCCATCGAGTTTATCAAGCCGGATCGCGTGCTGACGGTAAACATCAAAGGTGCGGTGCTGGCCAGTGAACAGGCGCTGCGCGAGGCAGGCATTGAGCTGAGCGATTTTATTCGCGGCAACGAAAAAGCCCGTGAGCGAATGAAAGCCCAGTACAGTATCGCCGGGATGACGAAAGGTGTCGTCGTAGGTACTGACCATGCGGCAGAAGCGGTCACCGGCTTCTTCACCAAATACGGTGATGGCGGTACAGATATCAACCCGATTTTCCGCCTCAACAAACGCCAGGGTAAACAACTGCTGGCGTCCCTGGGTTGCCCGGAACATCTGTATAAGAAAGCGCCTACTGCTGATCTGGAAGACGATCGCCCTTCCCTGCCGGATGAAGCAGCACTCGGCGTTACCTACGAAAACATTGATGATTATCTGGAAGGCAAAACGCTCGACGCCGGTACAGCGCAGATCATCGAAGGCTGGTATGTGAAGACGGAACATAAACGTCGCCCACCGATCACCGTTTTCGACGATTTCTGGAAAAAGCAATAAATGTCAGGGGCGGCGTAAGCCGCCTCTTTTTTCACCTGCCGCACCCTGCTACACTGGATATCTAAACAGTATCAGGAGTCCGCAGTGAACAGGCGTCAATCCGCCCCGCGTCTCGAATTTGAAGCGGCGGCTATTTATGAATATCCCGAGCATTTACGTCCATGGCTGGAAGCCTTGCCAAAGCAGCCAGGCGTCTATTTTTTCCATGGTGAAAGCGACGCGATGCCGCTGTACATCGGTAAAAGCGTGAATATCCGTAGCCGGGTGCTTTCCCATTTGCGTACTCCCGACGAAGCGGCGATGCTCCGCCAGTCCCGACGCATCACCTGGATATGTACCGCAGGTGAGCTTGGAGCCCTGTTGCTTGAAGCACGCCTGATTAAAGAGCAACAACCGCTTTTTAATAAACGTCTGCGCCGCAATCGACAGCTTTGTTCATTATCAGTCAACGGCGATAAACCACAGGTGGTCTACGCCCGTGAAGTGGATTTTTCCTCAGAGGTCGGCCTGTACGGCCTGTTCGCCAACCGCCGCGCCGCCCTGCAAACCTTGCAGTCCATCGCCGATGACGAAAAGCTCTGCTATGGCCTGCTTGGTCTGGAGTCATTAACCCGCGGTCGCGGCTGTTTCCGTTCGGCGTTGCGCCGGTGCGCAGGCGCGTGTTGTGGTAAAGAAACCGTGGCCGACCACGATGGCCGTTTCCTGGCCGCAATGGAGCGTATGCGTCTGGTGTGTTGGCCCTGGAACGGGCCAATTAGCTTACAGGAGGTGGGTGAACAGATGACGCAATACCATATCATTCATAACTGGCTGTGGCTTGGTGCAGTAAACCATCTGGATGAGGCGGCAGAGTTGCTCCGCACGCCCGCCGGGTTTGATCACGATGGTTATAAAATACTCTGCAAGCCATTGCTGTCCGGGGAGTATCTGATTCGTGAGTTCCTTCAGTGACCGGGAAGCCAGGTAATTTCGCTAAAAAGTAACTGACCTTCTGATTTTAACAAACGTAGCGTCTGGCGGCCTTCACTCCAGTAAGCCCCCTGATCGGCGGTAAGCAGCTTATCGCCAAGTTGCCATGCCCCACTCAGTACAAAGATCACCCCCCCACGGGTGCCAAATGTGGTAAAAGTCCGGTCCGCAATGCGTACTTTTGCACGGCAGTGATCGCGGCGAGTCATGATATTGAAATCCATCGACATCTGCCCTTCATGAAGCTGGACTTTCACCGGCTGTTCTCCGGGAAACGTAAAAGGCTGGAATTTTTTCAACGTGTGACAGAATTCATGGCCGGCATCCAGGGTAACTTCACCGCCTTCAATGAGGGTAATGACACGATCGACGCCGGGAAATTGCGGAAACTCACCGTTACTGGCCAGCGATGCAATACTTGCCCGCCAACTGAAATCTCGCGTCGCCTCCGGAAAACAACAAATTTCTCGGGTTTCCCCTGCACCATTACGCCAGAGATTTACCGGCATTTTGCGGATATCAAAGAATTCCATCATCACTCCTGAATGGCGCAGCATGGAAGCGCCGCGCCGCTGCTTCTAAAGGCAGCGTGTCATTATCATCCATCCTGCCATTAAAAGATTATCGGCAGCAAAGCAGGATGCCTTAGCGATGCTGTTGTCAGCATGTAAAAAATTAACGTTATGATACACGGAAATTTTTCGTCAAAACGAGCTGCTTGAGAATACCGTGATACAGGCGGCAGACAAGAGGGCGGAAAAGAAAAAACCGCCAGTCCTGCCCACAACGTAAACACGTGCTATGAGCAAGACCGGCGGTCTTGATGAGGGTTGCTGAATCAATTATTCAGCAGGTTGAGGCATTTTACCTTCTGGCGCCGGACGTTCTGTCAGACGCTTCTCAAAATTGGCATTAAACTGTTTTTTCTGTTCCGGCGTCAGAACATTGTAGATTTTGTTCTGTGTTTCCAGATGTGCCAGCATGTGCGCTTTACGCTGCTCATCCATCTTCGCGATTTGCGCTTCTGCTTTCGCTTTATCGAAGGTGTCACTGGCAATAATGTTGTGCATATCGCGGCGTTCTTGCAGCATTTGCTCATACTCGCCTTTCCTGATGTCACGGATCTGCTGTTTCTGCGCATCCGTCAGGTTCAGGCCTTTGAACATCATGTCATGATGAGGTCCGCGTGGGCCTTTATGATGCATTGCCGGGCCGCCATCAGCCGGAGCGGTCGTGGTATCGGCAGCATGCGCCAGGTTAGCAGCGCCAAGAGCCAGGGTAGAGGCAACAAACAGAGCGGTGAGTTTACGCATAATATTATTCCTTACTATTCATGTTTTCTTGCGGCGTATGCCGTGTTGACGATATTCACTTTAGACTGTTATTCGTCAATAAATCAGAGCATCAGTAAAACAATGAAAGTGTAAAAAACATTTTTACAGCAATTATGGAGAGAATATGGATAAACGGAGGAGAGTGGCAAACCAAATATAACAGCAGGGAGTTTTACAGGTAATAATGGAGATTATATAGTGCTGGTGAATAATAACAAGCCAATGCAACAGGAATAATCTGCAATTCACTCAGTGCGTGCGCTTACGGCCGTGGCAGGTAGATAGCCTGGTTATGCAGAGACAGTGGCATGACGTGAAGTAAACAATGCACTCTTTTGCTGATCTGGCGTCAGCGCCATCTTGCAACAAAAGAGTGCGATTCTAATAGCATCAATTCATAACGAGGGCATTAAAAATTGACCTGATTATAAATGGATAACTTCAAGGTTATTGATATCCATACCATAAGCAGCGATCTTTTCACTACTCAGGCAAATAATATCGTATTGGCCGTAACGAGAAATAATATATTCATCAGAGATACCTTTGACCTTATCAAAGATTTCTTTGAGATCTGATTTTTGAACTTCGATTTGCAGGACCGGCATTGATTTACGGAAAGTTTCGACCGCACCATCAAGGACTTTATTCTCCATCCCTTCTACGTCGATTTTAACAAAGCATACATTTTCAAAATTAAAATCGTCGATACGAACTTGTTTAACGAATTCGTTTGAAATACCACGTTGCTGTTGCAGTTTTTCTTTCTGGCTGTTACCAAACTCGATGCTACCGAAGTTCATTTCTTTCGTATAATCAAAGCGAGGAATAGGAATCGGAGTGTTATCATTACCGACACAGGCATGATGTACAAACAAATTCTGATAACCGTTAAGTACAGCGGAACCGCACACCATATAAGAAATGATGCGTTGTGCTTCAAAAGCATGAACCACACCGCCTTTACCCTGCAAAAACGAGGCGCAGCTTAATGCATATGAACCAAAGTTTGCGCCAATATCCAGCATGACGCTCTTTTCCGGTGCCAGATTGCAGATATGTTGCGCAATGTCGATTTGAAGAATATCAGGCCCGCCGCAGGTTTTAATCAACGAATTGGTTTGGTTGACGTCGTAGCGGTTAACCAGCATTTGACCATGTACTGTGGGAATCGAAATCGTAAAAGGAATAGCCATCATGCCCTCTGTTGCTATTGATTTGCCATATGTTTTAGTATGATACCTGACCAGAGTCTAACGCCCGCGCGAACCAGCAATGGGTCTAACATGATAAAAAAAGCGTGTCTAATCGTCTGTTAGAAACATAGGGTGAATGTTACGATCAAAATTTAATAGAATGATGGCAAAATCAGACGTGTCAGGGATGGCTCATTGAGGATCGAGAAGATGAAGTTCCATTTTTATATCGAAACGAGCCCATCTGCGTTCAGTATGCAGGCAAGTGATATTTCGCAAACAATAAAAAAGACTGATGAACATGTATTTATTTTAAGACAGGCACTGGATTACAAGGACGAATTTAAAGAAAAAAGCAATGTCACCATTATCAATATCACTTATGCAAACTTTCCAGATGTCGTAAAAGACATCCTGTATGGTATTAGTCAAAAATCAATCCCTTCTGTCTATCTGCATTTTGGTACCGGCCATGCAGAAGATATTGGCACGATCCTGAGCAAATCGCGCCATCCTGCGAATAAAACGCATTTACGAATTTATGAAGATGATCCTCTCTCTATTATAACGCGTAATACGTTACTTGCATTGCCTGCGGCGCAACGTCAAAATGCCATCGGTACTTATGCGCAGCACTTGCAAGATAAAATATACACAACAAATGAAAACCTGATATCAAGCAGAGGGTGGAATTCTGTCGTCACTTATTCTTTTGGGAAAATTTACGATACCAAATACTACTCATGCGACAAGACTCAGCTCACTGAAGATGGGTTATCCATATCTCCATTAGAAACCGACCCAAATTTAAAAACTGTACTCTTTACTTTCCCTGAAATCGAAACAGCACGCGAATTCGTTGATAGCAATACGTTATTAATTATCTTTAAAAATGATTACTCCGTTCGCGATTGCCAGGCAAATGTCGATAACATCATTAGCGAATTCCGCGCAAATCCACTCAACAGTAATATTAATAAACTCCTCGTGTGGGGTGGTAGAAAAAGCGTCATTTATCCGGACGATTTACAGGTTTTAAATCTGCCAAACACGATACCTCTCGTCTTCCTTGATAGATGCAATGTCCTGCCAGGGAAGATGGCCGGGGAATTATGTACTGAGATGTTTTTGATGAACGGGAATGAAGTTATTTTGACATTGCCGCGCATGGAAGAGACACCTTTAGAACAACTTACCGGTAAATTCGCCTGTTTTGCCAATACCAAAAGCCTTGAGCTTATTGATAACGATGCGCTTTTATCGCCTGATAATCTGCGTATTTTTCGTTGCGCAGCCTCGATGGGTGACGTTGTTTTTGCATTGGGTGCCTTAACTGCGCTCAAAGCGCAAACGACAGAAAAATTTGTGCTCATTGCCAATAAGCTTTATGAGGATATGGCGTCAGCCTGTCCGGCAGTTGACTACTTCTGGCCAATGAATTCGGTTACAGAGGGGAAAAGCAAGCTCATTGAAAAAGTGGGCATGCGCGATAAGATTCACATTCTCGATAAATGGGAGCAGATTCTGGCGCCCAAACATATGTCTTTGGCCTTTCTGGATGAGTTTGGAAGTCAGTGGCGAGAAAGCGATTTACAGCCGAAGCTCGATTTAAGCCATCTCGATACCACCCGTGTCGACGCCTTCATAAAAGAACATAACCTTAACCCGGCCAAAACGGTGCTGGTGCATCCGAACATTGGTGCGCCAAATCGTACCTGGACCGAAGAGGGCTGGAATGCCGTAACCGATCATATGGTCGCTTCGGGATGGCAGGTGGTTATCATTGGCAGCGACAAGCACAATAGCCACAAACGTGCTCTGATGACCATTACCAATCCGCACGCGATTTCCGCCGTCAATGCGTTTTCAATTATGGAAACGATCTATTTTATGCGCCATTGCGCGCTATTAATCGCCTGTGACTCCGGTCCGGTTGCCCTTGCAGGCATGACCTCGATCGGCATCATTTCTATTTACTCGCAAATTGAGGCGAAAAACCGTTTACCGTTCAGGAATGGCGCTCAGGGTTGGAATGCATTAGGTATTGATGTTGCCTGTCCGGCTTACGGTCCTTGCGGCAGACTGGTGAGCACAAATCCCAAAGAGACAACCGGGGTGTCCTTTGCTGAATGGTGTCCAAAAGACAAAACCTATGAGTGCATGCGCGGCCTGTCAGGAGAGACCATGGTCTACCTGATTAACCACTTCCTGCAATCTGATGACTATATTCCGCAGGTGGCTAACGCCTGACGGATCATTGCAAAGCACTTCGCAATAAAAAACGCGCCCGACGTGATGTCCGGGCGCGTTTTTCTTGATAGCGACTTTCCTAACTGATGCGCTCCAGCATCAATCCCGCGCGAAGCCCCACCGCGACCTTTGGATTAGGAAAGAGCACATATTCCTGATCGCGCTGGACAACGTAACGCTCGCCGCGATCTTCTGCCAGCAACGTTCCCGCCGCAAATGGGGTAAAATTGAGCGTATCGTCCGACATATAAAGCACGAACTCTTCACTGCGCCGTGTTAACTGCTGCACCACACGATAGCGTATCGGTGCGGTTTCCGCTTCGGGCACCACGTCGCCGGCAAGCAACGCCGCCAGCGCCCAGCGGGTACGTTCGAACTGGCTCAGATCATTTTCACCAAAAGGTAGCGCTTTACCAAGCTCCAGCGTACAGGAATGGGCCTGAAACTGTTCGCAGGTGTAATGGGTAAAGGTTCCTGCCGGTGACTGATGGAAGACCAGCGCTTCCAGCCCGGCATCGCCCAGCCATTTGAGAAAAATTTCATCCCAGGGTTCTGCACGCGCAGGCAGTACACCAAAACGTACATGATACGAACCACGGATCGCCGTGTGCAGGTCAAGGTGCCAGCGATCTTCATCGTCCTCAGCGTAAAAATGGGTGACGGCCCGTTCCAGTTGTGCGGCGCGAATCGTCTCATCACTGGCCGGAAAACCTTGCCAGCGCGCGCCAAACATGCGGTTAAGGTCGCTGCGCAAAAAACGTTTATTCTTTCCCAGCGCCTGCGGGTTACCGATAATGATCAGCAAGCGCCAGCTTAACGTCAGCGTCCCGTTCAGGAGCTGTTTTAACAGTCCATCCAGCATCTCCACTGGCGCGGTTTCATTGCCGTGAATCGCGCAGGAAAGCACCAGAGAGCGCTTTACTGGCTTTGGGGGCACTAACTCCAGAACGCCCTGTTCATGCCATAACCAGTGGATCGCACCAGCCTCCCCCACCGTCCTGCGGGGCATTTCACCTGACAGCGTCATTGCGAGAAAATTGTCCATACGGCCTCCTGTCACTGCTGGAAGGGATAAACGGAACCTAATCTCAACATTTGCGTCAACGTATCCAGTGCTTCCCGGCTCTCCCGTAATAGCATCGGATCAGCCAGATCGGCCTGCGTTAACCTGTCACGATAATAACGCTCAATCCACTCATTTAGTGCGCGGAACAGCACATCATTCATCATCACTGCCGGATTTACCGCACGCGCCTCTTCGTCCGTCAGGACGACGCGCAGGCGCAAACAGGCCGGGCCGCCGCCATTAGACATACTTTCGCGCAGATCAAACACCTTGATCTCGCTGATGGGGTTGTCTTGCTCCAGCAGCGTGGTCAAATAGCGCCAGACGCCCGGATGCTCACGGGATTCCTGAGGCAATATGAGCACCATGCTGCCATCTTCGCGGCTCAGCAACTGACTGTTAAACAGATACGTTTGTACCGCATCGCTGACGGATACCTCAGCGTCGGGCACCTCCAGCGCCATAAACCCCGGCACCCGCGCACGCAACTGGCTAAACAACGCCTGTTGATGCAAGAACGCCTGCTCATGGCAGAAAAGCACCTGTCGGTTTGATACCGCGATAACATCATTATGGAACACGCCCTGATCGATAACATCAGGATTTTGCTGGGCGAAGATAACCTGTCGTGGGCAGACCTGATTAAGCCGCGCGACCGCCTGGCTGGCTTCCAGCGTCTGGCGGGCGGGATAGCGCCCTGGTGCGGCGTTGCTGCCCTCTTCACGGCCATAAACAAACAACTGAACACCCGGCTCGCCGTAGTCGCCCCCAAGACGATTATGGTTAGCCGCCCCTTCATCGCCAAACATGGCCACCTGCGGCAATGCGGGATGCACGGCAAACTTACGCTCATCGCGGAAGATGGCTTTTAGTACCGCTTCGGTGGTCGGCGCTTCGATGGCCCGGTGAAATTTGTTATTGAGGTTAGCCACCGTCAGATGCACCCGCCCGTCGAGCGCATCGGCAGAGGGGCAGACCGTTGCCGCATTCGCCACCCACATGGATGATGCAGAGCTGACGGCAGAAAGCAGATGCGGTGAATGCGCAGCGGCTTTTTCCACCACCTGCTCATCACTTCCGCTAAAACCCAACTGGCGCAGGACCGGGATGTTCGGCCTCTCCTGCGGTGGGATCACGGCCTGCACAAAACCGGCATCCGCCAGCGCTTTCATCTTTAACAGCCCCTGCTTTGCCGCAAGCTTCGGGTTAGAAACCTGGTGACGGTGTTTCGTCGACGCCTCGTTACCGAACGACAGTCCGGCATAATGGTGCGTCAGGCCCACCAGACCATCAAAATTGACTTCCCGCGCTTTCATCGCCTCTCCTCCCGGCTGAAATCAAGCCCCGGACTGAGCGATTGCGGCAAGGCCAGCTCTGCCGATTCAAGGCTCGCCATAGGCCAGGCGCAGTAATCGGCGGCATACCAGGCGCTGGCGCGATGGTTACCCGAGGCACCCACTCCACCAAATGGCGCGGTGCTCGCGGCGCCGGTGAGCGGTTTGTTCCAGTTGACAATCCCGGCCCGCGCCTCCAGCAGCAACTGGTCGAACTGTTCACGGTCCGGCGAAATCAAACCACAGGCCAGCCCGTAACGCGTATTGTTTGCCAGCGTGATGGCCTCGTCAAAGTCGTCATACCGCCAGACACAGAGCAACGGCCCAAAGACCTCTTCATCCGGCACATTCTGCGCCTCCGACATCTCAACAATGCCAGGGCTCAGTAGTGAGGTGCCGGGATGCAGCAGACGAGGTTCAAGCAAGGTTTTACCGCCACGTTCGACGTGGCCCTGCCAGGCCTGCCAGACATGCTGTGCCGCTTGTTCCGAAATCAGCCCGCCAAAGAAGGGCTGTGGATCCGCATCCCAGGCCGCAGGTGTCAGCCGGGAGGAGACCTCCACCAGACGGCGCAAAAACGCATCCCCCGCTTCACCCCGTTTAACCAGCAGACGACGTGCGCAGGTACAGCGCTGTCCTGCGGTGATAAACGCCGATTGGAGGGTCAGATGGACGGCTGCGTCAAGATCCGCCGGGTCTTCAACAATCAGCGGATTGTTGCCACCCATCTCAAGGGCCAGGATCTTCTCCGGCTGCCCGGCAAGCTGACGATGCAACTGGAAACCAGTATTGGCGCTGCCGGTAAAAAGCAGACCGTCAATGCCTTCCTGGGCACTTAGCGCCTGGCCGGTCTCCCGTCCCCCCTGCACCAGGTTCAGCACGCCCGGCGGTAACCCGGCCTCTTCCCACAGTTTTACCACCGCCTCGCCGGTCCACGGCGTCAGCTCGCTGGGTTTGAAAATCAGGGTATTGCCCGCCAGCAGGGCCGGAATAATATGCCCGTTGGGGAGATGGCCTGGGAAATTGTAAGGGCCAAACACCGCCAGAACGCCATGTGGGCGATGGCGTAGCGTGGCTGCACCGTCCGGCATCTCTGTGTGCTGAGTGCCGGTCCGCGTGTGATACGCTTTTACCGAAATGGCGGCTTTATTGATCATCGCCGTGATTTCCGTGGTCGCTTCCCAGCGCGGCTTCCCCGTTTCACGGGCGATAATCTCAGTTAATGTGGCTTTGTTGGCTTCCAGCAACCCGGCGAATTTTTCAACAATCGCCTGACGCTGGCTAAACGCCAGTTTTGCCCAGCCCGGAAACGCGGCGCGTGCCGCTTCGCAGGCTAAACCGACCTGAGAAGCATCGGCATCATTACCCTGCCACAGCGTTTCGTTACTGACCGGGTTCGTTTTGATGCGTCGGGCACCCAGCCCCGCAATCCACTCACCGTTAATCCATTGAGTCATGATTTTTTATCCTCTGCGCACAGGCGTACCAGGCGCACTTTGTCGCCCGGATGACATTTAAGAGCATCAAGTTGTGCCGCGCTCAGCACCAGCCGTTCCGTTGCCGGGTCGGCATAGATAAGCATGGATCTGAATTGATGATATTGCTCGTTGGCTACCATGCAGGCAGGCCATTCCCCAGGCACAGGCTCTCCTTGTACCACCTCCACCAGTCGGCTTTTACGGATTGCGCGAACGCGATCAATGTCGCACTCAAGGGTTGGCCCGCCGTCGAAAATGTCGACATAGTTGCAGTAGCGGAAACCTTCTTTCTCGAGTACCGCGCGGGCTGGCGCGGTTTGTGGGTGTACCTGACCAATCACCGCTTGCGCCTCAGGCGAGAGAAAATCGGTGTAGATGGGGTGCTTCGGCATCAGTTCGGCGATAAACGCCTTCTGCCCGGTACCGCACAGGTAATCCGCACGGGCAAATTCCATTGAAAAGAAGCGCTTGCCAAGACTCTCCCAGAACGGTGAATAACCGGTCTCATCGATGACCCCGCGCATCTCGGCCACCACTTTTTCGTTAAAGCGATCGCGGAACGCGGCCATAAACATAAAACGCGATTTAGAAAGCAGATAACCATTGCCCTCTTTGCGCCACGCCGGGTCGAGAAATAGGGTGCAAAGTTCGCTACTGCCCGTATGGTCATTGCTGAGGAACAGCGTGGGGAGCGCATTATAAACGTTAAGCTCTTTTGAGGCATGGACCAGCGTGCCGACGCGGTAGTTATACCAGGGGTCGTTAAGGCCCACGGCGACCTCAATGGCGCAGATCCCGGCCACTTCGCCGGTCTCTACGACTTCAAGGACAAACACATACCCCTGTTCGCTTTTCGCCAGTTCCCCGCGCCAGGTTTTCAGGGCGCGCTCGATGCGCGCAGAGAGCGTGGCTTCGTCCGCAGGCAACGAGGTCAATCCGCCGCCTGTTTTTCCAGCCAGCGCCATCAACGCCGGAAGATCGTCGTGCTCAACAGGACGAATCACCATCATGATGGACACCCCGCAAGGAATTTATCGCAGGCGATACCAAAGCGTGCCAGCCCGCGAGAGACTTCATCTTCGCTAATATTGAGCGCAGGCGCGAAACGCAACACATTTGCCCCGGCAATCAGCACCATGACGCCTTCAGTGGCGGCCAGTTGCGAAATCTGTTTCGCTTTTCCGGCGTATTCAGCGTTGAGTTCGCAGCCAATCAATAGCCCCAGACCGCGAATGTCACGGAACAGGCCGCAGCGCGCATTAATGGCCTGCAACTGTTCGTTAAACCACTGGTGGCGCTGTTTGACGCCATCCAGCGTCTGGCGGGTGTTCACAATATCCAGTACCGCACCGGCAACCGCAGAGGCAAGCGGGTTACCGCCGTAGGTCGTACCGTGGGTGCCAACGGTCATCACGCGGGCATATTTCTCACGAGCCAGCATCGCCGCTACCGGGAAACCGCCGCCCAGCGCTTTGGCGGTGGTCAGCACGTCAGGCGTTACGCCATAGTGCATATAGGCATAAAGTTCGCCGGTACGCCCGACGCCCGTTTGTACCTCATCGAAAATCAGCAGCGCATTATGGCGATCGCACAGCTCACGCAGCCCCTGTAAGAACGCGGTGCTGGCCGGCACCACGCCGCCCTCACCCTGCATCGGCTCGACAATCACCGCACAGGTATCGTCATTGATAAGCGCACTGGCCGCCGCCAGGTCGTTGTACGGGGCATGGGCGATATCCGGGGGTAAAGGGGCAAAATCCTGCGAGTAGGCAGGCTGACCGCCTGCACTTACGGTAAACAGCGTGCGGCCATGGAAAGCGTTTTTGAACGCCACAATGCCGGTTTTCTTGCCGCCATAGGTATCGTGAGCATATTTGCGCGCCAGTTTCAGCGCCGCTTCATTGGCTTCTGCCCCGGAGTTACAGAAAAAGACTTTCTCAGCAAACGTGGCGTCGATTAAGCGTTTTGCCAGGCGTAATACCGGCTCATTGGTGTAACCGTTTCCGGTATGCCAGAAGCGCGAAGCCTGCTCGCTCAACGCTTTGCATAATGCGGGATGGGCATGGCCCAGCGCATTAACGGCAATGCCGCCTGCAAAGTCGATGTACTCTTTATCGTTTTGATCCCAAAGGCGCGAACCCTCGCCACGGACCGGAATGAAAGGCGCTGGCGCGTACACAGGCATCATCCATTCATCAAAGTTCTCACGCGTAATTGACTGTGACATAGCGACCTCATCCGGTAAATAATTGGTTGAATATATGTTAAAAAATATGAGTATTTACGCTGTAAATGTATATTGCACAGGGCGTGCCAGCCAGCTATCAAAATGCATAAACGCGGCCCGACAACGAAATATCAATAAGTTAAAACCTGTCGCTATTCACTTAAATTGCATAAAAAGTGAATAATATTAGATGAAGTCTGGATGGCGGAGGGAAAATCAGAAAGATTATGCAGCGATAAAATATAATTCTGGATCTGTGATCGTCTGCGAAATTTATCGGTAAATCCTGCGACAATTTGGGGCATCATGCACTGCCATGGGGCAATTATCCTGTTCAACAGAACAAAAAAGCTGGCTTCGTTGCCAGCTTTTTGAGTGCGATGACGTAACAGGTTCTTGAATCAAAGTTGCTCTGCCATCGCTTCGACGCGCGCAATCGCCTGGTAGAGCGCCTGTGCGGTAACGTTATCCGGCATATTTTTCATATCCGGGGCATGCAATGACATTTGCACAATTTGCTCAAGCTCACCGGTATCAAGCGCGGCAATATCACTCAGGCGCAGCGGTACCGCGCAGGCATGCGCCAGACGTACCGCCTCAAGTAATTCGTCATCGCTACGATTTTCCAGCGCCAGCAGACACAGGTTGCCAAAGCCCACCAGGAGCCCATGACCAAATTCGCGGGTTTTATCACAGACCGTAAAGCCTTCATAAATCGCATGGGCGGCGGCGGCATGCGCACCGCTGCTCATCAGCGATGTCAGTCCGGCAAACATAAATATGGCATCCAGCACCTGTTCCAGCGCGGCGTTGGGTTTGCCTGCCCGCACGGCGTCGCAGGCGGCAGGTCCGTGGGCCTTAATAAGGTCATAACAGATACGGCTGTTGGCACTGGAAGCCTGCGCGACGCCGCTGTGGTTCTGATGCCGCACGCTGATAGCACGGAATTCGTACCATTTTGCCAGCGTGTCGCCAAGGCCCGCCGCCAGCCAGCGCAGCGGCGCGGTGGCCAGAATTTCGCTGTCGATAATAACCGCAGCGGGCGCCTGCGCTAAGGGGAAAAGATCGCGAAAATGACCATTGGCGTGATAACGAATGGTCAATGGCGTCACGGCCGCACAGGTCGCTGCGATGGTGGGAATGGTAACAATCGGCACATGCGTCTGTACCGCAACGGCTTTACTGGTATCAAGTGCTTTGCCGCCGCCGACGCCTATCACCAGATCCGCCCCTGTCACCTCGACCTGATGGGCCAGGCGCTGGATATTCTCTTCGCTGCACACGCCGCCAAACCACTCCATGCCCACCAGTTCGACCGCAGAGGCCGCCAGTTGATGGCGAATCTGTGTGTCCACCGCTGCCAGCCCGGCATGCCCGCCAATGACCAGGGCGCGTTTGCCCAACGCGGCGCACACCCCGCCAAGGCGGTTGATAACGCCTGCGCCACGTAAAATTTGCGCCGGGAAGATGATATTCAGTGCCTGCATAATTGACTCTCCGTGATAAACAAACCAGCCCCCTTCTCTGTCAGGATTGAGGACGCAGCAAATGTGGCCCTAACCGGGCAATAGACGTACATCCCAACTGTGCCAGGGTGCGGTCAACTTCCTGCAAAATCAGCGCCAGAGCCTGCTTCGCCCCGGCCTCACCGTCAGCGGCCACGCCATAGAGCATTGGCCGCCCGAGTAACACCCCGTTTGCCCCCAGCGCCAGTGCTTTCACCACGTCAGTACCACGGCGAAAACCGCTGTCGATAAGGATTGTGGCCTCCGTCCCGCAGCGGCGGCGAATCTCGGGTAGCACCTCCATGGCGCTCACTGAACCATCCAGTTGCCGTCCACCGTGGTTAGACAACACAATGCCATCGGCGCCTGTGGCAAAAGCACGGGTTGCGTCATCCGGCGCGAGAATACCTTTCACCAGCAACGGCCCCGACCACTGGCTGCGGATCCACGCCAGTGTCTCCCAGGTCAGACGCGTATCCATTTGCCCGGCAAAATAACTGGCGCCCCCGGCGCCCCGCTGTTTATCCGCCGGGACATAAGGCGTTAAATTACCAAACCCCGGTACCCCCGCAGGCCGGATGGTGCGCCACACCCAGGCCGGATGTAACGCGATATCAAACAAACTGGAGAGGGAGAGCTTCATCGGGCGGCGGTAATTGCGTTTATCTTTTTCACGATTGCCGAAATGTACCGCATCAACGGAGACCACCAGCGTGGTGCAGCCTGCCGCTTTTGCACGGGCAAGTAGCCCCAGGGTGACCGTGCGGTCTTTAAGTACATAGAGCTGAAACCAGTGCTGGGGCAGATTTTCAGCGGCGATATCCTCAATCGCTGCGGTCGAGACGGTGCTCTGGATATAGCCAATCCCGGCATCTCTGGCGGCACGCGCGAGCATCGCATCGGCACCATAGCGTAACATGCCGTTATAACCGGTAGGGGCAATCAGCAGCGGCGCCGCCAGTTTCTGCCCACAAAGGGTGACCGAGAGATCGCGTTCGCTCGCCTCGTTGAGTACCGGGGGAATAAAACGCCAGCGGGCAAAGACACTGCGGTTATCGCGCAACGTTTGCTCGTCATCCGCGCCCCCTTCCAGATAACTAAAAGCAAAACGCGGTAGCGCCCGTCTGGCGCGATGGCGCAGTTCTTCGATATTCAGCGCAGGTCGTTTCACGCCGCCCCCAGCGCGAGGATCGCTTTCAGGGCGTCGATAAACTGCTGATTATCCTCTTCGTTGCCAATCGACACCCGGATCCACTGCTCATAGCCTGGCTCCCGCCACGGCTTGATGATAACGCCATAGCGCAACAACTGCTGCGCCATCTCGCCGCTGGGCCGTCCACAGTCAAAGAAGAGGAAATTGGCATGTGAGGGCGCCACGTAAAACCCCAGCCGTGTAAGCTCTGCGGCCATGCGCTCCCGCTGCCCGCGCACCAGCGCAACGCTCGCTTTCACATGCGCCTGGTCGCCTATCGCCGCCACCGCTGCCGCCTGCGCCGCGCGGTTAATATTAAAGGGCGTACGCACGCGGTTAAGCAGATTGACCAGTTCAGGGTGACTGGCTAAGCCATAGCCCACACGCAGTCCCGCCAGGCCATAAGCCTTCGAAAAGGTCCGCAGCACGATCCACGGGCGCGGCTGCGCCGCCAGCACCGCCAGGCTGTCGGGATAATCCGGGTCGTCCTGACAATATTCGAAATAGGCTTCATCAATGACCAGCACACACTCCTGTGGCGCGGCGGCAATGACGCGGGCAAAACCGTCTTTGCCGAGCATGCATCCCACGGGGTTTGACGGATTGCTGAAAATGACCATTTTCGCGGGCGTGGAGAGCGCCAGTTCCCAGGCCGTAACGTCAAACTGCTGACGTTGATCCACCCCGACCAGGGTCACATCTGCCCCCATCATGCGCGGGAAAATCTCGTGCAGGCCAAAGGAAGGTATCAGCGTGACAACGCGGTCGCCAGGGTTAAGAAAAGCCAGCGCCAGCATATGCAGGATATCTTCTGAACCATTGCCGGTGACAATCTTGTCGGCACTCACACCGGTATAGTTCGCCAGCGCATCACGCAATTGGGCGCTGGCGGCATCGGAATAGACCGCGCTAAAACCGGCATCCTTCTGTAAGGCCGATACCACCTGCGGGCTGGCGCCTGACGGGTTTTCATTACTGGCCAGTTTGGCAATATGCGTTACGCCATATTGCTGTCGTACCGCCTCTGCCGACAGCCCGGCGTTATACAGCCCCAGGCTGCGTGCCGTAGGGCGGGCAAGGTTGTTGAGCGTCTGGTGTTGTAAAGCAAAACGCGGGTCGGAAACTGCAACATCTGAAGCCATTACTCCCCCTTCGGGAAAAGCCGGATAACCGAGAACGGCCTGTCCGGCATTCATCATCAGATCATAGGTAAATTCAGGTGGTTACGCTGCGCGCAGGCTTTTGCCTGTTCATAGCCCGCGTCCGCGTGGCGCATAACACCGGTGGCCGGGTCATTCCACAGCACGCGCGCCAGCCGCTCATCCGCCTCTTCGCTGCCATCACAGACGATGACCATCCCGGCGTGCTGAGAGAAGCCCATCCCCACACCGCCGCCGTGGTGCAGGCTGACCCAGGTCGCGCCCCCGGCGGTATTGAGCAGCGCATTGAGTAGCGGCCAGTCGGAAACCGCATCGGAACCGTCTTTCATCGCTTCCGTTTCACGGTTTGGCGACGCCACAGAGCCGGTATCCAGATGGTCACGGCCAATGACAATCGGCGCTTTTAATTCACCATTGCGCACCATTTCGTTAAAGGCCAGACCAGCAAGATGGCGTTCCCCCAGGCCAAGCCAGCAGATACGTGCAGGCAGCCCCTGGAACGCAATGCGCTCGCGCGCCATATCCAGCCAGTTAATGAGATTGGCGTTATCCGGGAAGAGCTCTTTCAGTTTGGCGTCGGTCTTGTAGATATCCTCCGGGTCGCCGGAGAGCGCTACCCAACGGAAGGGGCCTTTACCCTCGCAGAAGAGCGGACGAATATAAGCAGGAACGAATCCTGGGAAATCAAAGGCATTGGTCACCCCTTCCTCTTTGGCAACCTGGCGAATATTGTTGCCGTAATCGACGGTCGGGATCCCCATCGCGTGGAAATCGAGCATCGCCTGCACGTGTTTCGCCATGGAGGCGCGGGCCGCTTTCACCACCGACTGCGGGTCGGACTGGCGCGCCTGCTGCCATTTTTCCAGGCTCCACCCCTCCGGCAGATAACCGTTGAGTGGATCATGCGCCGAGGTCTGATCGGTGACGATATCCGGGCGCAAACCGCCTGCTTTCGCCCGTGCCGCCAGTTGGGGCATCAGTTCGGCGGCGTTACCCAGCAGGCCAACGGAGATGGCTTTATTCTCGGCGCAGGCTTTTTCAATCATCGTCAGAGCCTCGTCGAGGCTGTTGGTTTTGTAGTCGAGATAGCGCGTACGCAGACGGAAATCGATGCGCGATTCCTGGCACTCAATCGCCAGCACGCACGCGCCCGCCAGTACCCCCGCCAGCGGCTGTGCGCCGCCCATACCGCCCAGCCCGGCGGTTAAAATCCACTTACCGCGCAGGCTGCCGTTGTAATGCTGGCGACCCGCTTCGGCGAAGGTTTCGTAGGTGCCCTGCACAATGCCCTGCGCACCAATGTATATCCATGAACCGGCGGTCATCTGGCCGTACATCATCAGACCGGCTTTATCCAGTTCATGAAAATGTTCCCAGTGCGCCCAGTGGGGGACGATGTTGGAGTTGGCAATCAACACGCGCGGGGCGTTGGTGTGGGTGCGAAAAACACCGACCGGTTTCCCCGACTGTACCAGCAGCGTTTCGTCTTCCCGCAGCTTGCGCAGGCTCTCAAGGATCGCCTCAAAGGCGGACCAGTTGCGGGCCGCTTTGCCGATACCGCCATATACCACCAGATCTTCCGGGCGCTCGGCGACATCCGGATCGAGGTTGTTCTGAATCATGCGGTAGGCCGCTTCGATCAGCCAGTTCTGGCAGCTCAGTTCGCTCCCCTGGGGAGCACGGACAACGCGGGCTTCGGCATTTTTGTGTGGCGCATTCATGTTCATTTCCTTCTCTAAATTTGAATTTTTTGCACAGCGTTATCAGGCGAAGCTTGGTAACAGCGCTTCAATTTCTGCGGGCCAGTGTTCGCGGGAGGCCCACAGACGCATCATCTCGACGTCCGGTGACATCAGGCGGTCCTTTTCAAGGAACGCAACGTTCTGGCGGATCGCCTGCATTTCGTTTTCCAGGGTATTTGAGCTTTGCAGCGGACGATGGAAATCCACCCCTTGCGCGGCGGCCATGGCTTCAATGCCAACCACTACGCTGGTGTTAAAACACATATCCCCCAGGCGACGCGCGGCGTAGGTCGCCATTGAGACATGGTCTTCCTGATTGGCTGAGGTAGGCAGGCTATCGACGCTTCCCGGATGGGCCAGCGATTTGTTTTCTGAGGCCAGCGCGGCGGCGGTGACCTGGGCAATCATAAAGCCGGAGTTCACGCCGCCGTCGCGTACCAGGAACGGCGGCAAGCCGGATAATCCCGTATCCAGCAACAGCGCCATACGGCGCTCCGATATCGCCCCGATCTCCGCCACTGCCAGCGCGATAATGTCAGCGGCGAAGGCGACCGGTTCAGCGTGGAAATTGCCGCCGGAAATCACGTCGCCGTTTTCCGCAAACACCAGTGGATTATCGGACGCAGCATTGGCTTCAATGCGCAAAATGCGGGCGGCGTGATGTAAGTTATCAAGGCACGCCCCCATCACCTGCGGCACACAGCGGATGGAGTACGGATCCTGTACGCGGCCACAGGCCGCATGAGAGGTCACAATCTCGCTCCCGGCAAGGATTTTGCTCAACGCTGCCGCCACGGCAATCTGCCCTTGCTGTCCGCGGGCTTCATGAATACGCGGGTCCAGCGGTTTAACCGAACCTTTAATGGCTTCCAGCGACAGTGCGCCAGCCACCAGCCCGGCGGAAAAGACGCGTTCTGCTTCAAACAGTCCCGACAGCGCGAGGGAGGTCGACACCTGGGTACCGTTAAGCAGCGCCAGCCCCTCTTTCGGCCCGAGTTCGAACGGGCGTATCCCCGCGCTTGCCAGACCTTCCACCGCAGACACGGTGTTGCCCTGTACCGTCACCGTGCCTTCGCCAATCAGCATCAGAGACAGATGCGCCAGTGGGGCTAAATCGCCGGAGGCGCCCACCGAACCTTTTTCGGGAATGCAGGGATAGACCCCGGCATTGAAGAGGGTTATCAGGGCGTCAATGACTTCAATGCGAATGCCGGAATGGCCGCGTGACAGGCTGAGGATTTTGGTTGCCATCACCAGGCGCACGATGTTATCCGCCAGATATTTACCCGTCCCCACGCTGTGCGACAGCACCAGATTGCGCTGTAATTCCGCCAGGCGCTCGGCCGGAATGCGGGTTTGCGCCAGCTTGCCGAACCCGGTATTGATGCCGTACACCACTTCCCCCGATGCCACAATACGGGTGACCGTCTCCTGAGAGGCCAGCACATCGGCACGGGCCTCTTCCGCCAGCGCGAGATGAACATTGCCCTGATAAATCTGGCGCAGCACAGGCAGATCAACATGACCAGGCTGCAGGCGGCAAAGGGTGAAATCGGTGGATGAAGGAGCCATAATCTATTCCTGTATATACAAGTAGAGCTGAAAATATACCCGGTCAGGACTCGGCCCACCGGGTGCTTACGCACAACCTGACAAAAAAGTGGCAACACGACGCAAAAAAAAGCGATCAATGATCCAGGGTTTGCAGCGTTTCGGTACGGATCTCTTCCGTTATCCGCGCTTTGAGCGTCATAAACTCCGGCGATGTCTTTAAGGTGTAATCACGCGGATGCGGGAAGTTGACCGCCACTTCGGTTTTGATTCTCCCCGGCCGCGCGCTGAAAATTGCCACTTTATTGGCCATAAAAATGGCTTCATCAATATCGTGCGTCACAAACAGCACCGTCTTGCGCGATGACTCCCATATTGACAGCAGTAACTCCTGCATCATCACGCGCGTCTGGTTATCGAGCGCGCCGAAGGGTTCATCCATCAGCAAAACTTTCGGGTCATTCGCCAGCGCACGGGCAATAGCCGTACGTTGCTGCATACCACCTGACAGTTGCCGTGGGAAGTGATGCTCAAAACCGCGCAAACCGACCTTATTTATAAAGTAGTCGCTACGCTCCTTTTGCGCCGCTTTACTCACGCCTCGCTCCTGTAAGCCGAAGCGGATATTTTGCTCAACGGTCAGCCAGGGGAACAGCGTATAGCTCTGGAATACCATGCCGCGATCCGCACCGGGGCCATCGACCAGTTCCCCATCCAGCCAGACTTCACCGCGTGTAGGCTGATCCAGCCCGGCGACAATACGCAGCAGTGTCGACTTGCCGCAGCCGGAAGGGCCGAGAATGGTAATAAAATCGTTCTCATTGACCTGATAATCCACCGGCAACAGTGCCTGGGTTTTTTCACCTTTCGGGCCAGTGAAAACACGCTCTACCTGGCGAACGCTCAGCTTCGGATAGTTCATTACAGAGAGCTCCATACAAACAGGCGGCGGTTGACCGCTTTAAACAACAGGTCGGAGAGCAAGCCGATACAGCCAATGACGATAATGCCGAAGATCATCTGCCCGGTGTTGAGTAACGCCTGGCTGTTGACAATCATATGGCCTATCCCGCTGGATGAACCGATAAGCTCCGCCACGATGACGTAGGTCCAGGCCCAGCCGAGCACCAGACGCAAAAGTTCGGCGATTTCCGGTGCCGCACCGGGAATAATCACCCGACGCACCACGCTTTTATTGGTCGCCCCCAGCGTGTAGGCCGCTTCGACCAGATCGCGACGCGCGGCACCTACGGCGACAGCGACCATCAGGGTTATCTGGAAGAAAGAGCCAATAAAAATCACCAGGATCTTCTGCATTTCACCAATACCGGCCCACAGGATCAAAAGAGGCACAAACGCGGAGGCTGGCAGATAGCGGCAAAACGAGACAAACGGCTCGAAGAAGGCTTCGATAAGCTTGTACGAGCCCATCCAGATGCCCAGCGGCACGGCGATAACGCAGGCCAGGACAAATCCACCCAGTACGCGCATTACCGTCATGCCGATATCGGTGGTGAAATCGAAATCGGTAAACAGTAATACCCCTTCCTGCACCATGCTGGCGGGGCTTGCGAGGAAGGTCGGCGCCACCAGGCCGGTAAAGGTCACCAGCGCCCACAAGGCGAAAAACAGCATAAAGAAACAGAAGCCCAGAAACCAGCGATGACGGGGCGCAACGGGGCGTAATGGCACCATCATCGGGTTATGCCAGACCTTTTTGCTTGCCGGCAGGGGAGCCGGCTCGCGTAAGTCTGTCGTGGTCTTGCTGGCGTAGTCCGCGGCCTGACTGACAGGACTGTTCATATCATGGTCCTTCATGGCTGAGTAACGTACTTCGCGTCGTACAACGTATTGATATCCGGCGTTTTACGCAGAATTTTCATCTCCGTGAGCAGCCGTGCCGCCTCATTGGTGAAGCTTACGATTTCGCCGCTAAAGAATTTTTTGTTAGCATCGCGATCCTGCCAGCGCAGATAGCTGGACTCTTCGGCAAACTGTTTGCCGGTCTCTTTCACCGCCGCGCCCATGATTTCATTGGCTTTATCCGGGTCGGCTTTGATCATGTCCAGCGCTTCGAAATAACTGTTGACCAGCGCCTGGGCCGCTTTCGGGTTTTTATCCAGCCAGGACGGCGTGCAGCCAAGGGTATCCATCACCATCGGGTAGTCGAGCGTGGTGGTCAGGATTTTGCCCTTATCCGGGCTCTGGCGGATGTTGGAGAGATACGGTTCGTAGGTCACGGCAGCGTCGTTCTGCCCGGCAATGAACGCATGCGCGGCGGCATCCGGCCCTAAGGTGGCGAGCTTGACATCTTTCATCGTCATGCCGTTTTTATCGAGGATCCACGCCAGCAGGAAATACGATGACGTACCGGGCGCATCGACGCTGATCGTTTTGCCTTTCAGGTCCGCCACGCTATTGATACCGCTGCGTACCGCAATCCCATCCGCACCGTAGGATTTATCCAGTTGGACAATTTGCTTAACAGGCACGCCGCTGGCATTCCAGGTGAGATAGGTTTCAACCGTAGTCCCGGCGCATTGCAGCGAACCGGAGGCAATCGCCAGATGACGGGATTGCTGCGGGACCATTTTCAGGGTGACATCAAGACCATTCTTTTTGAAAATACCCGCTTTATCGGCAAGGGTCAGCGGCGCAAAGCCGGTCCAGCCGGAAATCCCAATCGCCACCGGCGTATCCGCCGCCAGTGCTGTATTAGCCGCACCGCCTAACGCGACTGCCAGCCCTAACAGAGATAACGAACGCTTTAGTACAGTCCTGGAAATCATGTTGCTCATCTGCCACTCCTGCCAAATTACCTGTCTCGGGAATGCCTGCGCAGCAATGTGCCACCGGCGAATGACGCTACTGTATATTCTTGTCTATACAATTAAGCCGAGAAAGATAAAGCAAGCTTTGTGCCAGTCCGGAAGAGCGCCCGTATCGTTGCTTTCGCCCACTGACCGTGGGGCTGACGAATCAAAGTAGTGCACCCGGCGCGCTATTTCAGTGCACTCTGCTCCGGGTTAGTCCGTGACTGCGGCCCACAAGAGCAGCCCCTGCCCGGGATGGGTTTGCGCACACAACGAAATAGCCCACTGCGCCTGCACTTGTCTGTCGCTCGTCGACCACCAGAAACCGTCGCCCTTGCCAAAGCGGGTCCCGTCCGGCAGTTGCCACTCACCCTCAATGGCGTAGAGCACACCGCCTTTCTCTGCGGTGACTGTCCCGCTTTCACGCAGGACGACCACGCGAGGGGCGCAGACATGGCGGCGGGTCATCAGATTGAAATCCATTGTCATACCGCCCAGCAGATGCGCGCTGAGAGAGAGGTCGCCACTGAAAGCAAACGGTGCGCCGACCGTGCTCAGACGGTGGCTAAGCTGCCCGCCATCGGACAGATGTACCCCCTCTCCGCTCAGTAAGGTTATCGAGCGCTCAATACCCGGAAAGGCGGAAAACGGGCCATCGGCGGCGATAGTGGCAATGCTGGCGCGCCAGTCAAATTCCGCCGTACCCTGCGGCCAACTGATGATCTCGCGGGTTTCTCCCCCACCATTGCGCCAGCGACTTACCGGCAACGCCGCCTGGGAAAACGGATGCCAGTTGTTCATGCATTCTCCTGAGAAAGCTGTTGCAACAGATGCAGAAAATCAGCCGCGGCGGCCTGTTGCTGAGGATGAACCCCATCAATAACCCGCGCCACGCCGCCAACATAGACATCGCGAATTTGCCCGGCATGACCGGCAAACAACCAGCGGTTAAGTAGCGCGTTGTCGCTTGCCGCGGCCAGGTAAGGGTCCTGATGGTCAAGCACCAGCCAGTCGGCGCGATAACCGACCGAAAGTTGCCCCAGCGGGACACCGCAGGCCTGCGCACCACCGGACAACGCCTGCGTGTAAAGCACATCCCCTACCCGCGTTTGCCCCGCAGCGACCAGCCGGTTACGCCGCTGGTCGCGCAGGCGCTGGCCATATTCCAGCCAGCGCAACTCTTCCACCACGTTGAGCGAGACATGGCTGTCCGAGCCGATGCCCCAGCGCCCTTCCTGCGCCAGATAGTCAACGCCGGGGAAAATACCGTCGCCAAGGTTCGCTTCAGTGGTTGGGCACAATCCGGCCACCGCACCGCTGTGGGCCATTTTTGTCACTTCGGTGGCATCCGCATGGGTCGCGTGGATCAGGCACCAGCGGGCATCCACGTCCAGATGATCATACAGCCAACTGATCGGGCGCTGACCGCTCCAGTTCAGGCAGTCGTTGACCTCTTTTTGCTGTTCGGCAATATGAATATGGACCGGGAGCGTCGGGTCACTGGCGCGTAACACCTGCTCCATTTGTTCAGGCGTAACCGCACGCAGGGAGTGAAAGCACAACCCCTGGTTTTGCAGCGGTTTTCCGTTGATTTGCCGCCCAATAATCGCCTGCTGCTCCAGATAGCTGTCGGCATCCTGAATAAAGCGTTTTTGCCCGGCCTGAGCGGGTTGGCCGCCAAACCCGGCATAGCTGTAAAGCACCGGCAATAACGTCAGGCCAATGCCCACATCCCCGGCGGCGGCGCTCAGGTGTGCGGTCATCTCACCACGATCGGCATAGGGTTTGCCGCTGATGTCATTGTGCAGATAGTGGAATTCGGCGACCTGGGTGTAGCCGCCTTTGAGCATTTCGATATAGAGCTGGCGGGCAATCACGCCGACCTGTTGCGGGGTCAGACGCTGCACCATGCGGTACATCAGATCCCGCCAGGTCCAGAAGCTGTCCTGCGGGTCGCCCGCCACTTCCGCAAGCCCGGCCATCACGCGCTGAAAGGCATGGGAGTGCAGGTTTGGCATGCCAGGCACCACCGGGCCGGAAAGCGGGATACTGCCATCGGGAGTAGCATCAGGCGTGATGGCGGTCAGCATGCCGACATCATCAACCTCCAGTCGAACATTGTGCGCCCAACCTCTAGCGAGCAAGACACGTGGAGCAAAATATGCAGGCATAACACTGTTCCTGAGCGGGGAAAAGCAATGTCTGAGCACCGTTGCGCAGACCACTGCCAAACCTTTGACCAATTTGTCTATACATATACATATGCCTGAATTGGCTGTAAACTTGCAGCGTGTTTTTTTACTATTTTCGTTTTTTCATCAACGTGCGCTTATCCCCTGCGCGGTGGACATAGCCGGACGTTGGGGAAACGTTCCTGATACCTGTGGATTTTTTGAGAGGTAAGAAAATGTCGGAGCCTTCACCGAACGGTGTCGCACAACACGGCGTGACCCGGCAGGCATTGTCTGAGCTTGCCGCTGCCATGAGTGATACCCCTGCCCCGATTTATCAGCGCGTGAAGCAGGCTATCATCAGCCAGATTCGCTCCGGTGCCTGGAAGCCCCATCAACGTATTCCGTCGGAAAGTGAACTGGTCAACGAGATTGGCGTGAGCCGCATGACCATTAACCGTGCGCTGCGTGAACTGACCAGTGAAGGTTTTCTTATCCGCATGCAGGGTGTCGGCACCTTCGTTGCCGAAGCGAAGGCCTACACGCCGATGCTCGAAGTGCACAATATTGCCGATGAAATCGCCCAGCGCGGCCATCGCCACGACAGCAGGATTCTGGTGTGTGAAGCCCGTGAGGCCGATGCCGATCAGGCCATGCAATTGGGTATCGCGCCCGGCGACACGCTGTTTTATTCGCAGATCGTCCATTACGAAAATAATGTCCCCGTACAAATCGAAGACCGCTACGTTAACCCGGCCGCCGCGCCGGATTATCTGCGTCAGGTCTTCAATAAGCAGATGCCCTACACCTATCTGATGGAAATATCGCCGCTCACCGCCGGTGAACATCGGGTCGAAGCGGTAAGCGCCAGCGACGAGCAGCGTGAATTGCTGCAACTGGAGGAGCACGAACCCTGTCTGCTGATCCACCGTCGCACCTGGAGCGGCAGCCGCATTGTCACCTCCGCCCGTCTGGTTTACCCCGGTTCGCGCTATCAGCTATTTGGCCGCTTCACCAGCCACGGCTAACCCCGCTTTACCCATAGCGGCTTTTCTGGCCGCTGTGTCTTCTGATATGTAAGCTCACCAGCAATAAGAAAAAACTCTTTCTGCTCGCCTTGCCGCGTTTCCGGTTATGCGTTAGGTTGACTTTAATTGTCTATACAAGATAAATCCAACCCGGAGTTTGTCATGTCGTTAGCCGAATCTTTGTCGTTTTCCGCCACGCCACCCGACCGTTGCGATAGCGTCTGGCGCGGCGCCACGCTGGTCACGATGCAAAACGGACACTACAGCCAGATAGAAAACGGTGCGATTGCTGTCTCTGACGGAAAAATTGTCTGGCTCGGCCCGTCCGCCGATTGTCCTCCCTTCCCCGACGCGGAGTTGCATGATTTTGCAGGCGGGATCATTACGCCTGGTTTTGTCGATTGCCATACCCATCTGGTCTTTGGTGGTAACCGCAGCGGTGAGTTCGAGCAACGGCTGAACGGGATGAGTTATGCGCAGATTGCCGCTGCCGGCGGTGGGATCATCTCCACGGTTAACGCCACCCGTCAGGCGACAGAAGAGGAGCTGATCGAATCGGCGTTATTCCGCCTGCGCCCGCTGTTGGCAGAAGGCGTCACCAGCGTTGAGATAAAATCGGGCTATGGGTTGTCCATCGACAGCGAACTGAAAATGCTGCGGGTGATTCGCGCATTAGCGACCCGGTTGCCGGTTGATATTGTATCGACCTGCCTTGCCGCCCATGCGCTCCCGCCCGAATACAAAGACCGGGCTGATGCGTATATCAGCCTTGTCTGCGACACCCTGTTACCGATTGTCGCCCGGGAAAAACTGGCCGATGCGGTCGATGCATTTTGCGAACATCTGGCGTTCTCCCCGGCCCAGGTTGAGAAGGTGTTCACCACCGCGAAAGCCCTGGGTCTGCCAGTGAAATTACATGCAGAGCAGCTCTCCTCACTGCACGGCAGCGCACTCGCGGCCCGGCATGGCGCCCTGTCGGCCGATCACCTGGAATATGCCACCGAAGAAGATGCCATCGCCATGGCGGCCAGCGGGACCGTCGCCGTGTTGTTACCCGGCGCGTTCTATTTATTGCGCGAAAAGCAACAGCCGCCGGTGGCTTTATTCCGCCAGCATCGGGTACCGATGGCGCTGGCCAGCGATGCCAACCCCGGCACCTCCCCTGTGCTCTCGTTACGCCTGATGCTGAGTATGGGCTGCACGCTGTTTGGTCTGACGCCGGAAGAGGCGCTGGCCGGGATCACCTGTCACGGCGCCCGCGCGCTCGGTTTACAGGATTCTCACGGCACGCTGGCGCCAGGCAAGGTCGCCGATTTTATCCACTGGCCGCTCTCGCGACCGGCTGAGCTGGTCTACTGGCTGGGCGGAGAACTGCCCTGCACGGTGGTCTATCGCGGAAATGTACGAGGAAAACATGACCTATGAGTCTTTCAGCTATCACCGCACCCTATGATTTCACGGCGGGCACATCGCCGCTGCTGATCAGTATTCCCCACGCCGGAACACGCCTGACGCCGGAGGTCGCCGAAGGCCTCAGCGAGGCGGCACAGCCACTGGGCGATACGGACTGGCATATCCCCCGCCTGTATGACTTTGCCCGTGCGCTCGGGGCCAGTATTTTGGTCGGCAATTATTCCCGCTTTGTTATCGACCTGAACCGACCGTCTGATGACAAACCGCTCTACACCACGGCAACGACGGGCCTCTATCCCGATACCCTGTTTGATGGTCGCGACACCTTTAAGCCCGGAATGACCCCGACCGATGCCCGACGTCAGGATTATCTGGCGCAAATCTGGCAGCCATATCATGAGCGCCTCCAGGCCGAACTCGCACGGATTAAGCAGCAGTTTGGCTATGCGCTGTTGTTTGATGCCCACTCCATTGCGTCGGTCATCCCGCGGTTGTTTGACGGGCAGTTACCCGATTTAAATCTCGGCACCAATAATGGCGCCAGTTGCTCGCCCGAATTGAGTGGTGTGCTGACGGGGATTTGCCAGCAACAGTCGCAGTTCAGCCACGTGCTTAACGGGCGTTTCAAAGGTGGTTACATCACCCGTGCTTACGGACAGCCCGCTGCCGATATCCACGCCGTGCAGCTTGAATTAGCGCAGGTGAATTATATGGATGAAACGCCACCTTATGCCTGGTCTGAGACCCGCGCGCCTCAATTGCAGACGCTGTTAAAACAGATGCTGGAAGGGATGGTGGCATGGGGAAGCGAACAGTATGGCGTGAAATAAGCAAAGGCTGACATAGGTCAGCCTTTTTATTACTGGTATTCAAACGTAAAGGTAGTGTTGGCTTTGACGGGGCAGCTGCTGATATTAGCGCCTTTGTAGTAATAGTACGCGTTAAAGTTCAACAGTTCCGTGGATTGAGCGCTATACGCCACTTCAATTTTTTCCGTCATTTTTACCGGCGTGCTGTCATTAAAAAGCAACTGAATGCCGATATTGTCATTGCCGCTCAGTTTGTTTCTTAATACCGTGCCCGTTCCGGTTCCGCTTAGTGTGTCGCCCTCGAAGGTCACCGATACCGTGGTTTGTTCATCGCAGGAAAAATTAAACACCAACCTAAAAAATGGGCGCCAGGATAATAATCATCCTTACAACAAACCAATTGCGTACTTAATTTTCACATATACCCGCACTCCCTAACTTTAGTTATAGTGTAATCTTCCGGGTCAATTTCACGCCCAGTTTTCAAACCCATTCTCTTAATGAATTCATCAGGAATTCCCTTGCCATTTAAATTCACAAAGATCACTTCATCATTGCTTATTTGACATCCAAGTTCATGTGTGTTGTTTTTATTTAAAATTATCACACCATCTATTATCCTATAAAAATCAGAGTCATTCCCGATGCTAAATGTTGCGGTTTCGATTGGCTTCCCAACATCAAAATCTTTATAATACGTACATGGGCGATCTTCTATATGGGCTTTAATTTTTGTTCCAACGTTATTTTCAGAATCAGATTCCAGACAAATGAAAGGCATTCCATAAAACAATCTTTTTAATTCTGATATCAAAATCGAATCTATTTTTTCGTTGAAGCCAATATTTACACAGACTATGTTAATGTCCGTTTTTTTTATCGTCCCTTTGTCCAGATATTCTTGATACTTTTTTGTTTTTGTTAAAACTCGACCACCTATATGCAGGCAAAACTCAGGTGTATCAACATATTCATCCTGTACTGTATACGTTACGTTCTCCCTCTTATCTGGTGAAAAATCAAAAACCGTGAAATTCCCTGTTTTCTTTAATGCCTCTTTATTAGGACGTATGCATTCAATGTTTATAACTTTGCCTTCAAATTTTATTGTTATATCAGGCCCCTTGTTTTTACTAGAGACATCATCACCGAATATAGCATAACACTTCTTAGCTAAGATAATTTCCGCCAATCTATCTTTCAAAGTATTTTCATCAACGCAACGAGAAACAAAGTTTTTATCCAGCAACTTATTCTTATGAACCAATTCAAAAGACTCTATCAGTTGATTTAAATATTCAAACTCAGGCATAAATTTATTTAAAACCTCTTTAAATCCTTTTACTACCTTTTCTTCTTCGTTCATCCTGGGAACCTTATTTTTTCAAAGAGAAAAAAGAACAAAAGGTATATTAATAGCCTCAAACCCTGCGCAGCAAGTCAAATTACACTTAAATATATATTTTATTCAATAGCAGTTAAGCATAGATAACCCCAATCCCATAGGCATCCGTTGTCATTATCTGCTAACATCCCTGCCACATTCCCACAGCAATCTGGCGGCGACTATGAAATTTGTCTCTTTTAATATCAACGGCCTGCGTGCCCGTCCCCATCAACTGGAAGCGATTGTCGAGCAGCATCAGCCCGACGTGATTGGCCTGCAGGAGACGAAAGTCCACGACGACATGTTCCCGCTCGAAGAAGTCGCGAAACTCGGTTACAACGTCTTTTATCATGGGCAGAAAGGGCACTATGGCGTGGCGCTGCTGACCAAAGCGACGCCCGTTTCCGTGCGTCGCGGTTTCCCGGACGACGGTGAAGAAGCCCAGCGCCGTATCATCATGGCGGAAATTCCGTCTCCGCTGGGTAACATCACGGTCATCAATGGTTACTTCCCGCAGGGGGAAAGCCGCGACCATCCGACCAAGTTCCCGGCAAAAGAGAAGTTTTACCAGGACCTGCAAAACTACATTGAAACCGAACTGAAGAAAGAAAACCCGGTGCTGATTATGGGTGATGTCAACATCAGCCCCACCGATCTGGATATTGGCATCGGCGAAGAGAACCGCAAACGCTGGCTGCGAACCGGCAAATGCTCCTTCTTGCCGGAAGAGCGTGTATGGATGGATCGCCTGATAAACTGGGGACTGGTGGATACCTGGCGTGCGGCGAACCCGGACAATAACGAGCGCTTCTCGTGGTTTGACTACCGCTCCAAAGGATTTGATGACAACCGGGGCCTACGTATAGACCTGCTGCTGGCAAGCTCACCGCTGGCAGAGCGCTGCATCGAAACCGGCATCGACTATGATATCCGCAGTATGGATAAACCCTCCGACCATGCTCCGGTATGGGCTACATTTAACGTCGAATAAGCGTCATTTTCCCCTTATGGCGGTCATGTTTATGACCACCCTCTTTGGACCTGCCACGCTATGGCTCAAAACATCACACTTTCCCAATTCCGCCAGAACAATGGCGTGGTTATCGATACTCGCAATAGCGCCTTGTACAACGGCTGGCCGGATGCGTTGCACGGTACATCCGGCCATGTATCCGGTGCGCGTAATCTTGCCGCTTCCTGGCTGGGCGAGATGACGGACGCACAGTTTGACGCCTGGTCTGCCCTGCGCCCGTTAAGCGCCGAAACCCGCATCGCGCTCTATGGCGCGCCGGAAGACAACGCCGCGGTAGAGGCCTGGTTACGTCAGAAGGGACTCCATGCGCCATGGCGTATCAGCGACGCCTTCTCCTGCACTTGTCCCCTCGAACGTTTGCCCGGTTTTCATCAACTCGTCCCGGTAAGCTGGCTTAACGCGCTGATCGCTCATCGCCAGGTCAGCGAAAAACCCGTCGGTAAATGGACGGTGATTGAAGCAGGCTGGGGCGTGCATGATACCTTCCGGCAAGGGCATATTCCCGGCGCGGACTACCTCGACACAGGCGAGCTGGAAATCGAGCCCCTGTGGAACGTGGTTGCTCCTGAGGCGTTGCGTGACGTGCTGGCCGCGCACGGCATTCGCTGCGATACCACGGTCATTCTCTATAGCCGTACCCCGCTTGCCGCGGCGCGCGTGGCCCATATTCTGTTGTACGCCGGGGTGGAAGATGTGCGTTTGCTGGACGGTGGCTGGCGAACATGGCTTTGCGCTGGCTTTCCGGTTGCATCCGGCGATGCGCTACCCATCACGTCCGCTTGTGATTTTGGCGCACCGCTCCCTGCTCAGCCTCAATTGATGCTTTCCCTGCCGCAGGCACGGGCGCTGCTCAACCGTAAGGATGCTTCGATGGTGAGTGTTCGCTCGTGGGCTGAGTTTTCCGGCGCGACCAGTGGTTATGATTATATTGATGCCTGTGGCGAGATCCCCGGTGCGCGCTGGGGACGTGGCGGACGCGGTAAAGATGGCGTTGAGGATTTCCTTAATCCGGATGCAACCTTACGCTGCGCGGATTACGTTACGGCCATGTGGGAAGCGTGGAATATTACCGCAGACCAGCACATCGCTTTTTACTGCGGAACCGGCTGGCGGGCCTCACTGGCGTTTATCTGCGCGCGCGCCATGGGCTGGACGAACATCGGAGTATATGATGGCGGCTGGTATGAGTGGAGTTTGCATCACAACAATGGATAACCATGCTTAAAACGATAGAGGTCGTCGCCGCGATTATTGAGCGCGATGGCCAGATTTTGCTGGCCCAGCGCCCGGAACAGAGCGATCAGGCAGGGCTGTGGGAATTTGCTGGCGGTAAGGTAGAAGCCGGAGAGAGCCAGTCAGACGCATTAATACGCGAGCTTCGCGAAGAGCTGGGCATTGAAGCCGTGCCCACGGCGTACATCGCCAGCCACCAGCGGGAGGTCTCCGGGCGCATAATCAATTTGCATGCCTGGCATGTGCCGACTTTCACCGGCACACTGACCCGTCATCACCACGCGGCGCTCATCTGGTGCGCGCCACAGGAAGCCTTTAACTGGCCGCTTGCGCCTGCCGATATCCCTCTTCTGGAGGCGTTTATGGCTTCACGCGCCGCCAGACCAGCGGGTTTGTAGAAACGGTGCGTTCATCGCGCTGGCACTGAAGCAGCACGCCTTCGGCTTTAATAACCGCCCCTTCGGTGTAATTCTGATTCTGGTAAACGCAGCACTGGTTACAGGGCTGCGAACTCTGCTGACCACCAGAGGTAAACACTTCCGGTGGAACATTCACCTGCACATCCGGCGACAGGCGTCTCTCCGCACTGGCCCCCGCTGAAACTAACATCAGTACACAACCCCATACCCACAGTGAACGCTTCATAGCATTTTCTTCCTGAATAGAACCTTTTATCACTATAACGTATCTCTATTACCGAACCGCATTTTCTTTCTTCATCGGTTTTTATTATGACAAGCCACCCATTATTAATTTGATACCGCTGGACTATTTTTGCTTGCTTTACGCCATATTGCGGATGTTATAGTCGAAAAACGCTGAATTTTTAGCTCACAACAACCAATAAAATCTGACTATCAACATAAGAGGCTCTTATATCTATGGAACAGACATGCTCTCTTGAATCGTTTCTTTCCCACGTTCAAAAGCGCGATCCGCATCAGCCTGAATTCGCTCAGGCCGTACGTGAAGTAATGACCACGCTGTGGCCTTTTCTCGAACAAAACCCTCGCTACCGTCAGCTCTCCCTGCTGGAAAGACTGGTTGAACCGGAACGTGTTATTCAGTTCCGCGTGGTATGGGTAGACGACAAAAACCAGGTGCAGGTTAACCGCGCGTGGCGCGTGCAATTCAACTCGGCCATTGGCCCGTATAAAGGCGGCATGCGTTTCCACCCGTCCGTCAACTTGTCGATCCTGAAATTCCTTGGCTTCGAGCAGACCTTCAAAAATGCCCTCACCACCCTGCCGATGGGCGGTGGTAAAGGCGGTAGCGATTTCGATCCGAAAGGGAAGAGCGATGCGGAAGTGATGCGTTTCTGCCAGTCACTGATGACTGAACTGTATCGCCACCTGGGGCCGGATACCGATGTCCCGGCGGGTGATATGGGTGTGGGCGCGCGTGAAGTGGGCTTTATGGCCGGGATGATGAAAAAACTCTCCAACAACACTGCCTGCGTGTTCACCGGTAAAGGTCTCTCCTTCGGCGGCAGCTTAATCCGTCCGGAAGCCACCGGCTACGGCCTGGTGTATTTCACCGAAGCGATGCTCAAACGCCATGGTATGGGTCTGGAAGGTCTGCGCGTGGCCGTTTCTGGCTCCGGTAACGTGGCGCAGTATGCTATCGAAAAAGCGATGGCTTTTGGCGCCCGCGTGATAACCGCCTCTGACTCTAACGGTACCGTGGTTGATGAAGCCGGTTTTACCACCGAAAAACTGGCTCGCCTGATTGAAATTAAAGAGCAGCAGCATGGGCGCGTAGCGGATTACGCCCGTGAGTTTGGCCTGCAATACCTCGAAGGCCAACAACCCTGGTCAGTGCCGGTCGATGTCGCTCTGCCGTGTGCCACCCAGAACGAACTGGATGTCGATGCCGCACGTACGCTTATCGCCAACGGCGTGAAAGCGGTGGCAGAGGGCGCCAATATGCCCACCACGATTGCGGCAACCGATCTGTTCCTGGAAGCAGGCGTCCTGTTTGCGCCGGGTAAAGCGGCGAATGCCGGGGGCGTGGCAACATCAGGCCTGGAAATGGCGCAGAACGCCGCACGTCTTGGCTGGAAAGCGGAAAAAGTGGATGCGCGTCTGCACCA
Organism: Phytobacter sp. RSE-02; assembly: GCF_040578655.1. Lineage (NCBI taxonomy): Bacteria > Pseudomonadati > Pseudomonadota > Gammaproteobacteria > Enterobacterales > Enterobacteriaceae > Phytobacter > Phytobacter sp. RSE-02. The sequence goes on along the minus strand of NZ_JBEULY010000004.1, from coordinate 144,481 downwards.
CATTATGCTGGATATTCACCAGGCCTGTGTGGAGTATGGCGGCGAAGCGAAGCAGACTAACTATGTCCGTGGCGCAAACATTGCGGGCTTCGTGAAAGTGGCGGATGCGATGATCGGTCAGGGGCTTATCTAAGTCATTTTGCCGGGCGGCGCTGCGTCGACCCGGCTAGCATGTTCCATGCCCGGTAAGCGCAAAGCCGCCGGGCAATCTCATCAGGCGTTCAGTTAACCACCAGCGATGAGACAATTTCCCTGTGACGTTTAAGAATGATCGCGATTTGCTCATCCGCGGTAAGCTCGTTGAACATTTTTTCATTGCGATCGGAATGCGCGTTGCGCACAGTGGCGGGGATACGTACTTCGCTTTTTTCTATTGCTTTTTGCTCGCTCATTTTCCAGTCCTGCAACTCAATGGTCTGTGTTCGCGCGCATAATAATCCCGTTTAGCTGTGACAGGAAGACGACACCATCACGTCTTTTTACGAATTGTGCAAGTTAACGTCATCTTTGGGCAAAATCACGGTGATTCTACCGTGACTGCCCCTCTTCTTATGCATTTGCTGATGTCTTACCGCTAAACGAGCCTCAGGCAGCAGGCTGTGGAGGTGTCGGGTCGTCTTTACGTGGCTTGCGCGTTGTGCGTTTACCCGCTGTTTTTTTCTTCTCACCTGCCGGAGCGCTGATTCCCCGAAACCGCTGCACTGGCGTATTGCGCGCCTGATGAATCAACTCATGCAAGGTGCCAACCAGCGGCTGCATAAAGTCCTGGTAACGACACTGCTTCTCGCTGATTTGCGTCAGCACAGACTCCCAGTGCGCGGTCATATCCGGCCTGGCAGCCATCTCCGGCAGAGAATGGATCAACGCGCGTCCGGCGTCGGTCGAAAGGATATAACGCCCTTTCTTACTGAGAAAACCACGCTTAAACAGCAGTTCGATAATCCCGGCGCGGGTGGCTTCAGTGCCCAGACCGTCTGTCGCACGCAGGATCTTTTTCAGATCTTTATCCTGCACAAAGCGGGCAATACCGGTCATCGCCGACAGCAGTGTCGCATCGGTGAAATGGCGCGGCGGTTGCGTCTGACGCTCCACGACCTCACCTTTTTCACACAGGAGTTCGTCGCCTTTCGCCACGACCGGCAGCGGCGTGCCGTCGTTTTCTTCGTCGCGCTCTTTGGCACCCAGCAACGTGCGCCAGCCCGCTTCGGCAAGGAAACGCGCTTTGGCGATAAATTTGCCGTTGGCAATATCCAGGTCGATCTGGCATTTACGGAACACTGCATCGGGGCAAAACTGCATCAGGTACTGACGCGCAATCAGATTGTAGACGTTGGCTTCACCTTCGCTCAGGTTCACCTTTGTACTGCGCGCGGTGGGAATAATGGCGTGGTGGGCATCCACCTTTTTGTCATCCCAGCAGCGGTTACGCAAATCGGCATTCACCACGGGCTGCGGCAGAAGATCCGGCGCATGGGCACCAATTGCGTTCATCACCGCATGACGCCCGGCATAATGTTCTTCCGGCAAATAGCGACAGTCCGAGCGCGGATAGGTAATCAGCTTGTGGGTTTCATAGAGCTTCTGGCAGATGTCGAGTACGTTCTGCGCGCTCAGACCATAGCGTTTCGCGGCTTCAATTTGCAGTGCCGAAAGCGAGAAAGGTAACGGCGCCGGCTCCGATTCCCGCTTATCGTTATACGCGGTAACGTTCGCCGGTTGCCCGGTAATACGAGCGACCACATGCTCGGCCAGTGGACGGTGCAGCAAGCGCCCTTCTTCATCCTGATAAGGCTCACAGGCATCGCTCGGCTGCCACAGGGCGGTAAACCGCTCTCCGGCCGGGGTGACAATGTGCGCCTTCACTTCGAAAAAATCTTTTGCCACGAAGTTCTCGATCTCTTCGTCGCGGCGCACCACCAGCCCAAGGACCGGCGTCTGTACGCGTCCAACGGAAAGTACCCCCTGATACCCGGCATTACGCCCAAGCAACGTATAGGCGCGTGTCATATTGATGCCGTACAGCCAGTCGGCGCGTGCACGGGCCAGTGCAGAGACGCACAGAGGAATAAACTCACTGTTGGCGCGCAGGCGTGAGATCGCCCGCTCCACCGCCTGGGGGTTAAGATCGTTAATCAGGCAGCGCTGGACCTGCTGACGCTTTTGCGGCGACAGTTCGAGGTAATCAAGCACCTCATCAACCAGCAACTGCCCTTCTCTGTCCGGGTCACCCGCGTGCACGACTTCCGTCGCTTCGGCGAGCAGCCGCTTGATCACATTAATCTGTTTGGTCACGGAAGGACGCGGTTGCAGCCGCCATTTTTCGGGCACGATCGGCAGATCCGCCAGATTCCAGCGCGCATACCTGCTGTCGTAGACATCCGGCTGTGCCTGCTCCAGCAGGTGACCGATACACCAGGTCACCACCTGCCCGTTGCCACATTCAATATAGCCGTCGCCTTTGCGATGTGGCTTGGGTAGCACATCCGCAATGGCGCGGCCCAGACTGGGTTTTTCGGCAATAAACAACCGCATTGGCTTAACGGATCTCAATCATCGGACGCCCTGCGCGTGCGCTAACCAGCTCACCCACCGCCGCAAGGGTAATACCATATTCTGCCGCCGTGGCGTAAACGTCGCCTTCGGCTTCGGGGCTCACTGCCAGTAACAGGCCACCAGAAGTTTGCGGGTCGCAGAGCAAATCGCGCTCCGCATCCGGCATCTCGCCCATCAAATGACCGTAGCTGGCGAAATTACGCTGGGTGCCGCCCGGTACTGCGCCAAGCGCAATATACTCTTCAACACCGGGTAATTTCGGCACATCCTGATACCAGATTTGCGCCTGCACGCCGGCACCCTGGCACATTTCACTCAGGTGCCCCAGCAGACCAAAACCGGTGACATCGGTCATCGCCTTCACGCCACTGATGCCCGCAAACGCGGCTCCGGCCAGGTTCATCTGGCACATCACGTCCGTTGCCAGCCCAATGTGTTCGGGTTTTAACAGCGATTTTTTCTCGGCGGTCGTCAGCACACCAATGCCCAGCGGTTTGGTCAGGAAGAGACGGCAGCCCGCCTGCGCGGTACTGTTTTTCTTGATGCGATCGGTTGGCACAACGCCCGTCACCGCCAGCCCGAAAATGGGTTCCGGTGCATCAATAGAGTGCCCGCCCGCCAGAGCAATACCCGCCAGGCGGCAGGCATGGCGCCCCCCCTCAACCACTTCACGGGCAATCTCCGGCGCCAGTTTGTTGACAGGCCAGCCTAAAATTGCAATCGCCATGATCGGTTTGCCGCCCATGGCGAAAATATCGCTAATCGCGTTAGTGGCAGCGATACGACCAAAGTCGAAAGGATTGTCGACAATGGGCATAAAAAAGTCGGTTGTGCTGATAACGCTGGTGCCGTTGCCGAGATCGTAGACCGCCGCGTCATCACGGGTTTCGTTCCCCACAAGCAGGTTCGGGTCGATAAACTTCGCTTGCTCGCTATGCAGGATAGTATCGAGCACTTTAGGGGAAATTTTACAACCACAACCCGCTCCGTGGCTGTATTGCGTCAGACGAATACCTTGTTCGTTCATGGACAACTCCTGTCAGGACAATCCGGCTATGGTAACGCCCAAAACGTTGCATGATAAGCGTGACTGTCCGAATTGCGGCGGTTCGCTCACAATCCAGACAGTTTTACCGGCAAGTATCAGAAATAACGGACGAAAGGCGTGGTATCCGGTGTGCTAATGGTCGTAGAGGCTTTGAGTTGCGGGGTGCCAAGGTATAAGAAACCAACGACTTTATCCTGCGCGCGGCAGTTCAGCGCGTCGCGGACAACCGGACTATCGGTCAATGGACCGGTACGCCAGATCCCGTTGAAACCCTGTGCCAGCGCCGCCATCTGCATCGCCATCACGGCGCAGCCTGCCGAGAGCAGTTGCTCCCACTGCGGCACTTTCGGATTCTCTTCACACTTCGCCACCACGGCGATAATCATCGGCGCGCGCGACGGTGAAGTCCGGGCTTTTTCTACCGCTTTTTCGTCCAGCCCGACGCTGACAGCACCCTGCTCCAGCGTCTTGCCAAAGCGGGCCAGACCTTCGCCTTCAATAATGAAAAATTGCCACGGCTGTAGCGTACCATGGTCCGGCGCGCGCATCCCCGCACGGATAATATTGTCCAGTTGTTCGCCTGTCGGTGCCGGTTCAGCCAACCGGGAAGCACTACGGCGGTTGACGAGCAGTTCAAGTGCATCCATTAGTTAAACTCCTGTATTGAAATTTGTTCCTAAAATTAACACGTGCGTAGATTTTGTTACAGCACCGGCAGCGATTCCTGCTGACAACAGGAGCCCGGCTAATTAGGATAACCACACTTGCTGCTCAGGGCAGCGGCAAACGTTACTAACCAGGGAGAATACATGCGAACCCTTTGGCGCTTTATTGCCGTTTTTTTTAAGTGGACATGGCGATTGCTGAACTTTATCCGCAATCTGGTGCTCAATTTGTTCTTTATTTTATTGGTACTGGTCGGCGTGGGCCTGTGGATGCAGTTTAGCGACAGCAAAGCAGAACATGCCAGCCGGGGTGCGTTGTTGATGGATATTACCGGCGTGGTCGTGGATAAACCCTCCGCCAGTAACCGACTCGGCGCGCTGGGTCGTCAGTTCTTTGGCGCAAGCTCTGACCGCCTGCAGGAAAACTCGCTGTTCGACATCGTCGACACCATTCGTCAGGCGCAATCAGACCGGAATATCACCGGGATTGTGCTCGATCTGAAAAACTTTGCCGGGGCGGATCAACCGTCAATGCAGTATATCGGTAAGGCACTGCGCGAGTTCCGCGATAGCGGTAAGCCGGTTTATGCGGTAGGCGATAACTACAGCCAGGGGCAGTATTATCTCGCGAGCTTCGCCAATAAAATTTGGCTCTCTCCGCAAGGGGTGGTTGATCTGCATGGCTTCGCCACCAACGGCCTGTATTACAAATCCCTGCTCGACAAGCTGAAAGTCAGCACCCATGTGTTCCGCGTCGGCACCTATAAATCCGCCGTTGAACCGTTTATCCGCGACGACATGTCTCCGGCTGCGCGCGATGCCGATAGCCGCTGGGTGGGCGAACTTTGGCAAAATTATCTCAACACCATTGCCGCAAACCGTCAGGTTACCGCGCAACAGATTTTCCCTGGCGCACAAGGCGTGCTGGACGGTCTGCGTAAAGTAGATGGCGATACGGCGAAGTACGCGCTGGATAACAAACTGGTGGACGAGCTGGGCTCCAGCGCCGATGCGGAAAAAGCGCTGACCAAACAGTTTGGCTGGGATGACAAAGACAAGAATTTCCGCGCCATCAGCTATTACGATTATCAGCTGAAAAAACCGAGCGATATGGGCGACGCCGTAGCCGTGGTCTTTGCGAACGGCGCGATCATGGACGGTAACGAAACCCCGGGGAACGTGGGTGGCGATACCACTGCGTCGCAGATCCGCGACGCGCGTCTGGATCCGAAAGTGAAAGCCATTGTGCTGCGTGTTAACAGCCCTGGCGGCAGCGTCAGCGCCTCGGAAGTGATCCGTTCTGAACTGGCCGCGGCCCGTGCGGCAGGCAAGCCGGTCGTGGTCTCGATGGGCGGTATGGCGGCATCCGGTGGTTACTGGATCTCAACGCCTGCGAATTACATCGTGGCGAATGCCAGCACCCTGACCGGATCGATTGGTATTTTCGGCGTCATCAATACGCTGGAAAACAGCCTCGACAGCATTGGCGTGCATACCGACGGCGTGGCAACGTCTCCGCTGGCGGATGTCAGCGTGACCAAAGCGCTGCCGCCGGAAGTTCAGCAGATGATGCAGATCAGCATTGAGAACGGCTATAAACGCTTTATCACGCTGGTCGCTCAGTCGCGTAACAGCACGCCGGAGCAGATTGATAAAATCGCACAGGGCCATGTCTGGACTGGTCAGGATGCGAAAGCCAACGGGCTGGTCGACGGGCTGGGTGATTTCGACGATGCGCTAAACAAAGCGGCTGAGCTGGCGAAACTCAAACAGTGGCATGTGGATTGGTATCAGGATGAACCGTCATTCTTTGATCGCGTGATGGATAGCATGTCAGGTTCCGTACGCGCCATGTTGCCACAGGCATTGCAGGCATATCTGCCCGCGCCGCTGGCCAATGCGGCAGTTCAGGTCAAAGCTGAAACAGACAAACTGGCGGCGTTTAACGATCCGCAAAACCGTTACGCGTTTTGCCTGACCTGCGCCAACATTCGCTAACGAACTGCACGTTTTGTATTCAGGCGGAGATCGGCATCACGCTGGCTCCGCCTTTTCTTTGCGCTTTCGCTGTATCATTCATTCACTGCGTATATAATCCCCCCCACTCTGTAACAACACATTTTCAATCATGCAAAAAAAATCGATTTATGTTGCCTACACTGGCGGTACCATCGGTATGCAACGTTCCGAACACGGCTACGTTCCCGTCTCCGGTCACCTGCAGCGTCAACTGGCGTTGATGCCTGAATTCCATCGCCCTGAAATGCCTGATTTCACCATCCACGAATATGATCCGTTGATGGACTCCTCCGATATGACGCCGGAAGACTGGCAGCATATTGCTGACGATATCAAAGCCCACTACGAGGATTATGATGGCTTTGTGATCCTGCACGGCACCGACACCATGGCATATACCGCCTCGGCGTTGTCGTTTATGCTGGAAAATTTGAGTAAGCCGGTTATCGTCACAGGCTCGCAAATCCCGCTGGCAGAGCTGCGTTCCGACGGACAGATCAATTTGCTCAATTCGCTGTACGTGGCGGCCAACTTCCCGATTAACGAAGTGACGCTGTTCTTTAACAACCGCCTCTATCGCGGTAATCGCACCACTAAAGCACATGCGGACGGCTTTGACGCCTTTGCCTCACCGAACCTGTCGCCGCTGCTGGAAGCGGGAATACATATTCGCCGCCTTAATACCCCGCCTGCGCCGCACGGTAACGGCGAGCTGGTTGTTCATCCGATCACCCCACAACCGATTGGCGTGGTGACGATCTATCCGGGTATCTCGGCAGACGTGGTAAGAAACTTTCTGCGCCAGCCCGTGAAAGCGCTGATTTTGCGCTCTTATGGCGTAGGCAATGCGCCACAAAACGGGGAGTTTCTCAAAGAGTTACAGGAAGCCAGCGCTCGCGGCATTGTGGTGGTCAACCTGACACAGTGTATGTCGGGTAAGGTCAATATGGGCGGCTACGCCACCGGTAACGCACTGGCGCATGCGGGCGTGATTGGCGGGGCGGATATGACAGTAGAAGCCACGCTGACTAAACTGCATTATCTGTTGAGTCAGGATTTGGACGCCGCGGCGATTCGCAGCGCCATGACGCAAAACCTGCGCGGTGAGCTCACCGCAGACGAATAAGGAAAAGCCGATGAAACAACGCGCTTTGCTTCTGGTCGACCTGCAAAATGATTTCTGTGCAGGCGGCGCGCTGGCTGCGGCGGAAGGCGACAGCACTGTCGATGTGGCGAACACGCTGATCGACTGGTGCCAGGCACGCGGCGAACCTGTACTGGCGACCCAGGACTGGCATCCGGCTAACCATGGCAGTTTCGCCAGTCAGCACCAGGTTGCGCCCTTTTCACAAGGTGTGCTTGATGGCCTGGCGCAAACCTTCTGGCCGGACCATTGCGTACAGCACAGTGAAGGCGCGGCGTTGCATCCCCTGTTGAAAGCCTCAGCCATCGACGCCGTGTTCCACAAGGGACAAAACCCGGCTATCGACAGCTACAGCGCTTTTTTTGATAACGGGCATCGGCAGAAAACCGAACTCGATGACTGGTTGCGTCAGCACGACATTGCTGAGTTAACCATCATGGGGCTTGCCACCGACTATTGCGTGAAATTCACTGTCCTGGATGCGCTGAAACTGGGCTATCGCGTCAACGTCATTACCGACGGCTGTCGTGGGGTGAACATCAGTGCGCAAGACAGCGCCCACGCCTTTATGGAGATGGCCGCCGAAGGGGCAACGCTCTATACGCTGGCCGACTGGCAGGAAACCCATAGGTAATAAGGCTTTTGCGGGCCGCCGACTTCAACCCGGCTACTGGCAGGAAAACGTAGCCGGGATCTTGCGAATCATTGCATTTTCAGCGTCGCAATTGGCTTAGGCGTAATGCCAAAGTCTTCTTTCAATTGCTGCTTGCTTTTCATCACCATCTGTCCTTGCGTGTCGATGGTCATGTGCTGCGCGTCGGTGTTATGGCGGGCCTGCCATAACATGACCAGTTGCAGGCTGTTCTCTTTTTGTTCCGGTGTCAGTGCAACGCCATCCGGCCACTTACCCAACTCAACAGCGGTAACCAGACGCTGATAGATGTCCGGCGTCATGCTGTTAATGACTTGTTCGAAATCCATGCTAAATTAACCCCACTGGAATAATAGCTGAATCGATTCCTCACCCCAGAGTCCGATCGCCGTTTTCATCGTCGGTAAAACTCAACGAGGCAGAATTCACGCAATAACGTTCACCGGTCGGTTGTGGACCATCCGGGAAAACATGTCCCAGATGCGCGTCACAATTACCGCAACGAATTTCAACGCGCTGCATACCGTGCGAGTAATCGTTTATATAGCGAATGGACTCTTCACTTACTGGCTCAAAAAAGCTCGGCCAGCCGCAGCCTGAATCATACTTGGTCTGCGAATGAAACAGGGGAGCGTCGCAAACCAGACAGTGATACACGCCTTCACGTTTGTTGTGTAAAAGACGGCCTGTGAAAGGCGGCTCGGTACCGTGATCCTGTGTCACGTAGAACTGCATCTCCGTCAGATTTTTTTTCAGGTCATCCTGAGAGGATTTCGTCGTCATAAGCTCACATCTCGCGGTAAGAATTCGTACAACTTCACTTCGATTCTAACAAAACATTAACAATGAAGTGATAACTTTTGATCTAAACTTACTTGCTGCGAATCCCCGGGCGGGTAATTGTGATCACTCTCACATTTTTATCCTGCATGACCTTTAAAATTCGGGGCGGCGTCCCCATATGGGGAGCATGCTCATAGGAAGAGTGAGACGAGTCAGTCGAACAAAGGTTATGCGGAGGATTGATTTGTCGCAATGATTGACACGATTCCGCTTGACGCTGCGTAAGGTTTTTGTAATTTTACAGCCAACCTTTTATTCACTAACAAATAGCTGGTGGAATATATGACTATCAAAGTAGGTATCAACGGTTTTGGCCGTATCGGTCGCATTGTTTTCCGTGCTGCTCAGGAACGTTCTGACATCGAAATCGTTGGTATCAACGATCTGTTAGACGCAGAATACATGGCTTACATGCTGAAATATGACTCTACTCACGGCCGTTTCAACGGTACCGTAGAAGTCAAAGACGGCCATCTGGTTGTTAACGGCAAAACCATCCGTGTTACTGCTGAAAAAGATCCGGCTAACCTGAAATGGAACGAAATCGGTGTTGACGTTGTAGCAGAAGCTACCGGTATCTTCCTGACCGACGAAACCGCGCGTAAACACATCACTGCTGGCGCGAAAAAAGTTGTTCTGACTGGTCCTTCCAAAGACAACACCCCGATGTTTGTTAAAGGCGCTAACTTTGACAAATACGAAGGCCAGGACATCGTTTCTAACGCATCCTGCACCACCAACTGCCTGGCACCGCTGGCAAAAGTTATCAACGACAACTTCGGCATCATCGAAGGTCTGATGACCACTGTTCACGCGACCACTGCAACTCAGAAAACCGTTGATGGCCCGTCTCATAAAGACTGGCGCGGCGGTCGTGGCGCATCCCAGAACATCATCCCGTCCTCTACCGGTGCAGCTAAAGCTGTAGGTAAAGTACTGCCAGAACTGAATGGCAAACTGACTGGTATGGCGTTCCGCGTTCCGACTCCGAACGTATCTGTTGTTGACCTGACCGTTCGTCTGGAAAAAGCAGCGTCTTACGAAGAAATCAAGAAAGCAATCAAAGCGGCTTCTGAAGGCGCAATGAAAGGCGTTCTGGGTTACACCGAAGACGACGTTGTATCTACCGATTTCAACGGTGAAGTTTGCACTTCTGTGTTCGATGCTAAAGCAGGTATCGCACTGAACGACAACTTCGTGAAACTGGTATCCTGGTACGACAACGAAACCGGTTACTCTAACAAAGTTCTGGACCTGATCGCTCACATCTCCAAATAAGTTGAGATGAGACATTGATCTATAAAGGCGACTTCGGTCGCCTTTTTTTATGTTTCGCGTCATCCTGAAAGCTGCTTCCTTACTGGCGCTGCTCGCGGGTGCTGTCCACAGAATTCTCTGTGCTCCCGGCACTCCTCAGACTTGCCGTCCCGATGCAGCTTTCATGATTTTGTGTCTCGCTAAACGAAGGATTGCACCATGATAAACAAAATTTTTGCTCTCCCGGTTGTTGAACAAATTTCCTCCGCCCTCTCTCGCCGTCTGATGGACGAACTGGACGTTATCGTTATCGATCACCCACAAGTTAAAGCTTCTTTTGCTCTGCAGGGCGCACATCTGCTCTCCTGGAAACCGCAGGGTGAAGACGAAGCGCTGTGGTTGAGCGGCAACACGCCGTTTAAAAACGGCGTGGCGTTGCGCGGCGGCGTACCGATCTGCTGGCCATGGTTTGGCCCGGCTGCACAGCAGGGTCTGCCTGCTCACGGTTTCGCCCGTAACCTGGCATGGACACTGAAAGCGCATAATGAAGATGATAAAGGTGTTGTGCTGACATTTGAGCTGCACAGCAGCGAAGCGTCCCGCCAATACTGGCCGCATGATTTCACGCTGTTTGCCCGCTATAAATTGGGTAAAACCTGCGAAATCGAACTGGAAGCGCACGGCGATTTCGAAACCACCTCAGCTCTGCATACCTATTTCAACGTCGGCGATATCCATGCGGTGAAAGTCAGCGGTCTGGGCGATCGTTTCATTGATAAAGTGAACAACGCGCAAGAAGATGCACTGACCGATGGCGTACAGACATTCCCGGATCGTACCGATCGCGTCTATCTGAATCCGGAAGCCTGCAGTGTAATCCATGACAGTGCGCTGAACCGCACCATTGAAGTGATCCATCACCATCATACTAACGTTGTCGCATGGAACCCGGGTCCGGCGCTCTCCGCCAGCATGACCGACATGCCGGATGATGGTTATAAAACATTTGTTTGTGTTGAATCAGCCTGCGCGACCGCGCCGCAAAAAACTACCGAAGAAAAACCGTCTCGCCTGGCGCAGACGATCCGCGTGGTTAAACGCTGATTGTGATAGCCCGGGTAAGCCGTGTTCCCGGGCTATCCCCGACTTATCCGGGTAACAGCATCCGCATCTTATGCGCGACGCGCTACACCACATCCAGGGGTGTTTTACGCCCCGGTGCCGGAAACGCGTTATCCAGCCGCGCCAGATCCTCTGCGCTCAGCGTAATGTTCAACGCAGCGGCATTTTCCTGGGCATGCGCCACAGTGGCCGCTTTTGGAATAGCCATCACCCCCTCGTGACTAATAACCCAGGCCAGCAGAATTTGTGCCGCCGTCGCGTTATGGGCTCGAGCAATATCCGTCACTACGCTGTTATTCAGCAATCCATCACGCAGACGCCCGGCCTGCGCCAGTGGGCAGTAAGCCATCACCGGCATCTGTTGTTGTTGGCACCAGGGCAGCAGGTCATATTCGATACCGCGCGAACCCAAATGATAGAGCACCTGATCGGTCACGCAGGCTTTGCCACCCTGCACCCGCCAGAGTTCCTGCATATCGGCATAATCGAGGTTCGACACACCCCAGCGGCGAATTTTGCCCTGCGCAATCAGGCTCTCCATCACCTCCACCGTTTCAGTCAGCGAAAAATTTCCCCGCCAGTGCAGCAGATAGAGATCGAGATAATCGGTTTTCAGACGGCGCAGACTCGCCTCACAAGCCGCAATTGCTTTTTTACCGCCGGCATTCCACGGATACACTTTCGACACCAGGTAGACTTTATCGCGTAATCCCCCCCGCAGTGCATCACCGACCACCTCTTCTGCACCGCCATCTGCATACATTTCCGCCGTATCGATAAGCGTAAGCCCGGCATCAATGCCCGCCCGTAGTGCATCCACCTCTTTACTGCGCTGGCGGTCATTCTCCCCCATATACCAGGTACCCTGCCCAATAGCAGGCAGTGTCACCTCGCCCGCGAAGACCACATTTCTCTCTGCCATATCATCCTCCTGCGCTAAATGCACCACCGTAAAGCAAAACAGGGCCAATGGCCCTGTTTTAATGCACAGATTGCACTATAAAAAAGCACAATCAGAAACGATACGTTACCCCTGCCGATAACAATCCGGCCCAGGATTTATCCACCATCGGACTGTCTTTAATTTCATCAGACAGGTGAGTGTAACGGCCCGTGCCGTAAACGCTCCAGTTGTCGTTCAGACGATAGCTGGCGGTAAGTTCCAGATAAGGGCTCCAGCTATTGTCCGGATCATAGCTATTAAGGCCGCTGCGACGTGACTCTTCGCGCGAGACGCCATAATAGTATTCGTTTTGATTGTCGCTGCTCCATTCAACCCCGATACCCGGCGTCAGCGTCAGGCCACCATTGGTATAGCGATACAGCCAGGCCAGATCCCATGTCACACCATTACTGTTGTCCAGCACATCACCAGCCAGAGACGTACGCAGGAAACCGTATTCGGTGTTATGAATATACGAAAGCCCCGCCACTGCGGTTGACTTACGTTTATTCAACTGACGCAGTTGATTATTGTCACTGTCACCCGGCTTAAAGCTCCAGGGCGAATATGCGGCAAAGATGGAGAGTTGGTCGGCCGGATCATTCCACAGGTAGTAGCCGCCGCCTAAACCACGGAACCAGAAGTCATCACTTTCATAGGTGATAACCGGGATCGGATAGGTTTTATTGTCGTACTGTTTATACGGAGTTTCTACAACGCCCACGCCCGCGCCCAGGGAGAAGTTGCTTTCGGCATTGGCAGTAAAAGTAGAAGAAGCGATCAGCACGCCCAGTGCCAGGAGTTTGAGTTTCATCACAGTCCATTAATTCCTGTAGTCAATAATCGGCGGAGTGAAGTTTAACCGTCCAGAACAGTCTACCCAAATTTTTTTACTTAACCATTACAAAACTAAACCCTATAGCCTGTGGTCTGTATATGACAGGGGGCTTACTGTTTTATGAAGCCGCTGTGATTTGAGAGTGGAAGGCTTATCACAAAAGAAAGCATTTATGGATGAGTTATTGATATGTCATTGAAATTAGTTTTAGGCGGCATGCAAGTTTTGCAAATGCCATCTACGCTTAAATTAAGAAGATGATTTAACGAACCCGCATATTGTTAATAACATGCAACCTGGCATGAGGGTTGCTGTATGACTCTTAGCGTCGTTCAGTTAACGCTTCCGGGAGCCTCTACTATTCATATGAACGGCTCTTTACCTGTGCTAAAAAACGAAAGGACGGCATGCCATGAATATATTCGATCACTACCGCCAGCGCTATGAAGCTGCCAAGGACGAAGAGTTCACACTGCAGGAATTTCTTACCATCTGTCGGCAAGACCGCAGTGCCTACGCTAACGCGGCAGAAAGGCTACTGATGGCCATTGGTGAGCCAGTGATGGTGGATACTGCCCAGGAGCCACGGCTTTCCCGTCTCTTTTCGAACCGGGTTATCGGACGCTACCCGGCGTTTGAAGAGTTCTATGGCATGGAAGAAGCAATCGAGCAAATTGTGTCTTATCTCAAACATGCCGCCCAGGGGCTGGAAGAGAAGAAACAGATCCTTTATCTGCTCGGTCCGGTCGGTGGTGGTAAATCCTCGCTTGCCGAACGCCTGAAATCCTTAATGCAGCGGGTACCGATTTACGTGCTGAGCGCCAATGGCGAACGCAGCCCGGTAAACGACCATCCGCTGTGTCTGTTCAATCCGCAGGAAGACGCGCAGATTCTGGAAAAGGAATATAATGTTCCGCGTCGTTATCTCGGTACCATCATGTCGCCGTGGGCGGCTAAACGTCTGCATGATTTTGGCGGTGACATCAGCAAATTCCGCGTGGTCAAAGTCTGGCCATCCGTACTTGAACAAATCGCCATCGCGAAAACAGAACCAGGCGATGAGAACAACCAGGACATCTCTGCTCTGGTGGGTAAAGTGGACATCCGTAAACTGGAAAACCACGCACAAAACGATCCCGATGCCTATGGCTACTCCGGCGCACTGTGCCGCGCGAACCAGGGCATCATGGAATTCGTTGAGATGTTCAAAGCGCCTATTAAAGTGTTGCACCCATTGCTGACCGCGACCCAGGAAGGCAACTACAACGGGACCGAAGGTATTTCCGCCCTGCCCTTTAACGGCATCATTCTTGCGCACTCAAACGAATCAGAGTGGGTCACTTTCCGTAATAACAAAAACAATGAGGCGTTCCTTGACCGTGTCTATATCGTCAAAGTGCCTTATTGCTTGCGGATCTCCGAAGAGATCAAAATTTACGAAAAACTGCTTAACCACAGTGAGTTGACCCATGCGCCATGCGCTCCGGGTACGCTGGAAACACTGGCCCGCTTCTCGATTTTGTCGCGCCTGAAAGAGCCGGAAAACTCCAGCATCTACTCGAAAATGCGTGTCTACGACGGTGAAAGCCTGAAAGATACGGACCCGAAAGCGAAGTCCTATCAGGAGTATCGCGATTACGCGGGGGTGGATGAAGGGATGAACGGTCTGTCGACGCGTTTTGCCTTTAAGATCCTCTCACGTGTGTTTAACTTCGATCATGCCGAAGTCGCCGCTAACCCGGTACATCTCTTTTATGTACTGGAACAGCAGATTGAACGTGAGCAGTTCCCGCAAGAGCTGGCAGAGCGTTATCTGGAATTCCTCAAAGGCTACCTGATCCCGAAATATGCTGAATTTATTGGCAAAGAGATCCAGACGGCCTACCTGGAATCCTACTCTGAATACGGACAGAATATTTTCGACCGTTATGTCACGTATGCAGATTTCTGGATTCAGGATCAGGAATACCGCGATCCGGATACCGGTCAGTTGTTTGACCGTGAATCGCTGAATGCTGAACTGGAAAAAATTGAAAAACCGGCCGGGATCAGTAACCCGAAAGATTTTCGTAACGAGATTGTCAACTTCGTGCTGCGTGCCCGTGCTAACAATAGCGGCCGTAACCCGAACTGGACCAGCTACGAAAAACTGCGCACGGTTATCGAGAAAAAAATGTTCTCGAATACCGAAGAGTTGCTGCCTGTTATTTCGTTTAACGCCAAAACCTCAACCGACGAACAGAAAAAACACGATGACTTTGTCGATCGTATGATGGAGAAAGGATACACCCGCAAACAGGTTCGCCTGCTGTGTGAATGGTATCTGCGTGTACGTAAATCATCATAATGCCAAAATGGCCCGGCAGCGCAGCGCTGACCGGGCCTGAACAATCTGTGCGTATCCTCGTTTTTCGCGGCGCAGGCAGATGGCAAGCGGGCGGCTCATGACATACTGGCAGGGTCACTACGTTGTGGAGCGAAAGCAGCCAATACCGGCGGCACGAAGTACAATGGATAGAGTTGGCAAATGCAGTACGGGAGGGACTTATGACCTGGTTCATAGACCGGCGTCTTAACGGTAAAAACAAGAGCACGGTTAACCGCCAGCGATTTTTACGCCGTTATAAAGCGCAAATAAAACAGTCGATCTCCGAGGCCATCAATAAACGCTCGGTCACCGACGTGGAGAATGGTGAGTCCGTCTCCATCCCGAACGAGGACATCAGCGAACCGATGTTTCATCAGGGACGCGGCGGTCTGCGCCATCGCGTCCATCCGGGTAACGACCATTTTGTGCAAAACGACCGCATCGAGCGTCCTCAGGGGGGCGGTGGCGGTGGTGGCAGCGGTCAGGGCGAAGCCAGCGCTGACGGCGAAGGCCAGGATGAATTCGTTTTCCAGATTTCAAAAGATGAATATCTCGATCTGCTGTTCGAGGATTTGGCGCTGCCAAACCTGAAAAAGAACCAGCAGCGTCAGCTCAATGAATTTAAGACTCACCGAGCCGGCTACACGGCAAACGGTGTTCCCGCCAATATTAGCGTAGTGCGTTCACTACAAAACTCGCTGGCGCGCCGTACCGCGATGACAGCAGGCAAGCGTCGTCAGCTACGTGAACTCGAAAGTGACCTGGACATTGTCGCCAAAAGCGAACCGGCCCAGTTGCTGGAAGAAGAGCGTCTGCGTAAGGAAATTGCCGAACTGCGCGCGAAAATCGAACGTGTCCCCTTTATCGACACCTTCGATTTACGCTACAAAAATTATGAAAAACGCCCGGAGCCTTCAAGCCAGGCGGTAATGTTCTGTCTGATGGACGTATCTGGTTCAATGGATCAGTCGACAAAAGACATGGCGAAGCGCTTTTATATCCTGCTCTATCTGTTCCTGAGCAGAACCTATAAAAACGTAGAAGTGGTCTATATCCGTCACCACACCCAGGCGAAAGAGGTTGATGAGCATGAGTTTTTCTACTCGCAGGAGACCGGCGGTACCATTGTCTCGAGCGCGCTGAAACTGATGGATGAAGTGGTCAAAGAACGTTATGACCCGGCGCAGTGGAACATCTATGCGGCACAGGCATCGGATGGCGATAACTGGGCCGATGACTCACCACTATGTCATGAAATTCTGGCGAAGAAAATCCTGCCCGTGGTGCGTTATTACAGCTATATCGAGATAACACGCCGCGCGCACCAGACGCTGTGGCGCGAATATGAACATCTGCAGACGATGTTTGATAATTTCGCAATCCAGCATATCCGCGATCAGGAAGATATCTACCCGGTGTTCCGCGAGCTTTTCCACAAACAGAACGCCAGCTCCAACTAAACATAGAAAAAAGCCAGTGCTCTGCGCGCTGGCTTTTTTCTCCTCGCCGCAAACGCGCAAATTACGGTACAAAAATGCAGCTATTTGCCCCCTTGCATCGTGGCAAATATGGCATATTACTTCCCAGACAAACTCGATTCTTACTTCGTTCCTTGCGAACGTCGTTTTTTTAACAGTACACATAAAAGCGTTTGTAAAGTGCTAGTACTTTTAAGCCGCCAGTTTTTGAGGCGGCTTTTTTATTTTCATCTTCGGGTAACTGAATTACTCTTGGTTTTTATTACGTTTCTCCAGGAGTGATGATGTCAGAGATTGCCAGTCAGAATATCCATCAACATCTTATTGAAACCCTTGATAATGCTCAGGCACGCTACCGCATCGTCGAGCATGAAGCATCCGGTAAATGTGAAGCCGTGAGTGAAATTCGAGGTACAGCGCTGGGCCAGGGAGCGAAAGCGCTGGTGTGTAAAATCAAAGGCAATGGCGTGAAAATGCATGTGCTGGCGATCCTTGCCGCTGACCTGCAGGCCGATTTAGCACGGCTGGCCTCTTTTTTTGGCGGCAGTAAAGCCTCGCTGGCAAGCCCTGCCGAAGTCGAAACATTAACGGCTTGCGTATTTGGTGCGATCCCGCCGTTCAGTTTCCATCCCGACCTCAAGCTGGTTGCCGACCCGCTACTTTTTACGCGTTATGAAGATATTGCCTTCAACGCCGGACTACTGGAAAAGTCGATAATTCTCAATACGAAAGATTATTTGCGCATTGCTCGTCCTGAACTGGTGAGTTTTCACCGCGAAGGTTAAGAACGTTTCTCTGCTGCGTACCAAAGCGCATGCAGAGACGTTGTGATTTATTACTTTGGGCGTGATTTATTACAATTTTTATTTTTAATTTTTATCGTTATCCTGTATCACCGTAGGTCCGGCCAACCGGCGGCGAAAATTTCAATTCTTAGCGACCCCTATGCTCCATCATCCCACATGATCCCCTCTTTTCAGGAAACCGCATCATGTACAGGATAAGGATAGTTTTAAACGCAGTGGGTCTGCTACTGCTGAGCGTTACGGGCAAGGCTGTTGCAACATGTGCGCTTGAGCCAGTACCCGACTATATGGCGACCGGGCCGGTCTCTGTTGTCGCGCCACTTGATTCACGTATTTTCTCGGTCCCGCCCGATCTCCCTGTCGGCGCGCAAATCTCAAAAATGTATATTAACATGTCAAACAATCCTACTGGCTGGCATATTAAGTGCACTTCCGGCAACTCTCTCTATCTCATGTACCTATACGATACTTTGCCAGGTACGTTGGTTCCGGGATTTAGCGATGTTTATAAGACGGATCTGGATGGCATTGGTGTTCGTTATTTAACCAACTATGCCAGCGAGCCCTCTTTCCCGTTTTGGCATATAGAGGGCGTGGGCATGGAACAATACATCCCCGCCTCGATGCAATTCAAAATGGGGCTCCAGTTTATCAAAACCGCCAATGTGACACAGGCGGGCATCATAACCGCCACGAAACTACCCAGTATCCGTATTGCTGCCGGGCAATCAGGTCAACTTGTTTATATTGCCAAACTCAGCGTCAGCGGAAATTTTGAAGTCAACACTCCTACCTGCAATATCGCGCCGCTCAGCACCAATATGTCGGTGCAAATGGGCGAACATAACAAAAAAGTTTTTAAAGGCGTGGGTACCGGTAGCCCATGGAAAAACGCCAGCATTCAGTTAATTAGTTGCCAACGCTTCTATGGCAATATGCCCACGGGTGATTCAAGCACCAGCATTAATGGCGTTACCACAACCAACCCGCTCACCCTTAATTCCGTGTCGCTGACATTAACGCCGCGCAATGGTATGGTCGATGCGACAAAAGGGATCATGAAAATTGATGAGGAAACAGGAAAAGCGACAGGCGTGGGCATTCAGCTTTCTACCACTGAAAGCACGACAGGGATTATCAATCTCAACGAACAATTGACCACCAGCATTCCAAATAGCGCATCAACGACACTTACCCTACCGCTCTATGCACGCTATGTGCAGACAGAAAGCAGCGTAAATGCCGGTACGGCGAATGGACGCGTGGAATATACGGTGACCTATCAATAAAGCATGTATCCGTGACAAGGCCGCCGGAGAGCAAATGGCTGTAATGGCTAACAATTAAAGCGCTCTCTACGGCCAGCCCGCTTTTTCCAGCGCAAGAACAGAAACTACCAGCACCACCATGATGGCGATAAATGACGACGCGATGATAACGCCATCTGTCAGCATAAAATCATTCATTTTCAACCTGCCTCTTTTTAGCCCGGTTTTCTTATTCATAATGTTACTGGGTGACAATTCGATGACAGTTTCGGGTTATTCAAATGAATATCCTGGCGCTGAAACGATTCCTGCCGCCAGCTTGCCAACACGTTAAAAACGTAGCGCCAAATAACGGTTTGCATTGCCTGCTCAATAAATTGTTACCGGTATCACGAAAAGCAGTTTCCATAATTCCGATGACAAATCTCGCAATTGTTATAAATACATTCTTGCAACACCCTTATTCTGTAGCGCACTTCTGAAATAACCTTACAAACCCAGGTGAATACAATGAATTTAACGATCACCCGTAAAGAGAAAATCAGTTATGGACTCGGTGATATGGCCAGCCATGTCGGGCTGGATAATGTCATTATATTTCTGACGTTTTATTACACCGACGTTGTTGGATTACCCGCCGCGTTTGTTGGCACCATGTTTTTGCTGGCCCGTACCGCCGATGCCATTATTGACCCGGCAATGGGTTATCTTGCCGACCGGACAAATTCACGCTGGGGTAAATTCCGCCCGTGGATGCTGTGGCTGGCCTTGCCTTTTGGCATCAGTTGCCTGCTAACCTACGCCGTGCCTGAATCTTTAACCCTGACCGGGAAAATGGTGTTCGCGACAATTACCTACACCTTTATGATGTTGATGTATACGGCGATCAATATCCCTTACTGTTCAATGGGTGCGGTCATTACTCCCAATAACGAAGATCGTATTTCACTGCAATCGTATCGCTTCTTTTTAGCCACCCTTGGCGGTGCAATGTCGACATTCTTTATGATGCCGCTGGCGCAATATCTCGGTGGTGACGATAAATTATCCGGCTATCGCTGGGCAATGGCGATAATGGCCAGTGCCGCCGTCGTCATGTTCTGGATCTGCTTTGCTAATACCCGCGAACGCATTAAAGCGCCTGCAACCCACAACAATTATCTCGGCGAATTACGCGATTTATTACGAAACGACCAGTGGCGCGTGGTCTCTGTGCTGGTGATTACCAATATCGGTTTTGGGGTCATTCGCCTTGGCGCGATGATGTATTTCGTCACTTATTATCTGGGCAGCGCCAGCTATTTTATGTGGATGCTGGGGGCACATATTCTGGGTAAAGCAGCAGGCAGCGCGCTGGCAAAACGCCTGACCCGCAACTTTAGCAAAGTACAAATGTTCGGTTACTGTGCTGTCCTCGCCGGTGTACTGAGCATCGCCCTCTTCTTCGCGCCGAAATCAATATACGTGCTGGTGCCACTGACTTTCGTGGTATCTACCCTCTACCAGGCCACCACCACGCTGATGTGGGTCATGATGGCGGATGTCGCCGACTACGGGGAATGGTTGCAGGGTAAACGCATGGACGGCGTGATTTTCTCGACCTTTCTCGCCGTGCTCAAACTCGGCATGGCCATCAGCGGCGCTATTGTCGGCTGGACGTTAGGGCTGAGCGGCTATGTCGCCAATGCGCCAGAACAGACATCGGTTGCAATGTACTGCATTGTTGCCCTCTTCACCGTGGTGCCGGGGCTGCTGTCGCTGGCCGCTTTTGCCACCCTGCGCTGGTACAAACTCGACGATAACACCATGAAATCTATCAATCTTGCCCGTCATAGTCTCTCGTAAAAAGGACCTGTTATTCATGAGCGAACTTATCCAACACCCGGACAGTATTGAATGGCGCTTTGAGCGTCAGATCCTGCGCGTTGAAGCCTGGGGAGAGCACAGCCTGCGCGTGCGTGCCACCTGCGCCCCGGCCTTTAGCGACAATCTGCACGCCCTGTTGCCACCGCAGACCTGTCAGTCACAGATAACCGCGGGCGCGGAACAGCTAACGCTGCGCAACGGTAACATCACCGCGGTGCTTAATCTGAAAGGCCAACTGGCGTTTTACAACCAGCATGGCGAATTGTTGCTTGAGGAGATGTGGCGGCAGCGTTCAACCGTCGGTATTGGTGCCAGTGAAAAAAGCCAGGACAAATATATCAGCGCCCTGAAACTCGATGGTCGTGAATTTAAACCGCTGCCCGGCGGCAAGTATCAGTTGACCGTCCGTTTTGAATCGCGCCCGGATGAACGTGTTTACGGCATGGGGCAATATCAGCAGCCATGGCTGGATCTGAAAGGCTGTGCGCTGGAGCTGGCGCAGCGCAATTCACAGGCCAGCGTCCCTTTTATGCAGTCGAGCCTCGGCTATGGTCTGTTATGGAACAACCCGGCGATTGGCGAAGCCAACTTCGCCAAAAACCAGACCACCTGGCTTGCTCGCGTCACTCAGGAGATGGATTACTGGATCACCGCCGCTGACAGTGTCCAGCAGCTTACCCGCCAGTACGCCAAAGCCACCGGAACGCCGCCGCCTGCCCCGGCATTCACCAGCGGCCTATGGCAATGCAAACTGCGCTATCGCACCCAGCAGGAGGTAC
Source organism: Phytobacter sp. RSE-02 (assembly GCF_040578655.1). NCBI lineage: Bacteria > Pseudomonadati > Pseudomonadota > Gammaproteobacteria > Enterobacterales > Enterobacteriaceae > Phytobacter > Phytobacter sp. RSE-02. Next base: position 122,832 of record NZ_JBEULY010000004.1, on the reverse strand, counting down.
TGGAGGTCGCCCGTGAGTACCGCCGTCGTCATCTGCCGCTCTCGGTGATGGTCATCGATTTCTTCCACTGGCCGAATCAGGGCACCTGGTGTTTTGATCCCATCGACTGGCCAGATCCGAAGGCGATGGTCGACGAGCTGAAATCGATGGGCATTGAGCTGATGGTTTCCGTCTGGCCAACGGTGGAAGCACGCAGCCCACTCTTTCCGGTGATGAAAGCCAAAGGTTTACTGGTCACCAGCGATCGCGGCGTGCAGGTTAATCTCGATTTTATGGGCAACACTACCTTCTTTGACGCCACCCACCCACAGGCGCGTGAATTTGTCTGGGAGACGGTGAGGAAAAACTATTACGATCTGGGCATTAAATTGTTCTGGCTGGATGAAGCCGAACCGGAGTATCGCGCCTACGATTTTGACAACTACCGCTACCACGCCGGGCCTGTACTGGAGGTGGGGAATCAATATCCGCGGGATTTCGCCCAGGGTTTTTATGAGGGTCTGCAAGCCTGCGGTGAGCGCGATATCGTTAACCTTGTACGCTGCTCCTGGGCGGGTAGCCAGCGTTTTGGTGTGCTGGCCTGGTCCGGCGATGTGCATTCATCGTTCCATGCATTTCGTAACCAGCTCGCCGCCGGGTTAAATATGGGGCTGGCGGGCATCCCCTGGTGGACAACCGATATTGGCGGTTTCCAGGGCGGAAATGTTAACGACCCGGCTTTCCACGAACTGTTGATCCGCTGGTTCCAGTGGGCGGTTTTTTGCCCGGTACTGCGTATGCACGGCTACCGTGAACCGCAAATCCAGCCGCCGGAAAGCTACCGCAACGGCATCCCGCAATGCAACAGTGGTTCGCCTAATGAGCTGTGGAGCTACGGCGAAGAGAACTATGCCATCATGCAGCACTGGCTGTCCGTGCGTGAAAAACTGCGCCCCTATGTGGATGCGCTGTTCGCTAATGCCCACCAGTATGGCGATCCGCTGATGCGCCCGCTGTTCTGGCACTACCCGGATGAGCCACAAAGCTGGCAGGTGGAAGACCAGTATCTGTTTGGCGAGGATATTCTGGTGGCGCCTGTTCTGCACGCGGGGCAACGCCAACGTGAAGTCTGGTTGCCAGGACATCATGGCTGGCTGGATCTGAATGGCGAGCGCTATCAGGGCCAGCAGCGAATTACCGTCAATGCCGGGCTGGAGACGATCCCGGTCTTTATGCGTGAAGGGAGCAACGCTGCCGCTCTTTTGTCCGGTATTTAAGGCAAACGCCTGAAAACGTGTGTTTCGTTATAAAAAGCCTGCTTAACAATGCGCATCCGCGTAAGGTAATGTAAGCAGGCTTATTTTTTCATTGGCAAGGAACGAAACACTCTCCATGTTTGATACCACTCTCTTTATCCTTATTGGCCTTGTGGCACTGAGCTTCTTTAGCCACAACACCACCGTCGCCGTTGCCGTTATGGTGTTGATCATAATTCGCATCACGCCGCTCAATGCTTACTTTCCGTGGGTCGAAAAGCAGGGTTTAACGCTCGGTATTGTCATTCTGACCATTGGCGTTATGGCGCCTATCGCCAGCGGATCATTGCCACCATCAACGCTGATTAGCTCTTTTCTGAACTGGAAATCGCTGATAGCCATCGCTGTGGGGGTTTTTGTCTCCTGGCTGGGGGGCCGTGGGGTGACACTGATGAGCGCGCAGCCCTCGCTGGTCGCAGGGCTTCTGGTGGGCACCGTACTGGGTGTGGCCCTGTTCCGGGGCGTGCCGGTAGGGCCACTGATTGCGGCAGGTCTGGTTTCGCTGTTAATTGGTCGGCAGTAAATGCCGCCTCTGCCAGCGTTTAACCCCAAGCTCCAGTAAAGTACACAGCAGGTAATAGACCAGACCGGTGAAGATAAACAGGGCCGCCGGGTAAACCTGTACCCGGTTATTAACCTGCCCGGCCACCGTGGTCAGCTCCGGCACATTGACGATAAAGGCCAGAGAGGTGTCTTTCAGCAGAGCAATAAGCAACCCCATGTAAGACGGAATGGCATTACGTAACGCCTGTGGCAGCAGCACCAGGCGCAGAATGTCCAGGCTGCCAAACCCACCGCTTATCGCCGCCTCATATTGCCCCTTCGGTAATGCGTTAAGCGCCGCCAGCGTCGAGTACATGACCGATGCCGAGGTAAACCACGCTAACGCCAGGGTGACAGTAACCGCCCCCGGCAAGTCAGCGCCAGTGAGCCACGGCAGCAAAAACCACAGCCAGAAGATGACAAAAATCAGCGGGATCCCACGAATCAACTCGGCCCACAGAAAGAGCAGCTTGCGCGGCCAGCCCGCAAAACGCCACGCGCAGCAGGCGAGCAACACGCCGCCGGGGAATGCCAGCACCGCCGCCCCCAGAGTCATCAGTACCGATAACAGCACGCCGCCCGGTTCGCCCTGTGCGGCGCGTCCCAGCAGCAGATAACCGAGGTTATCGGTAATCACGGTAAGATTATCGATCACGGTGTGCCTCCTTGCGGACCATTGCCCGCCATCCGCGCGGCAGGTTAAACAGCAGACTCATTAGCAGCCCCAGCGCCAGATACAGCACACTTCCCACCGTAAAGGCTTCCAACGCGTGGGCGTTAAAGCTTTCAATTTGCCGGGTCTGGTAGGTGAGTTCCGCAAAACCGATGCCGGTCGCCAGCGATGAGAGTTTCATCAGGTTCAGATACTGTCCCACCACCGGCTGCCAGGCGTTCTCCAGCCCCTGCGGCAGAAGTATCCAACGAAACAGCGCCAGATCGCTAAAACCCTGCGATTTTGCCGCTTCAATTTGTCCACGCGGAACAGCATGCAGCCCGGCCTGAATCTCTTCAACCAGAAATGCCGCCGTAAATAACCCAAGCGCCCACGCCGAAGAGAGAAATTCCGGGGTAAACCACCAGACATCTCCCGGTAAAATACTAAAGGCGTGGTCATCGTTGACGTACTGACGAAATGCCAGCGGCAACACGTTCCAGGCAGCGAAATACCAGAACAGCAGTTGCACCAGTAGCGGCGTATTGCGAAACAGCGAAACCCATCCCGCCACTACCGCTCGCCCCACCTTGCCGCCTGCCAGACGCAGAGCCAGCAGAAACACCGTCATGGCGGTCGCAAGGATAATCCCCACCACCGTGACCCAGATGGTGGTCAGAAAGCCAGACGTGAGCCATTGTGCGGGTTGGCCGGTAAAGACGCCCGCCCAGTCGAGATGAATCCCCATTACAGCTCCTTGCCGTCAGCATGGAGCGGATTGAGCACTTTTTGCAGGAAGCGTCGGGCGCGCGGATGCTGCGGCGCGGTGAAAAACGCCTCCGGTGCGGCCTGTTCGAGGATTTCCCCTCCGTCGATAAATATCACCCGGTCAGCAATTTCGCGGGCAAATTGCATCTCGTGGGTCACCACGATCAAGGTGATCCCGCTGTGGGCCAGCGATTTCATCACCTGCAAAACTTCGCCAATCATCTCCGGGTCGAGCGCCGATGTCGGTTCATCAAACAGGATGATATGCGGCCCTGCCGCCAGGGTGCGGGCGATGGCCACCCGCTGTTGCTGGCCGCCGGAAAGCTGCGCCGGGTAGTGGCTGGCTTTGTCGCTCAACCCAACACGTTCCAGCAGGTCCAGAGCGATTTTTTTCGCGTCTGCTGCCGACTTGCCATGAATGCGGGTTAACGCCAGGGTGATATTTTCCAGCGCGTTCAGATGCGCATAGAGGTTAAATTGCTGGAACACGAAACCGACCTGACGGCGCAGGTTGCGCAATTCGCGCCCCTTAAGCTGGCTGGTGGGTTTGCCGTCCACCAGAATTTCGCCGCTGGTCAGGGTTTCCAGTTGGTTGATAAGACGGATCAGCGTCGATTTGCCAGAACCGGAAGGCCCGCATACGGCAATGACTTCCCCTGCCGCAACCTGCAAATCAATCGCCTTCAACACGCGGTGGTCGCCATAGCTTTTGCTGGCCTGGCGAAACTCCACCGTTCCTTTTTGCACGGGAAAAGCCTCCGGGGCTTGCGCCACGGAGGTAGAAAAGAGACCTGCCAACATATTACTTCGCTTCTATTTTAAAACTGCGTGGAGTCGGGGCTTTGGTTTGCGGACCAAACCAGACGTCGTAGATTTTTGCGGCTTCACCGCTCTGCTCCAGTTTCACCAGTTCATCATTCACCGCTTTGAGCAGCGCGGTTTCGCCTTTGGTGACACCCACGCCAATCTCCTCTTTAGAAAGCAAGTCTGGCAGAATTTTGAATTTGGCTTTATCCGGCGCTTCCGCCAGCAGGCCCGCCAGGATGGTGCTGTCCTGCGTGATCGCCTGCACGTTGCCGTTACGCAGCGCGGTCAGCGCCAGTGGAATATCGTCATACGCCAGCACGCGGGACTGAGGGAAACGCTGATGCAGCGCCTGCTCGCCAGTGGTGCCTTTTACCGCACCGATACGCGCTTTGCTGTAACTATCCAGTTTGTCGGACGCGCTGGCAGGGACCAGGAACTGCTGGCCGGTCACGAAATATGGCGTGGAGAAATCAATAACCTGTGCGCGTTCCGGGGTAATGGTGATATCAGCAACAATCAGATCCACTTTACCGGACTGCAACAGCGGAATACGGTTCGCCGGGTTGGTGGCTACCAGTTCCAGCTTCACGCCGAGGCTTTTCGCCAGCGCTTTGGCGAAATCCACATCGTAGCCGACAATTTCGTGGCTCTGCGGGTCGATGGCGCCAAACGGCGGGTTCGCGTCAAAGGTCGCCACTTTGACCACACCTGCGGCTTTAATATCGGCCAGTTTGTCTGCGTGAGCGGCAAATGAGAAAGTTGAAAGCAATGCCAGTGCGGTAAGCGCACCGATTTTTTTAGAAGATGTGGTTGCCATGCTAATCCTTACGCCCTGTTATTAGTAAAATTTCAGGGCTAAAGTCACATAACCGTAATCATCAGACAAATATCAAAAAGTGCATTTATTATCTAAAAAAGTTATTAAAAACAGCAGCGCCATATGAATCACTTATCCTAAGCCAACCAACCGTGAAAACAGCCATAAACCACACAGCATAAAGGGAATTGGCAGCAGAAAATAATTATGTACTGCCAAGCGATGCAAGATAACGTCCGGGAGTTTGCCCTAACCCTTTTTTAAACATCGTAATAAATGCGGTGGTGGAATCATAACCCAGCGCCTGGGCGACATTTTGTACCGACTCGCCGCTTATCAACAAGCGCAGGGAAAGAATCAACAACATCTGATGCCGCCAGCGGCGAAAACTCAGTCCCGTCTCCTTCACCACCAGCCGTGCCAGGTTGCGCTCGCTCATGGCAAACTCCTGCGCCCATTGCGCCAGCGTCTGCCAGCGGGCCGGTGCCTGCTCCATGGTTTCAACCATCTGGCGAATTTTACTGTGCGGGGAAACGGGAAGTTGCAGTTGCATTTGCGGCTGACGGGGCAGTTCATCAAACAAAACCTGCACCAGACGCTGAGTTGCCGGTTGCTGGCGTTCGCGATGGCTACGCGCAGAAAGCGTCAGGATCAGTTCGCGCACCAGTGGGGAGATTTTCAGCGTGCAGCACTGCGCTGGCATATCGACCCACTCAGGTTCAATAAACAAAAAGCACAGCTTCGCCCCCGGCGTCGCGAGATTACTGTGAGCAACAAGCCCCGGTATCCACACAGCGTGATGAGGCGGCACCATCCAGCGAGCGTTTTCCACCTCACTGGTGATCGCCCCACTCAGCGCCAGAATTAGCTGCCCCTTACGGTGACGATGCCGCGGGATCCGCTGCTCATCGGCCTCGACGGTAATACTAAACGCCAGGGCCGCCTCTTGCTGACTGTCAGGATTAAAGCCATCCAGGCCAAGGCCGTGCTGCATAATGTTGTCCGATTTTAGCGATAAATTGTCATTTTAGCTTGATTATATCAGCGCGAAAAACAGGTATGGTAGGGTTCTGCTATTTATCCTGAGAATACAATGACCACGACGATTTCCTCACGGGGCAAACAAGGGGCACTGCTTATGGCGGGGATCCTGATGATTGCTACCACTCTGCGTGTCACCTTTACCGGGGCCGCACCGCTGCTTGACTCCATTCGGAATGATTATGGCTTAACCACCGCGCAGACCGGGATGCTCACCACTCTGCCGCTGCTGGCCTTTGCGCTTGTGTCTCCCCTGGCGGCAGGCATTGCCCGGCGCCTGGGTATGGAGCGTAGCCTTTTTGCCGCCATGCTGCTGATATGTGCAGGCATCGCCATACGTTCTCTACCCGCACCGGCGCTGCTTTTTATTGGCACCGCCATTATCGGTTGCGGCATCGCGATGGGGAATGTGCTGCTACCGGGGATCATTAAACGGGATTATGCAGGCCAGATCGCTAAACTGACCGGCGCGTATTCGCTGACCATGGGGGCTGCGGCGGCACTCGGTTCTGCACTGGTTGTCCCGATTGCGCTGATGGGTGCAGGCTGGCACGGCGCGTTGCTGATGCTTATGGTCTTCCCGCTCGTTGCGATGCTGCTGTGGCTACCACAGTTGCGTTTCGCAAAGCCCGCCAGCTTATCAGGCAGCCCGCTGGCGCAAAGTCGTGGGATCTGGCGTTCAGCGCTTGCCTGGCAGGTAACGCTCTTTTTAGGGATTAACTCGCTGATTTATTACGTGGTGATTGGCTGGTTACCGGCAATTCTGATCAGCCATGGCTATAGCGAGTCCGGTGCGGGTTCTCTGCACGGCCTGCTCCAGCTCGCCACGGCGGCGCCGGGTATTCTGGTTCCGCTCATTCTGCACCGCTTGCGTGACCAGCGTGCGCTGGCCGTACTCTTTGCCCTGCTGTGCGCAATGAGTGCCGCCGGTTTTTGGCTCTGGCCGGATCAGGCCGTTGTCTGGACGCTGGTGTTTGGCTTTGGGTCGGGTGGCACTATGATCCTTGGGCTGACCTTTATTGGCCTGCGTGCCCGCTCCGCGCATCAGGCCGCTGCACTGTCAGGGATGGCACAGTCGGTAGGTTATCTGCTGGCGGCTTGCGGCCCCCCGCTGATGGGGAAAATCCACGATGCCAGCGGTTCCTGGCAAATCCCGCTTATCGCCTGCGCGATCTTGTCCGTAGTGATGGCGCTGTTTGGGGCATGGGCCGGGCGCGATCGCGAAATGGCGACATAAATAATAAAACAGGCCTGTGCGGCCTGTTTTCATTGACTCAATCTTTCGCGGCTTTCAGCATCGCCTGCACCAGCGGAACCGGGCGTCCGGCAAGGGCATTACGCTCATGCTGGAAAAGGGTGGCGACAAAGAATGGATGGTTACTCAGCTCAACCGCACGAATTTCGCCATCTTCATCCCAGCCAGTGACCCGCATATCGCTTTTCTCCAGCTCGGCCGCAAAATCAGGCGAGATACCGTAGTTACAGTGGTAGCCTTCACTGATTTTCTCCCGCCCATAAGCACGGGCAATCAGCGTATTCGGGCGTAATTCAACTTCCGCCTCCTGCTCGACCAGCGAGCAGCTCAGCGGAACAATCACCATCCGGCCAGCGCTGTCGGTTTCCTGATGCGCGGCATCGCCCACCCCCATTACGTTGCGGGCATACTCAATAATGGCATGCTGGAAACCGCCGCAGGTGCCAAGAAACGGTATCGCGTTTTCCCGCGCATACTGAATGGCAATAAAGGCCCCTTCGGGATTTTTATACGGACTTGCCGGAACGACCCAGATTGCATCATAGCCAACGAGGTCATCACGGCTTTTAATCTCGGAGGTCGCCAGCCAGTCGTAATCTGCGGTAATCTCAAGGACGGCGGCGGCATCGTCGATCGCCAGCGGAATGGCCTGGTGCGCGACAACGTCGTGATTGTAATCACCAACGAGGGCAATTCGCAGGGTATCTTTAACGGGAATATGGGTCATGAAGGGGTCCCTATGTCAGAGCAATTAACGAATAACATAAGGAACCTCACATTAGCGATCTTTCGTCTACATCACAACACATTAAAAATGGCAGGGCATATTTTGCCGTATTCCGATAAAAACGGTGCTTAAGGCAACAGATGCGTCGAAGCTGGAGAAAAAATGCGCAGTAAAATTCTGGTCAGCGCCTGCCTGATGGGGTTCAACGTTCGCTATAACGGCACTAAAAAAGGGGCATTGCAGCAAACGCTGGCCTACTTACAGGAGGAACAGCGTCTGGTGATCCATTGCCCGGAACTGGCGGCAGGGCTCCCGGTTCCACGTTCACCCGCAGAAATACGCGCTGGCAACGGCCAGGATGTAATGGGCGGCGCAGCACAGATTGTTGAAGATAGCGGCCAGGATGTCACCGCGCACTATCAGCTCGCCGCCTGGCTGGCCCTAAAAACCGCACAGTCAGAAGGCTGTTGTGCAGCACTACTGACCGACGGCAGCCCCACCTGTGGTAGCCAGCAGATTTACGACGGCACTTTTAGCGGCGTTCAACGTCCAGGAATGGGTGTTGCTGCCGCGCTGCTGGAGGCAAACGGCATTCGCGTGTTTTCCCACCAGCAGATCGCGGAACTCGTCGCCTTTATCGAAGAGAGGGAACAGACAGATGATTCAATGTAAACGCGTCTATGATCCAGCCTGCGGACAGGATGGCTATCGGGTTTTGGTCGATCGCCTGTGGCCGCGCGGCGTTAAAAAAACCGATCTGAACTATGACGAGTGGTGTAAGGATTTGGCCCCATCGGGCGATTTACGTAAAGCCTTTCACGCCGATGTACTGGATTTCGCCGCGTTTCGGGAAGCATACCTTGCGGAACTTGCGGATAAGCGAGAGGCCGGACAAACGCTTAATGCGAAGCGTCAAAGCGGTGTTCTCACCCTGCTCTATGCCGCCAAAGACACCAGGCAAAATCATGCGCTGGTGCTGGCAGAATGGCTGGAATCGCTATAAATCAGGAAATCACCTGCTCGCGATGATGTTCAGGCAGGCTGTCCGGGTCGAGAGGCATCAGGTGTTCGGCACGAACAAAGGCGAAACCTTGTTGCCCATCGAAAGACCGCACATCACCCGTCACCAGCCACAAAGCACGATTCGCGCTTTGCGGCATGCGCGTCATCACACCATTGACCGGGTTCAGAAACATCTCGCCTGGCTGGCAAAGGCCAAATAACTCTACAGATTTACCAATATTACAGCGCCCGGCAGGCGTTTGCGCGCCAATGACCATCGCCAGGCTACCCGGTCGTAACTGAAACATAATTCTCTCGCGTACACATGCATCATGGAAAATAAGATTATTCTTAACCAAGTTTACCCTGATGCAGGTAGCGTGTCACGAGCGAGATTGAGGGTGATCGCGTCGCCACAGTTCCCATTCATCTATCACTTCACCGCCTGGCAATTTACATTCTGTGCGCACCCCCAGGGGGCTTTGCACAGGCACGCGTTGCCCACCCACCTGCAGACAATGCACCGCAGCCTGATTGGCTTTTCCTGCTACGGGTTGACGAGTCGTACCCGGTGGCGTGGAGCATGCCGTTAATGCACAAATGAAAAAGAAGAAAATATTACGCATCAAATTATCCATATTGAAATAATAAGCCAGAAATTTAGCTTAATGCGTTACGCCTGACATCTCCATGATTTCTCCATCCTTACGCCACTTTTTGCAGATATATTTGCCTCGTTCTCACCCATGACCAGAGAACATCATTCCGTAATCAATGAGTTTTTGCCCCGTCTCATCAACGGGGCTTTTTTTACGCAATCTCCTGAACCGTCCGTTTGACGCTGCCGATATATAAAACTTATTTAAGCCATGCTTTAATATGGCGAGTCTATATTTTCAGCATCAAGTGCATACAACGCGCAGTGCACAGGAGTTAATGAGCGTAATGTCCGATTTCATTTTGGCCCGAGTTTCCGAAACACTCCATAAAGATCAATCCCTTGAAAGCCTGGTGCGACAGCTCCTTGAAATGCTGGAGATGGTCACTGAAATGGAATCGACTTACCTTACCAAGATTGACGATGATGGTGGTTTTCAGCATATCCAGTATGCGCGAAACAGCAAACAACTTGATCTTCCAGAGGGTTTTTCTCTGCCGTGGGGTGACAGCCTGTGTAAGCGCGCGCTGGATGAGGGCTGTTTTTTTAGCGATGACGTGGCAACGCAGTGGGCAGATTGCGAAGCGGCGCAAAAAATTGGGATCACCACATACTTAAGCATGCCTGTGCATCTGGCGGATGGTTCGCTTTATGGCACGCTATGCGCCGCCAGTAAGGACACGCGTAAGTTGAGCGTTCGCGGTGAGCACGTTTTACGTCTTTTCGCCGGGCTGATAGCGCGTTCCATCGAAAAAGACCACCTGGTGGAACAACTGCGCGAAGCTAACGCGGCACTCATCGCCCACTCTTATACCGATCCGCTGACCGGCCTGCCTAATCGTCGGGCGATCTTTGATAATCTGACAATGCTATTTTCTCTTGCCAGGAACCTTGATATTCAGATTATTATTGCGTTTATTGATCTCGATAACTTTAAAAGAATAAATGATGAGCTTGGCCATGAATCAGGCGATCAATTCCTTATTCAGATTGGGCGTCGTCTTCTGGATGGTTGCGATAAAGATGATGTGGTCGGGCGGCTTGGCGGTGATGAATTTTTAATTGCCTGTCCAGGCGGGCCGCGCGATCAAACACAGACCGAAAGATTATCCTCCCTTAAGCAAAATTTGCACAAATGTCTCACTGGAGAATATCGACTGGGTTCCGTGAATATATTTTATCCCGGAGCCAGTATCGGTGTGGTCGAAATTAATCCTGATACTATTGATGCTGACAGTGCATTGCGCATCGCCGATCGCGCTATGTATCAGGATAAAAACGGAAAAAGCAAACAGCCGTTTTTACGGCTCAATTAATTCACTTTAGTGCGTTTTTTTGCTTGAGAATTATCTTATTTTCTTCTATTTAATTATTATCTGCATCGCTGGCAAAGGCTGCCAGCTCAGGAGCTAGTTCGTGAGAAAGTCAACAATCATTATGCTCATTGTGGCTGTTGTTGCCGTCGCTGGTACTCAACTCGGCTGGTGGTAGACGGTGGGCTAAATTTAACAGTCATAGTAGATGTCATCCTGGCCAGTGATGTTGTCGACAGAGCATAACCTAACAGCCTCATTTATCTGAGCAGGAGCTCGCAATGTTCACGGGACTTAAAAGAAGCGAAAGCAAACGGCTGGCGGCGCTGGAATTATTGCGTAAAGAGGATAAAGTCCGCGATGCAGCCCTGACAGAGTATGCCTGCCTTGCTTGCGAGGTGATGAATGTCGAAGGCTGCTTTATTACCGTATTTGATGATGACTACCAATATATCAAATATGTTAAAAATGTGCCGCTCGAACATTTTAAAGTCCCGATAGAAAAAACGATGTGCCAGTACTCGCGCGATAGCGGGCAGACCGTTGTCTGCCCTGATGCCCGACTGGATTCCCGTTTTTCCCATCAACCACTGGTGCAAAACGGCGATATTCTGTTTTATGCTTCGGCGCCGATGATGACGCAAGAGGGGATGGTGCTTGGCACACTTTGTGTCAGTAGTTCCAGCGTATTCACCCCAACAATGCAACAAATAGAAAGTTTTAACCGTATCGCAGAGCTTTCCGCAGTCTACCTCGAAGCGCGCTATTCTATTGGTCGCGTAGACACGCTTACCGGGCTTCCCAACCGCCAGTTTTTGCTGCGTGAAATGGAGCAAAAAACGCTGGAAAAAGACCCTAAAACCTATGGCCTGGTGATATTTGACTGCATTGATATGCCTCGTGCTTACGAGTTAATCCGCTATCTGGGATTGCACGCCGTGGATAATATGCTGCGCAGTTTTATCCCGCTGTTGCGTCTACGTCTGCGGTTAAAAGAGAATGTTCTTTTATACTCTTTCGCCCCTGCCCGTTTTGCGGTACTGGTTGAGATTGAACAAGCCTTAACGCTCGTTAAACGCGCAGAAACGCTGCCAGGAACGCGGGCGCAAATGGCGCAAAACATTGATATTACGCTGACTATCCATACCGGCTACGTCAAATTCTCGCCACGGGAAGATGATGCCCATGAAATTGTGCGTCAGGCGATCAGCGCCCTGCACGAATCAATCCGCCAGAATATTCCGGTCCTGCAATTTAATCCCATCCTTGATCATAAAAGAAATAAAGACTTTAAACTTCTTTATGACTTAAGTGAGGCGATTAAATCAACCAGCCAACTGTATCTGGTTTTTCAACCGAAGGTATCGTTGCGCTCTGGCAAAACAGAAGGGGTGGAAGCTCTGCTGCGCTGGCGACATCCACAGCTTGGCAATATTTCTCCGGCAACCATTGTTTCGCTGGCAGAAAAAACCAGTCTGATGTCGGAAATTACCCAGTGGGTCATCAAAACGGTCATCGCGCAACTGAAATCCTGGCGTAGCCAGGGTATTACCCTCCCTGTTTCGATTAACGTGACAGTGAGTGATTTTTCTCGTCCCGGCTTTGCGGATGAGCTGGAAAATAATGTTCTCAATGCGGGCTTGTATCCGGCTGATATTCGCATTGAGTGTCTGGAGACAGAAAAAGTTCTGGAAAGTGAAGCCGCGCTTGAAGAACTCGATCGCCTGAAACTGCTAGGTTTCCAGATTCTGCTGGATGACTTTGGCGCCGGTTACAGTAATATCAGTTACTTGCGTCGCATTCCTATTGATGTGATTAAATTGGATCGCTCATTGGTCAGTCAGATAACGACTGATTCCGGCAGTCGTATCATCGCCCGTAATGTCATCATGATGCTTAAAGAACTCCATTATGTGGTGCTGGCCGAAGGGGTTGAAGATCATGAGACGGCGCAAATGCTAACCGAGTTTGGCTGTGATGAGGCACAAGGTTATTATTTTTCGAGACCAATCCCGCCAGAAGAGATTAAAGCCTGGCTTGCGGACTGTAAGCCCTATCGCGTGTTAGGACGTATTAACAACGATCAGCATCAGTATGGTTCGTAATTTATGCTTAAGTGCCCTCTCCTGCTGAGGGCGAATGTTAAGCCTTAACCAATAAAGCCCGACATTAATAACCCGATCATCAATTTTCTCAATCCACAACGAGAAAAAAATGCGTTGGTAAATTTCGCTTAGGAAAGATATAAAGTACGCATGTGAAGGAAATACGATTTAACATTCTCTACCGCATTCTCGGACAGTTTTGATGTCGAAACTGTCCTTTTTCTTTTGTCGAAAATAATCCCCCGGCCATTTAATTATATTTTAAACAATCATTAGCAGGCTTCGTATTATCAAATACTTTTCTCTTCGTCGATAAATTATTTCCTGAAAGCACTTGCCAACGCCAGATGTTCACTTTATGGATTCGTTAAAATGCGGTCGGATTTATTGACAGGACGCCAGTAATCACAACACTTGCGCTGTGACCAGGCCCATCGACGGGGGGCTTATTTACATCACTCATTGTAAATACCCAGAATGGCTGACGCGACAGTCCTGCATGGCGAAATGCGTCGCTATCCCGTCAGCCAAATGTTTTTCTGACTAGTCGGCACCTGGATCACGCAATAACGCGTAACTCAGTGGGCCTTTTGAATCATCTGGATTGTTGCATCTTCGGATAATCCATGCCCCTGAATATGAACATCCAGCGAGACATCCTGGGTTTCGTTATGGAGGGTTTGGTCGCCTTCACCATGCAGGAAACCAACGATGATATCACCTCTTTCGATATCGTTTCCTGTTAGCAGTTTTACGACTGTGTGATTGCCGAATTCATCGCGAATGATGACATAACCAATCCGGTGTTCATGATGAAGGACGACTCCGCGCTGACTCATCTGAATGCTCCTTTGGACTATTTGATAGAGAAAGAATAGCCGAAAGTAGCAGGCTTTTACGTGAGGCAACGCATTTTCGTGATACACAAGATGCGCCTGAGGTTAAAAGGTGTGAAGCATCGTTTTCGGGTAAGCTTTAGTGCCCACTAACAGCGTGGTATTTCGGCTCGCGCTCCTGTCTTATCGCAGACCTCAACGACCTGCCTTATTACTTTTTGGCGTTGATGATTTGTTGAAAATGTATACATAACATTGAGATAAGATGGTAGGGATATTAGCCTGCCAACAAAGGTGGACGCGTTGAATAAAAATCATATTCGCTGGATAAGTATAGGATTTATGACGTTCTGTCTGGTCAACGGGATGATGGATCTCGTATCGCACCACAGGAGGTTTATTGCGACTGTTATGATTATCGGTAGCATCATCGCTATTGCATCAACATTGAGGCTTATTTTTAATCAAAAATAAGTTATCCAGGCAGGCGCAGTCTCGCAAAGCGCAACTGCGCAATGGTCCATCATATTGCTCGTATTTTTAGCTCATTCAATGATGGCCTCATTGGATCCCTGCTTATCAGATATCCGGGTGCGCCGAAAGATAACGGTGCGTCCTTAAAGGATATTTATCGTCTGATCCTCTATCCAGACCGGCGGCATCATGAAGCGCGACAACGCCTACCGACGTCGTTACGACGGTAAAAGCCTGTGATTCTACCTCACCTTACACAGGCTTCTTTCTGATGCTGCTCTGACGCCTTTTACAAATGTGAAGCAACCCCAGCCAGGCCAACAAAAAGTAGGCTGTCAGAATAGTCTTTTAATTCCTTAAGATATTCATCATCATTTTGTTTCATCATCGCGATAGCATCCTTAGCGCTCTCAGCGTTGACCTCAAAATGATGTTTTTTGTAACCCTTCCGTTTGAGAAGCGCCTTTGCTTCCTCATTTACGCTACTTTTGGGAAAGACTCGTGCACCCGATTCGTTGTAATAAAAAACATATACACTCACAGTAAACCTCCATGGATAGTACGGTGATTTCCGTTACTAAATTAGCATCTCCGCTTAGGCTAAGATACGTATATCCTTAAATAAAATAATGTCTTTCCTGCTGCCTGCTCAGTGTTTTTACGTCAGTCAGCAACGCGCCTTGCCAATGCGACAATCTCAATCATTAGCGTCAGGATCGCTTCATGATGCCGGACTGTTTTCTGTGCATGATCTCATAGGTCGCTAAACATCAAAATGTTGCCGGGATGGGCATAAAAGACACAGTACTGGCATTAATTTCTTTTGCGGAACTTTTTCAGCGAAGGCTATTAGCACTGTCGTATTCAAGCGTTGGTATTATGGATCTCACCTGAATATCACGTATATCGCGCTATGGAGCCATGGAGTTTATCAACGGGTGCAGGGAATATAATTTGGTGAAAGCACCTGCATCTTTAAATGACATCACACCGGGTGAATTTATCGGAAGTCTTCAAAAATGACTTTCTCCCTGACAACGGTGCCAATCCATGGCCCAGCATAAATAAACTTACCACAACTTATTCTTGGGCTGCTTTTTCTGCTGCTACTTTGCTCCCGTTACAAAACTCTTCGTTTTATCCAGGGCAAAAACGCGACACCTGATTCTGGATTTTACCCAGATCTTTGGTATCAAGCATTGAGTCGATGTGTCTAAGAACATATTTTTTAGGTTTCCATTGCCATCCACTAGAGTGATTTGGTGTATAGAACCATTAAACAATAATTTTGCCATATCCACCTGACCTACCAGGGAAAAATCGTCATGATGTTTGCCCTAACCTTACCGGTAGGTATCGGCGAAACAGACTGAAATATCATGATGACTGAGATAAAAACTGGATTATGGTCGGCTAAGCATCGTTTTCAGAGGGGGTTTTGGGGAAAATTTTGGGGAAGATTTCCTGAGTCGCATAAAAAACGGGAACCAATCGGCTCCCGTTCTTTTTTAACCCAGAAACAGGATTACATGTTCGCGATGATCGCGTCGCCAAACTCACTACATTTCAAAAGCTTAGCGCCTTCCATCAGACGTTCGAAATCGTAGGTCACGGTTTTGGCAGCGATAGCGCCTTCCATGCCTTTCACGATCAGGTCTGCGGCTTCGAACCACTGCATGTGACGCAGCATCATCTCAGCGGAAAGGATAACAGAACCCGGGTTCACTTTGTCCTGGCCCGCATACTTCGGCGCAGTACCGTGAGTAGCTTCGAACAGTGCACATTCGTCACCGATGTTAGCACCCGGTGCGATACCGATACCGCCTACCTGGGCTGCCAGGGCGTCGGAGATATAGTCACCGTTCAGGTTCATACAGGCGATAACGTCATATTCAGCCGGACGCAGCAGGATCTGTTGCAGGAACGCATCAGCGATCACATCTTTAATGATGATCTCTTTGCCGGTGTTCGGGTTTTTGATCTTCTGCCACGGGCCGCCGTCGATCAGCTCACCACCGAACTCTTCGCGAATCAGCTGGTAGCCCCAGTCTTTGAACGCGCCTTCGGTGAACTTCATGATGTTGCCTTTGTGTACGAGGGTTAGTGAATCGCGATCGTTGGTGATAGCGTATTCAATAGCCGCACGTACCAGACGTTTGGTGCCTTCTTCGGAACACGGTTTGATACCGATGCCGCAATGTTCCGGGAAGCGAATTTTCTTCACGCCCATCTCTTCACGCAGGAATTTAATCACTTTCTCTGCGTCAGCAGAGTCCGCTTTCCATTCGATACCGGCGTAAATGTCTTCGGAGTTTTCGCGGAAGATGACCATGTCGGTCAGTTCCGGGTGTTTAACCGGGCTTGGCGTGCCCTGGTAGTAACGTACCGGGCGCAGGCAGACATACAGGTCCAGCTCCTGACGAAGGGCAACGTTCAGAGAGCGGATACCGCCACCAACTGGCGTGGTCAGCGGGCCTTTGATAGCAACGCGGTATTCACGAATCAGATCGAGAGTTTCAGCGGGCAGCCAGACGTCCTGGCCGTAAATTTGGGTAGACTTCTCACCGGTGTAAATTTCCATCCAGGAAATTTTACGCTCGCCTTTATAGGCTTTCTCCACAGCGGCATCGACCACTTTCAGCATCGCAGGGGTAACGTCGACACCGATACCGTCACCTTCAATGAACGGGATAATCGGGTTATTCGGAACGTTCAGCTTGCCGTTTTGCAGGGTGATCTTCTTACCTTCCGCCGGAACAACTACTTTGCTTTCCATTCACCTCTCCTTCGAGCGCTTCTGGTTGTTACTGATTTTTGTTAATGAATTGTAATTAGCCTGTCAATACTACCTGATAGTTGGGTTCCATGAAAGGCAATCATGTTTCAGTTATAATGCGGCAATTGATAACCACTGAAAATACCATGAAGAAAACTTCTTTTAGAAATCACCACCTTGAGCGATTCAGCTCACGACAAGCTACTAAGCCGCGACGCGAAAACCAGCCAAAGCGGGTGATTTTGTTTAATAAACCCTATGATGTTTTGCCGCAGTTCACCGATGAGGCAGGACGCAGTACGCTTAAAGAGTATATACCTGTTCAAAATGTATACGCGGCGGGGCGTCTCGATCGCGACAGTGAAGGTTTACTGGTGTTAACGAACGACGGTGAATTGCAGGCGAAACTGACACAGCCGGGGAAACGTACCGGGAAAATCTATTTTGTTCAGGTTGAAGGAGAGCCGGGTGAAGAGGCGCTGGCAGTGTTGCGCGACGGTGTCACCCTGAATGATGGCCCAACCCTGCCCGCCGGCATTGAACGAGTTAGTGAGCCAGAGTGGCTGTGGCCGCGCAATCCCCCCATTCGCGAGCGGAAATCCATTCCCACCAGTTGGCTTAAAATCACGCTTTACGAAGGCCGTAATCGCCAGGTCCGTAGAATGACCGCACACGTTGGCTTTCCCACTCTCCGCCTCATTCGTTATGCGCTGGGTGAATATACCCTCGATGGGCTGCCCAATGGCCAGTGGCGAGAAGTGAAATAAACACGCTGTTTATACTGAATAATTCCGCAAACTAATCATTAATTGAAATTTGTCATGGATGAGGAGAAGGTATGTTGTTACGGGTTGCGGCTTTTTTGCTGCTCTGCGCTGTTTCGTCATCATGTTTTGCTAATGAAACTTGCGAGACCATCGGCGGGAGGGCCGCAGGCGAAGCAGATTATCTCTTCGAAGTTGCAAAAGTGACCAGCCCTGACCGGTTGCACTTTTATTCTGCCCCCGGCTCGGAATGCCAGCTTCCCGCTTTTTTAGTCAACGGCGATACCGTTGAAGTCCTGCGAAGCTCGGTCTTATACGGGAAATCAGGCGGGGTCTCCCCCACTCATCCCTTTCGCTATGTACGCTACCGGGATACCAACGGCGCATTTGTCACCGGCTGGGTGACGGCCGATGAGTTGACCACCCAGCCCACCTCGTTGCCGGTCAGCCATGAATGCCAGGCGTGGGCAGACGACACCTTGCGTACACGTGTGCGCGAAGCCCCTTCGGCCAATAACCGATACCGCGTTCAAGGTCAGGCGCGCGTATGGTTTTACACGATGCCCAATGAAAAGTGCCGTAGCTCGTCGGTCTTCCTGGTGCCGGGTGATAGTGTTTCCGCTCAGGAGCAGTCCGAGGATGATTTTCTTGAGGTGAACTGGTACGGTCCCGATCACCGCATCATTCGCGGCTGGCTTAAAAAATCACAGCTTGCGTCTATTGACGAAGGCGATCGCTATCGCGACGACATTAACCCGCTCTCTGTCGATAAAGCCACGCGTATCGCCACGCTTTCCCTGCGCACCGATTATCACTGTGTGTTTTATGAAAGCTGGAACGCGCAAAAAGAGATTCAGATTATCGTTCGCGAAGATCACCAGTCGGCGCTGTGCCGTGGCAGTGCGGATAGCGAGACGTCTCCACCGGTGGCCTATATTAGTATCAACAAGCAGAGTGGCGAGATCAGTTGGCCGGATATGGCCGATGGGTTTGATGAATAACTTTGATAAACAAAGAGGAAAGTATGTTTAAACCTCATGTCACCGTCGCCTGCGTCGTCCATGCGCAGGGTAAGTTTTTGGTCGTAGAAGAGACAATCAGCGGCAAGGCACTGTGGAATCAGCCTGCCGGCCACCTGGAAGCCAATGAAACGCTGATGCAGGCTGCAAAACGCGAGCTGTGGGAAGAGACAGGTATTCACGCCACGCCCGATGCCTTTATTCGTATGCATCAGTGGATAGCGCCGGACAAAACCCCTTTCCTGCGTTTTCTGTTTGCCGTCGATCTCGAAGACATCTGCGCCACCGAGCCGCACGACAGTGATATTGACCGCTGCCTGTGGGTCAGCGCTGATGAAATCCTGAATGCGAAAAACCTGCGTTCCCCGCTGGTCGCAGAAAGTATTCGTAGCTGGCAAACCGGTACACGTTATCCGTTATCGGTGATTGGCGAATTTAACTGGCCTTTTAAATAAGCGTCCGATTTTGACAACAGCCGCGCCTGCGCGGTTGTTGTGTTTTCCCCGTTGCGCCCGTCAACAACACCTGCTGAATTAATACCAAAGCGAAATATTTAACCGCAACTTAACCAACCAGAAGTAACGCTACACTCGATATATTCCTTCGCGTTCCACGCGCCTCAGCGATCACTCCTGCTACACACGCCTTTTTTTGTGCATTTTTACGCCAAAACGGCTGCATTTTTAACAACTAAAGATCAAAAAACATACGCCGATAGACATCAAGGAAGGCAGTCCCGATTTGCGGGATTGTAATGGTGCTATACGTTGAGATCAGAGGTACGGTGATGGCAAGACAGTATGTTCAAAAAAAGATGAGTACCCGTGCGCAAATGTTGCTCACCGGCGCGTTAACCATCACTCTCGGCTTTGTTGCAACCATTGGCGTGCTGAGCTGGCAGTCCAGCAACGAGCAAAAATCATTAGCAGAAAAATACTTACACCAGATTGCGCAGAGTGAAGCCCTGAAAATTCAGCAAGACCTTAATTATGCGCGCGATGTTGCGCATAATCTCGGCCACAGTCTGATTGCCTTACCGGCAGCCGGGATAACGGATCGTCAAGTCGCCGATAAAATGATGGAATCCGCTCTGCGTGATAATCCTGATTACCTTTCCATCTCGGTGATTTTTGAAGAAAACGCCTTTGACGGAAAAGATGCGGATTTTGCAGATAAGCCCGATCAGGCACCGAAGGGGCGGTATGCCTTCTTCGTTGATCGCGATCAGTCAGGCAATTTCAAGATGCACCCCCTGCTCTCTTATCTGACGCCAGGTCAGGGTGATTATTACCTCGTACCGCAAAAATCCCAGAAAGACACGCTGATTGAACCCTATAGCTACGCTTACAACGGCGTGCCGACGCTGTTGACATCCGTCGCCGCCCCGGTGGTCAGTCAGGGCAAACTGCATGCTGTGATCACCTCGGATATCTCACTTGCCTCATTGCAGGAAAAAGTCAATCAAATTAAACCCTGGGAAGGTGGCGGCTACGCCGTACTGTTGTCCACCGCAGGCAAAGTTATCTCTTATCCTGATAAGAAAATGACCAGCAAACCCTTTCCGGGCAACACCAATAATTTCTCTTCACAGGTGGTGGAACAGCCTGATGCTATCCTCGGTGAGGATGCTTTAGTGACCTGGCAGCCGGTGTCTATCGGCAACAGTCCCGACAAATGGTATCTGGGTGTCGTCGCACCTGTCAGCCAGGTGATGGCAGCGGCCAACCGTCAGTTGATGAACGCCATCATTCTGATGGTACTCAGCATTCTGCTGGTTAGCGCCTTACTGGGTATCGTCTTTAGCCGCAAAGTATTGAAACCGATTGGCGGCGAACCGCTGGAAGCGGCAACCATCGCGCTGGCCGTCGCAGACGGCAAACTGGATAACGAGATTAACGTCAAATCTGGCGATCGCCATAGCCTGTTCTTTGCGCTGCAGACCATGCAGGCACAACTGCGTCAAATCGTCGGGCAGATCAAAGATGCCAGTGATTCTGTACGTCAGGGCGCGGGGGAGATTGTTAGCGGCAACATTAACCTCTCTTCGCGTACAGAGCAGCAAGCCGCAGCACTGGAGCAAACTGCCGCCAGCATGGAGCAGTTCAGCGCAACGGTGAAACATAACGCCACCAACGCACACCAGGCTACGGCCCTGACAGCAAATGCAACGCAGATTGCCAGCCGGGGTGAAGCACTCGTCGGCCAGGTGGTTAAAACTATGTCGCAGATTGATGACAGCTCGAAAAAAATCAGCGACATCACCACCATGATCAACAGTATCGCCTTCCAGACCAATATTCTGGCGCTTAACGCCGCCGTCGAAGCGGCGCGCGCTGGCGAACAGGGGCGCGGTTTTGCCGTGGTGGCTTCCGAAGTGCGTAACCTTGCGCAGCGCAGCGCCAACGCGGTGAAAGAGATTGCCGCATTGATTGAAGAGTCGAGTCAGCGTGTTGAGAACGGCGTTCAACTGGTTAATGATGCCGGGAAGACAATGCAGGAAATGACTCAGGCGGTGAATTCCGTCCAAACCATCATTAATGAGATTGTTGTCGCCTCTGATGAGCAGGCCAAAGGCATTAGCCAGGTGACGATTGCGGTTAACGAGATGGATGGCGTCACCCAGCAGAACGCTTCGCTGGTGCAAGAGATGGCGGCGGCGGCAAGTTCCCTCGAAGAACAGGCACAGCAACTTGCCCAGAGTGTCGAGCAGTTCAGCATCGATGAGCAGCGGGCCGCCTGATACAACGCGTCAAAACGCATGAGTTAACATAAACCCCGGCCTCGCTGGGGTTTATCGTTCTGTGCCTCGTTCCAGACGAATAATCACGCCATTAGCGCTCACGGCAAGCCAGGTTAGCGGTAATTTGCGCCCGACTTGTTGCGGATTGGTAATATGCAGGGGTGCCTGTGCGGCGAGTGCGTGATAGAATACGCCGCCTTGAAGTTCAATGTCGTGAGTATTCTATGTCTGATAGCCCAAAAAAAGTGATCGTCGGCATGTCCGGCGGTGTCGATTCTTCCGTATCTGCCTGGCTGTTACTGCAACAGGGTTATAAGGTGGAAGGCCTGTTCATGAAGAACTGGGAAGAGGACGACGGCGAGGAATACTGTACCGCGGCGGCCGATCTGGCCGATGCGCAGGCCGTGTGCGACAAACTCGGTATTGAACTCCACACCGTAAACTTTGCCGCAGAATACTGGGATAACGTGTTTGAACACTTCCTGGCGGAATATAAAGCCGGGCGCACGCCTAACCCGGATATTCTGTGCAACAAAGAGATCAAATTTAAAGCCTTCCTCGAATTTGCCGCCGAAGACCTGGGCGCCGATTATATCGCGACCGGTCACTATGTCCGCCGGGCTGATGTCGACGGTAAAAGCCGTTTGCTTCGCGGTCTGGATGGCAACAAAGATCAGAGTTATTTCCTCTATACGCTTGGTCATGAGCAGATTGCGCAAAGCCTGTTCCCGGTCGGTGAACTGGAAAAACCCGAAGTGCGTAAAATCGCCGAAGAGTTGGGGCTCGTCACTGCGAAGAAAAAAGACTCTACCGGTATCTGCTTCATCGGCGAGCGCAAATTCCGCGAATTTTTAGGCCGCTACCTGCCTGCCCAGCCGGGCAAAATCCTCACCGTTGACGGTGAAGAGATTGGCGAGCATCAGGGGCTGATGTACCACACGCTGGGCCAACGCAAAGGTCTGGGGATTGGCGGAACCAAAGAAGGTACCGAAGATCCGTGGTACGTGGTCGATAAAGATGTGGAAAACAATATCCTGGTGGTCGCGCAGGGGCACGATCACCCACGTCTGATGTCCGTTGGGCTGATTGCCCAGCAATTGCACTGGGTTAATCGCGAACCGCTGGTCGGTACGCTGCGCTGCACCGTGAAGACCCGTTACCGCCAGACCGATATTCCGTGCACCATTACTGCCGTGGATGATGACCGCATTGAGGTTCGTTTTGACGAGCCGGTTGCTGCGGTGACGCCAGGCCAGTCTGCCGTTTTCTATAGCGGCGAAGTGTGCCTTGGCGGCGGTATTATCGAACAGCGTATCGCGCTGCCGGTTTAATCGACGAGACTGAGATAGCGAATCAAGGAGCGAGTGTGGCTAAGAATTACTACGACATCACCCTGGCGCTGGCAGGCATTTGCCAGTCCGCCCGTCTGGTGCAGCAACTGGCGCATCAGGGACATTGCGACGCCGACGCGCTCCATGTCTCTCTTAATAGCGTCATCGATCTTAACCCGGACTCAACCCTCAGCGTTTTTGGTGGCAGCGAAGCGAACCTGCGCACCGGGCTGGAAACGCTACTCGGCGTACTTAATGCCAGCAGCCGTCAGGGTCTGAATGCCGAATTGACCCGCTATACTCTTAGCCTGATGGTGCTGGAGCGCAAGCTGGCGGGCCACAAAGACGCCATGAATACGCTCGGTGACCGTATCGCTGGTTTGCAGCGCCAGCTTGAGCATTTTGATCTCCAGTCGGAGACGCTGCTTAGCGCTATGGCCAGTATTTATGTGGATGTGATTAGCCCACTCGGCCCGCGCATTCAGGTGACCGGTTCGCCAGCGGTGCTGCAAAGCCCGCAGGTCCAGGCGAAAGTTCGCGCCACACTGCTTGCAGGTATTCGTGCCGCGGTGCTGTGGCATCAGGTTGGCGGTGGCCGCCTGCAATTAATGTTTTCCCGTAATCGCCTGACCACTCAGGCCAAACAAATTCTCGCTCATTGTTAACCTCCCGGAGTTCTGAACTATGGAATTATCCTCACTGACCGCCGTTTCCCCTGTCGATGGACGCTACGGCGATAAAGTCAGCGCGCTGCGCGGGATCTTCAGCGAATTCGGTTTGCTGAAATTTCGTGTACAAGTCGAAGTACGCTGGTTACAAAAGCTGGCGTCACATGCAGCGATCAAGGAAGTTCCTGCTTTTGCTGATGACGCAAACGGTTTCCTCGATAAAATCGTCGCCGACTTCAATGAAGAAGACGCGGCGCGTATCAAAACTATCGAGCGCACCACTAACCATGACGTGAAAGCGGTCGAATATTTTCTGAAAGAAAAAGTGGCGGATATCGCGCAATTACACGCGGTCTCTGAATTTATCCACTTCGCCTGCACCTCAGAAGATATCAATAACCTCTCCCACGCCTTGATGCTGAAAACCGCGCGTGATGAGGTCATCCTGCCTTACTGGCGTCAGGTGATTGATGCGGTGAAAGACCTCGCCGTGCAGTATCGCGATATTCCGCTGCTTTCTCGTACTCACGGACAGCCGGCCACGCCGTCTACCATGGGGAAAGAGATGGCTAACGTGGCATACCGTATGGAACGCCAGTATCGCCAGTTAAATCAGGTGGAAATCCTCGGCAAAATCAACGGCGCGGTGGGGAACTACAACGCCCACATCGCCGCTTATCCGGAAGTGGACTGGCACCAGTTCAGCGAAGAGTTTGTGACCTCTCTGGGTATCCAGTGGAACCCGTACACCACGCAGATCGAGCCGCATGACTATATTGCGGAGCTGTTTGACTGCATGGCGCGCTTTAACACCATCCTGATCGACTTCGATCGCGATGTGTGGGGTTATATCGCCCTGAACCACTTCAAACAGAAAACCATCGCCGGTGAAATTGGCTCTTCCACCATGCCGCACAAGGTGAACCCGATTGACTTCGAAAACTCCGAAGGCAACCTCGGCCTGTCGAATGCGGTGTTGCAGCACCTGGCCAGCAAACTGCCGGTATCCCGCTGGCAGCGCGACCTGACCGACTCCACCGTACTGCGTAACCTGGGCGTTGGCGTGGGCTATGCGCTGATTGCCTATCAGGCAACCCTGAAAGGCGTGAGCAAACTGGAAGTGAACCGCGACCGTCTGCTGGACGAGCTGGATCATAACTGGGAAGTGCTGGCAGAGCCGATTCAGACCGTTATGCGGCGCTACGGTATCGAAAAACCGTATGAGAAGCTCAAAGAGCTGACCCGTGGTAAACGTGTGGATGCCGAAGGCATGAAACAGTTTATTGATAGCCTTGCGCTGCCGGAAGACGAGAAAGTTCGCCTGAAAGCGATGACCCCGGCAAATTACATTGGTCGTGCCATCACCATGGTCGATGAACTGAAATAACCCCTTCCTGCCGACTTTCGCCCTCTTTTCATCAGGAAAGAGGGCTTCCTTCCTCTCGGTTTAACAAATGTTTATCCCTGCCGCCCGAGAATCAGCGTTAAACTATTCGTATTGAAAATATAAGGAGAGTTAAGACGATGCGCGTACTCGTTGTGGAGGACAATGCCCTGTTGCGTCACCACTTAAAAGTTCAGCTTCAGGAACTGGGACATCAGGTCGATGCTGCGGAAGATGCAAAGGAAGCGGACTATTTTCTTAATGAACACGTGCCTGATATCGCCATTGTCGATCTCGGCCTGCCCGATGAAGACGGCTTATCGCTGATCCGCCGCTGGCGCAGCCATGAGGTCTCTCTGCCTGTTTTGGTCCTGACCGCGCGTGAAGGCTGGCAGGATAAAGTCGAAGTACTGAGCGCAGGTGCCGATGATTACGTCACCAAACCTTTCCATATAGAAGAAGTTGTGGCGCGCATTCAGGCCCTGATGCGCCGTAACAGCGGTCTGGCCTCACAGGTTATCTCTATGCCGCCGTTTCAGGTGGACCTCTCGCGCCGCGAAATGTCGATCAGCAGTGAAGTGGTTAAACTGACCGCGTTTGAATACACCATTATGGAAACCCTGATTCGCAACAGCGGCAAAGTGGTCAGCAAAGACTCGCTGATGCTCCAGCTCTATCCCGATGCCGAACTGCGCGAAAGTCACACCATTGATGTCCTTATGGGACGCTTGCGTAAGAAAATCCAGGCACTCTATCCCGCAGAGGTGATCACCACAGTACGTGGTCAGGGTTATCTCTTCGAACTGCCCAAATGAGACGTTTAATGCGGCATTTTCTGCCGCTCTCGCTACGGGTTCGTTTCCTTCTGGCGACCGCCGCCGTCGTGCTGGTGCTCTCCCTCGCCTATGGCATGGTTGCCCTGATAGGCTATAGCGTCAGTTTCGATAAGACCACGTTTCGCCTGCTGCGCGGTGAAAGTAACCTGTTCTATACCCTTGCCCGCTGGGAAAACAACACCCTGACTGTCGACCTGCCCAACAGCCTCAATTTACAAAGCCCGACTATCACGCTGATTTATGACAAAGACGGCAAACTTATCTGGGCGCAACGTGATATCCCGTGGCTGGCAAAACGTGTTGACCCCGCCTGGCTTCAGGCCGATGGATTCCACGAAATCGAAGCGGATGTGGACGACTCCAGCACGCTGGTCGATAACGATGAGTCGGTGGTGGAACAGTTCAACGCGATTCGGGAGGATGACAACACCTCGGAGATGACCCACTCGGTGGCGGTCAATCTCTATCCGGCCACGGCGCGGATGCCGCAGCTCACCATTGTCGTTATCGATACCGTGCCCATCGAACTCAAACGCTCCTGGATGGTGTGGAGTTGGTTCATCTATGTCCTGGCGGCAAACCTGTTGCTGGTGATCCCACTGCTATGGATGGCAGCCTGGTGGAGCTTGCGCCCCATCGAAGAACTGGCGAAAGAGGTGCGCGAGCTGGAGGAGCACCACCGTGAGAATCTGAACCCGGCCACCACTCGCGAGCTTACAAGCCTGGTGCGTAACCTCAACCGCCTGCTCAAAAGCGAGCGCGAGCGTTACGACAAATATCGGACCACCCTCACCGACCTGACACACAGCCTGAAAACCCCGCTGGCAGTGCTGCAAAGTACGCTGCGTTCGTTACGCAGTGAAAAACTGAGCGTCAGCGACGCCGAACCGGTAATGCTGGAACAGATAAGCCGCATTTCTCAGCAGATTGGTTACTATCTGCATCGCGCCAGCATGCGCGGTGGCAGCGGGCTGCTCAGCCGTGAGCTTCACCCGGTCGCCCCGCTTCTTGATAGCCTGACCTCGGCGCTAAACAAAGTGTATCAACGCAAAGGGGTGAATATCAGTCTCGATATCTCCCCGGAAATAAGCTTTGTCGGTGAGAAAAACGACTTTATGGAAGTGATTGGCAACCTCCTGGATAACGCCTGCAAATATTGCCTCGAATTTGTCGAAGTATCCGCAAGGCAGACCGATGAGAATGTGCACATCATTATCGAAGATGATGGTCCTGGGATCCCGTTATCCAAACGTGAAGTGGTCTTTGATCGTGGTCAGCGTGCCGATACGCTACGTCCGGGCCAGGGGGTGGGATTATCCGTCGCACGCGAAATCGTAGAACAATACGACGGGCAAATTCTGACCAGCGAAAGTTTACTCGGCGGGGCAAAAATGGAGGCCATCTTCGGCCGCCAGCAGCCGATAAGCGGCGATAATTAACGCATTCAGTCAAAATAACACGGCCTGTCCCACGCAGGCCGTCCACCATCCGTTATACTCCGACTCAAACTAACGTTTGGGGAAACAAACATGGACTATAACATCAACCTTAACTGGCCGGATTTTATCGAGCGCTACTGGCAAAAACGCCCGGTGGTACTGAAACGCGGCTTTGCACAATTTATCGATCCCATTTCCCCTGACGAACTGGCCGGTCTGGCCATGGAAGATGAAGTCGACAGCCGCCTGGTAAGCCATCTTGATGGCAAATGGCAGGTCAGCCACGGGCCTTTCGAAAGTTATGACCATCTGGGTGAAAGCAACTGGTCGCTGCTGGTGCAGGCGGTGAACAACTGGCATGAACCGACCGCGGCGCTGATGCGTCCTTTCCGCGCACTGCCCGACTGGCGCACCGACGATGTGATGATTTCGTTTTCCGTGCCCGGCGGTGGCGTTGGCCCGCATCTCGATCAGTATGATGTCTTTATCATTCAGGGTACCGGCCGCCGCCGCTGGCGTGTTGGTGAAAAGACGCCAATGAAGCAGCACTGCCCGCACCCGGACCTGTTACAGGTCGATCCCTTCGAAGCCATTATTGATGAAGAGATGGAGCCGGGCGATATTCTCTATATTCCGCCAGGATTCCCGCACGAAGGCTATTCGCTGGAAAACTCGATGAACTACTCCGTTGGCTACCGAGCCCCCAGCGGACGGGAATTAATCAGCGGCTTTGCCGATTATGTGTTGCAGCGCGAACTGGGCAGCCAGCGTTATACCGACCCGGATGTGCCGTCACGTGAACACCCGGCGGATGTGCTGCCGCAAGAGCTGGACGGCCTGCGTCAGATGATGCTCGATCTGATCAATCAGCCAGAGCATTTCAATGAGTGGATCGGTGAGTTTATTACCCAGTCGCGTCATGAACTGGATGTCACGCCACCGGAGCCGCCCTACCAGCCTGATGAGATTTACGATGCCCTGAAACAGGGGGACAAGCTGGTGCGTTTAGGTGGTCTGCGTGTATTGCGTATCGCGGGCGAAGTGTTCGTTAACGGCGAGCGGATTAACTCCCCGCACCGTCCGGCACTCGACGCCCTGGCAAATCACATTGTTCTGAATGATAGCGCCTTTGGCGATGCGCTCGAAGACCCGTCCTTCCTCGCGATGCTTGCCGCGCTGGTCAACAGCGGATACTGGTTCTTCGAAGACTAAACCATAAAAAAGCCGGGCAACATCACATTTGCCCGGCCTGTCTGTCTCGTTCTTTAGAGAATTGCTTTTATTACTGTTTCGCTGTCAGCTCAGCGATACGCACGATTACCTGTACCGCTTTTTCCATCCCTTCAAGCGTCACGAACTCATGTTTGCCGTGGTAGTTATAACCGCCGGTAAACAGGTTAGGACAGGGCAGCCCCATAAATGATAGCTGCGCGCCATCGGTACCGCCGCGAATCGCTTTCATCTGCGGTTCGATATCACAATCGCGCATGGCCTGACAGGCAATATCGATAATATGCGGATGATCGACAATCTTCTCGCGCATATTGTAATAACTGTCTTCAATCACCAGCTCGATGTAGCAGTCCGGATGCAGACCTTTCCCGACTTTTTTGGCAATTTCCATTATTTTGCGCTTACGCGCTTCAAATGCTTTGCGGTCAAAATCGCGAACGATGTAATGCATCTCCGCACGTTCAACGGTGCCTTTGATGCTGGTAAGATGGTAAAAACCTTCATAACCTTCGGTATTTTCCGGGCTCTCGTCGGCTGGCACCAGCGCATGAATGCGGCTTGCCAGTGACAGCGCGTTCACCATCACCCCTTTCGCGGTTCCCGGATGGACGTTATTCCCTACGATTTTGATGGTGACCGAGGCGGCATTGAAGTTTTCGAACTCCAGTTCCCCCACCCCGCCACCGTCGACGGTGTAGGCCCATTTCGCGCCAAACGCCTCGACGTCAAAATGCTTCGCCCCTTTACCGACCTCTTCGTCCGGGGTGAAAGCCACATGAATATCACCATGCGGGATTTTTTTCTGTTTCAGCACCGCCATCGCGGTCATGATTTCCGCCACGCCGGCTTTGTCATCCGCACCCAACAGGGTTTTACCGTCTGTGGTAATGAGCGTCTGCCCCAACAACTGGTGCAACACCGGGAACATAACGGGTGAGAGGATTTCATCACCGATACCCAGCGCGATATCACCGCCACGGTAGTTTTCGAGGATTTGCGGATTCACATTTTTACCGCTGCAATCCGGGGAGGTATCAACATGCGAGATAAAACCGATAGCAGGCACCGGCTTGTCAACGGTAGAGGGCAGCGTAGCCATCACTGTACCTTTCTCGCTCAGTGTGACGTTTTCCAGCCCCATCTCTTCAAGCTGCTGCTGGAGTAAGCGCAAGAGCTTCCATTGCCCGTCGGTACTCGGTACCTGACGGACACCCGGCTTCGACTGAGTATCCAGCGCAACATACTGCAAAAAACGCTCTAATAATTTATCCATACAGCCACCCTCGCTAAACGTGACAACATTATCAATAAGCCGGAAAAGACAAATATTGCGTCAGGTCACTTTTATCCCGCAAACGAGAATATTTTCATTTTTGTTTTGTTCACTTAAACGTAGCTGACAAAATTCACTTTTGGTCGCGTAAATAGATCAATGATTGGCGATTTCAGTGCTTTGCCGTAGAATTCCAGCCCTTCATCAATGTGTCAGACCCTAAGGTGGTTAACCACAAACCCCGCATCCGGAGCGTTATCCGATGCGTTGACAAGGGACAGAGTAAAAAATTGAATACACAACCGCGTTCGCCCACTCCGCTGGTGCAACTGGTCGACCTTTGTAAAGGTTTTGATGGTAAAACGGTCATTTCTGACTTTAACCTGACCATCAATCACGGCGAATTCCTCACCCTGCTCGGCCCGTCCGGCTGCGGCAAAACCACTGTGCTTCGCCTGATTGCCGGGCTGGAAAGCGTTGATGTGGGCCATATCAAACTCGACGATCGGGATATCACAGACGTTCCGGCGGAACATCGCCACGTTAATACCGTCTTTCAAAGCTACGCGCTGTTTCCCCATATGACCGTGTTCGAAAACGTGGCATTTGGCCTGCGGATGCAAAAAACACCTGCGGCAGAGATTGCCCCGCGCGTCACCGACGCCCTGCGTATGGTGCAGCTTGAAGCATTCGCCCAGCGCAAACCGCACCAGCTCTCCGGCGGCCAACAACAACGTGTGGCTATTGCCCGTGCCGTAGTGAACAAGCCGCGCCTGCTCTTACTGGATGAATCGCTCTCCGCGCTCGATTACAAGCTGCGCAAGCAGATGCAAAACGAATTAAAGGCGCTGCAGCGCAAACTTGGTATTACTTTCGTCTTTGTGACCCATGACCAGGAAGAGGCGCTGACGATGTCAGACCGGATCGTGGTGATGCGTGACGGCAAAATAGAGCAAGACGGTACGCCGCGGGAAATTTACGAAGAGCCGAAGAACCTCTTTGTCGCCAGTTTTATTGGTGAGATTAATATTTTCAGTGCCACCGTCATTGAGCGTCTTGATGCACAGCGCGTGCGTGCCACCGTCGAAGGGCGCGAATGCAATATTTACGTCAGTTTCCCGATCGAAAAAGGTCAGCGGCTAAACGTAATGCTGCGCCCGGAAGATTTGCGCGTCGAAGAGATCAACGATGTCGCAGAGGTCGAAGGGCTGGTAGGTTACGTGCGTGAGCGTAATTATAAAGGGATGACGCTGGAGTCAGTAGTCGAGCTTGAAAACGGCAAAATGGTGCTGGTCAGCGAGTTCTTCAACGAAGATGACCCCGATTTTGACCACTCTTTGAACCAAA
This sequence comes from Phytobacter sp. RSE-02, assembly GCF_040578655.1. NCBI lineage: Bacteria > Pseudomonadati > Pseudomonadota > Gammaproteobacteria > Enterobacterales > Enterobacteriaceae > Phytobacter > Phytobacter sp. RSE-02. The sequence continues at coordinate 91,729 of NZ_JBEULY010000004.1, read as the reverse complement.
AAATGGCGATTAATTGGGTGGAAAGCTGGGAGGTCGTACTGGCTGATGAAAAGCACAAGTAAATTCCAGAATGGGGTGATTGCCACTGTCGTCGGTTGGCTTGTGCTGTTTGTCTTTCTGCCCAACCTGATGATTATTGCGACCAGCTTTCTGACCCGTGACGATGCCCACTTCGTGACGATGGTCTTCTCGCTGGATAGCTATGCCCGTCTGCTGGATCCACTCTATTTTGACGTGCTGCTGCACTCACTGAATATGGCGGTAATAGCCACACTTGCCTGCCTGATGCTGGGGTATCCCTTCGCCTGGTTTCTGGCAAAGCTACCCACGAAAGTGCGTCCGTTATTGCTGTTTTTGCTGATTATTCCGTTCTGGACCAATTCGCTGATTCGCATCTATGGCCTGAAAATATTCCTCAGCACCAAAGGGTATCTGAATACATTTTTACTCTGGCTGGGGGTCATTGATGAACCGATCCGCGTAATGTTCACCCCGGCGGCGGTCATTATCGGGCTGGTCTATATCCTGCTGCCATTTATGGTCATGCCGCTTTACTCCAGTATTGAAAAACTCGATAAACCATTGCTGGAAGCGGCGAAAGATTTGGGCGCCAGTAAGTTACAGACATTTTTGCGCATTATTATCCCGTTGACCATGCCGGGCATTATCGCCGGCTGTCTGCTGGTATTGCTGCCCGCGATGGGGCTTTTTTACGTCTCGGACCTGATGGGGGGCGCGAAAAACCTGCTGATTGGCAACGTGATTAAAAGTCAGTTCCTCAATATTCGCGACTGGCCTTTTGGCGCGGCTACCAGCATCACGCTCACCATTGTGATGGGTCTGCTGTTACTGGTTTACTGGCGCGCTTCGCGTCTGCTGGACAAGAAGGTGGAACTGCAATGATCGGTCGACTGCTGCGCGGCGGTTTTATGACCGCCATTTACGCCTACCTTTATATTCCCATTATCATTCTGATTGTGAACTCGTTTAACAGCTCACGGTTTGGGATTAACTGGCAAGGTTTTACCACCGACTGGTACAGTCTGCTGCTGAATAACGACAGTCTGTTGCAGGCAGCACAGCACTCACTCACGATGGCGGTCTTCTCCGCCACGTTCGCTACGCTTATCGGTTCGCTGACCGCGGTGGCGCTGTATCGCTATCGCTTTCGCGGCAAACCCTTTGTCAGCGGCATGCTGTTCGTCGTGATGATGTCGCCGGATATCGTCATGGCCATCTCATTGCTGGTGCTGTTTATGCTGCTGGGCGTTCAGCCTGGATTCTGGTCGCTGTTGTTCTCGCACATAACGTTCTGCCTGCCCTTCGTGGTCGTGACGGTTTATTCGCGCCTGAAGGGTTTTGATGTGCGGATGCTGGAAGCGGCAAAAGATCTGGGTGCCAGCGAACTCGTGATCCTGCGCAAAATTATCCTGCCGCTGGCGATGCCTGCCGTGGCGGCTGGATGGCTGCTGAGCTTTACCCTGTCGATGGATGATGTGGTGGTCTCGTCCTTCGTTACCGGACCGGGCTATGAAATTCTGCCGTTGAAAATCTATTCAATGGTTAAAGTGGGCGTATCGCCAGAGGTAAACGCACTGGCAACCATTCTGCTCGTTCTGTCGCTGGTGATGGTGTTCGCAAGCCAGCTTGTTGTACGTGATAAAACGAAAAGCCTGGCGCGCCGGGCATAATCTCAGGGGACGTTAAATGAAAAAATGGTCACGCCACCTGCTTGCTGCGGGTGCTCTGATACTGGGCATCAATGCCGCTCATGCTGATGACAGCAAGACGCTCTATTTCTACAACTGGACGGAATATGTGCCGCCTGGTCTGCTGGAACAGTTCACCAAAGAGACGGGCATTAAGGTTATCTATTCGACCTATGAATCGAATGAAACCATGTATGCCAAGCTCAAAACCTATAAAGATGGTGCATACGACCTGGTCGTGCCCTCCACTTATTTTGTCGACAAAATGCGTAAAGAGGGCATGATCCAAAAGATCGATAAAACGCAGCTAACCAACTTCCATAATCTCGATCCGGAGATGCTGAACAAGCCGTTTGACCCGAATAACGACTACTCCATTCCGTATATATGGGGCGCGACAGCCATAGGTATCAACAGCGAAGCGATTGATCCTAAAACGGTGACCCGTTGGGCAGACTTATGGAAGCCTGAGTATAAAGGCAGCCTGCTGCTAACGGATGATGCGCGCGAAGTCTTCCAGGTGGCGCTGCGTAAACTGGGGCTTTCCGGGAATACCACCGATCCGAAAGAGATTGAAGCGGCGTACAAAGAGCTGCAAAAATTGATGCCTAACGTGGCGGCGTTCAACTCCGATAATCCGGCGAACCCGTATATGGAAGGAGAAGTGAATCTCGGGATGGTATGGAACGGTTCCGCGTATGTCGCCCGTCAGGCGGGCACGCCGTTGCAGATAATTTGGCCGAAGGAAGGCGGCATCTTCTGGATGGACAGCCTTGCTATCCCTGCCAATGCCAAAAACAAAGCGGGCGCGCTTAAGCTTATCAACTTCCTGCTACGCCCGGAAATTGCAAAGCAGGTGGCGGAAACCATTGGCTATCCGACGCCAAACCTCGCGGCCCGTAAACTGCTGAGCCCGGAAGTGGCAAATGATAAATCACTCTATCCGGATTCTGAGACCATCAGCAAAGGCGAATGGCAGAACGATGTCGGCAGCGCCAGCGCTATTTACGAAGAGTATTATCAGAAGCTGAAAGCAGGACGTTAAGTTTTGCATCCGGGCCGGGCGCGGATGCCCGGCCTCTTTTGCGCAGACAAAGGAAGGGTACGCATGCAGCAGGACGCGAAGGTTTTTCGCCGCATTTTTACCGCGCTGGGCGCCATACTGCTGCTCATCGCCGCAGCTATTGTTTACTCACAGTTTCGTGACGCCCGCGACGCCGTACATACTGATGGCCTGATCGTCGATACTGTCTGGCGCAACAACCACCCGCGTAGCGTCGGCAACAGCGGCGCCTGGTTCCCGGTGGTGGCTTTTCGCCCTACCCCGCAATATACCCTGGTTTTTGAATCTTCCATTGGCAGCGTTTTTTATGAACATAGCGAAGGCGATGCGGTTGGGGTGGCCTTCCCGCCGGGTCAGCCACATAAGGCGGAGATTAACAGCCTGTGGGTTAACGCCTTTGCCTGGGGGCTGTTTGCCATCGGCGGGGTTGTTTTCATCGCCGTCGCGCTGTTCTTAAGTGATTCCCCGCGCAAAAAGCGTCGGGCGAAACGGAGGGGGCGCAAATGAAAAGGCTTTTAATTCTGCTCACGCTGCTCCTGCCGCTGGCGGCGCTCAGCGCCGCGCCGGTGCCAATAATGCGAACCCTTTTTACCGATGTCACCGGTACGGTGCCCGGCGCGGAGATGCTTACCCACAAAGCAGAATTGTTCCGCCAGCGCACCGGGATAGCACTCTATATTCTGGTGGTTCCCGCTATGAATGAGGCAAGCCTGCTGCGTGACGGCAAAAGAATGCTGGCGCGGGCAACGGCAAACCAGCCCGAGATGACGGGGAGCGTAATGATTGTGATTACCACCCAAAAGCCGCAGGTGCTGCTGGTCGGCAGCTATCAGGCGGCGCAGCAACTGCCGGACCATATATTGCGCTTGATGGTCGAGAACCAGACGCTGGCGTACTTTCATCGCGGCCTGATGTTCCAGGGGGTCAACACCGCGCTGGATGTGCTGGAAGCGGCGCTGACAAACCAGCCGACGCCGCCGCTGAGATGGTATCCGCCGCCGGAACAGAACGGGCCGGACAGCGTTGCCGGCAACAGCTTTGGTTTTATGGCCTGGGCCTGCGCCTGGATAGCCTTTATGATGCTTTTTAACTACACCAGCCGTTTTCGCTACGCGATGAAGTTCACCCTGGCAATGACCATCGGCAATATCGGCTGGCAGGCGTTTTGCCTGTGGTTGGCTAACCGGGCGGTGTCGGTTGCGAATATCTCCCTGGGGTGGGCGCTGATGATAGGCGTGACAACGTTTTTCGCGGTATGGCTATGGACAAGGAAACGGCATAGCGCAGATAACCCCTAGCGCTCCCGGCCTCCGGGTGCGGCGCTGCCTTATCCGTGGGCTACGAAACGGCCCGGGCAAGCGTGAGCGCACCCGGGAAAACGCCCTCATTTTTTGAGAGAGACAGGCCTTACAGCCCTTTCAGCAGCTTCTCAACATATTCCGGCACCACTTCGCTGGCGAGGCCATAATGCTTCTCTTCAAACTCGCTGCCCACCTGGCTTGGTTCAAGATTTAACTCAACGGTATGTGCGCCGTGCAGTTTGGCCTCATGGACAAAACCAGCCGCTGGATAGACATGGCCGGAGGTACCTATAGCGATAAACACATCGGCCATTGCGAGCGCATGATAAATCTCATCCATCCCGAGCGGCATCTCACCAAACCAGACCACATGGGGGCGTAGCGGTGCGGGAAACTGGCAGCAATGGCATTTGTCTTCCGGGGTAACGTCCTGAGTCCACGTCAGCACCTGCCCGCTCTGCGAACAGCGCACTTTCAGCAATTCGCCGTGCATATGGATGATATGGTGGTTTCCGGCACGTTCGTGCAGGTTGTCAATATTCTGCGTCACCAGTAAAAAGCGATCGCCGAGGATATCTTCCAGCTTCGCCAGCGCCAGATGTGCCGGGTTGGGCGCAATCTCCGGTAACTGGAGCTGCTGGCGACGCGCATTATAGAACGACTGCACCAGTTGTGGATTGCGGGCAAAACCTTCTGGCGTCGCCACATCTTCCACATGATGTTCTTCCCACAAACCGTCCGCGGCGCGGAAGGTGCGAATGCCTGATTCTGCGGAGATACCCGCCCCCGTTAGTACCACTACTCTCGGTTTTTCCATCACTTCCGGCACCACCTGGTCTCTGAAAAAGATCCGCTGGCGTAAGCGCTCACGCAAACGGCGTTTATTACGGCGAAAACAGCTGAGACGATGTGACCGACGAGACTGCATATCATCCTCTCAGGATTAATCAGTAAGATGAAGGAAAGCGGCGCCACGCATGCCGCCAGCATCGCCGTGGCGAGCACGTTCAATGCGGGGTATCCGGGCTACCGGTAACAAGTGTGGCGGTAAACGCGCCGCCAGTAACGACGTCAGAGCAGAGAAATTCGATAAGCCGCCACCGATAACCAGTAAATCCGGATCCACTATCGTCAGGATATTCCCAAGACACACCGCCAGCAAATCAGCATAGCGTTCAACATGGGCTTTCGCCTGCGCGTCACCCTGCTCCCAACGTGCGATGATTTCCGGAGAAGACAATGATTGATGGTAGTAATGTTGGTACAGCCAGGCAAAGCCGCGCCCGGACAGATAATTTTCGATACAGCCCAGTTTGCCACAGCCACAGCGTGTCAGCGGAAAATCAAAGCCCATTAGCGCCATCGCATCAACCGGCAGGCGAATATGACCAAACTCGCCGGTGATATAGCTGCGGCCCTTAAGCGTCTGGCCGTTGGCGACAATGCCACCACCAACGCCGGTGCCCAGGATCAGGCCCATTACAATCGGGTATTGGCGAAATTCATCATCCCAGGCTTCGGAAAGGGCAAAACAGTTGGCGTCATTATCAAGGCGGACATCACGTGCGAGCCTTACGCTCAAATCTTTGCGCAGCGGACGACCGCTGGCGGCAGGCACATTGGCGGCATAGAGGGTACCATCGGCGGTTTCCGGCATACCCGGAATACCAATGCCAACACTGCCCTGGCCGCCGAAGCGCGCATCGGCTTCGGCTACCAGTTGAGCAATCGTCGTTAAAAACGTCTCGTAACTGTCTTTCGGTGTGGCGACGCGCTTTTCCCATTGCAAACGTCGGGTATCATCAAATACCCCCAGCGCTATCTTGCTTCCGCCGATATCAAATCCGTAATACATCGCCTCTCCTTTGTGCTTCTTATTATTGTCCGCTCAATACCCTCGCCGGATCGATATTGCTTGCCCGGCGCGCCGGATACCAGCTTGCCAACAGACTCAGCACCAGAGCGGTGACCAGCACATACACCACATCCAGTGCGTGCAGCTCCGACGGTAGAAAATCAATAAAGTAGATATCGCCGGATAAAAATTGGTGACCAATCATCTTCTCAATCACGCGAATAATCGCGGTCAATTGCAGTGACGCTACCACGCCGATCACCGCACCGATCACACTGCCCAGCAGACCTGCCAGCAGCCCGTACCAGACGAAGATAGCCCGGATCAGGCCATCTTTTGCCCCTAATGTACGTAGCACGGCGATATCACTGCTCTTATCTTTTACCGCCATCACCAGCGTGGAGACAATATTAAAACAGGCGACACCGATCACCAGCACCATCGCCAGATACATAATGGCGCGGATCATCTGAATATCGCGATACATATAGCCGTATTTACCGATCCAGCTTTTAATATAGACATAGCTGTTGGTGACTTCACCGGCACTACGCACCAGCGTGTTCGCGTTAAAGACGTCCTTCACCTTAATGGCAATGCCCGTAACGCTGCTGCCCATATCCAGATACTGCTGGGCGTCTTCCATGGGGATCATCGCAAACGCATGGTCGAGTTGTCCGCTCAATTGCAATACGCCGGTGACATGCAGTCTGACGCGTTTTGGCTGCAGCAATTTATGGTCGGTGTCGGAATTAGGGATCATTATCGATACCCAATCGCCCTGTTTCACGTTCAGCGCATCGGCGACACCCTTACCAAGGATAATCTGCTGCTCACCGGGTTTAAAATTGCGCCAGGCATCAGCCTGCACAAAATTCGGTAATGCGCTCAGACGGGATTCCTGTTCAGGGTTTACCCCCTTCACCTGAATCGCTCGCAAATTGGTACCGCTCTCCACAAGCCCGGTGAAATTAATATAGGGTGCGGCGGCGACAATGCCCGGCACTTTTTCCACTTTTGCCAGCGCGTCGTTCCAGTTATTCCACGGCTGATTCACCGGCTCGATTTCGCCATGGGGTACCACCGCCAGAATACGATTATTGAGCTCGCGTTCGAAGCCGTTCATTGCGCTGAGCCCGACGATCAACACCGCAACGCCAAGCGAAATCCCCACGGTGGAGATGACGGAAATCAGCGACACCATGCCGCTGCGGCGGCGACCACGGCTAAAACGCAGGCCAATCAGTAATGACAGGGGAGACGCCATCACTCAGCCCCCATCAGGGTCATTTCTGTGCTCAGGCGGCCATCGCGCATCTCCAACTGGCGGCTCATCCGTTTCGCCAGTTGCAGATCGTGTGTGACCACCAGGAACGCGGTGCCCTGCGACGCATTCAGTTCGCCCAACAACTGGAAGATACTGTCCGCATTACGGGCATCCAGGTTGCCGGTCGGTTCGTCCGCCAGCACCAGACGTGGGTTATTGACCAGCGCACGAGCAATCGCCACGCGCTGACGCTCACCGCCAGACAGCTCTGAGGGGCGATGGCTGGCGCGATGCTCAAGCCCAACCGCGCGTAGCATTTCCCGCGCCCGGACATCAATTTCTGCCGCTTTATGCTTACCAATCAGCAGCGGCATCGCGACGTTTTCCAGCGCGGTAAAATCGGGCAGCAGGTGGTGAAACTGGTAGATAAAGCCCAGCTCGCGGTTGCGTAGCTCCGCTTTCGCCGCAGAGGAGAGTTTGCTCAGTTGTTGATTATCGAAGGTCACTTCGCCGGAGGTGGGCGTGTCGAGCCCGCCTAACAGATGCAGGAGCGTACTTTTACCGGAACCGGAGCTGCCGACAATCGCCATCAGCTCACCCTCACCCACGCTAAAGCTTACATCGTGCAACACATCGGTTTGCACTTTCCCTTCCTGATAGCGTTTGCACAGGTGGTCGCATTGCAACAGGATCTTATTCATAACGTAAAGCCTCAGCGGGTTGGGTAGCGGCAGCGCGCCAGGAAGGATAAAGCGTAGACAGCAACGCGATGGCCATGGCCACCAGCGCAATAACAACTACCTGTAACGGTTCGATGGCTACCGGCAGCGCAGCGCCATCAAGAAACGCACCGATGACCGGCATTAGATTATTCAACTGGCTGGCCAGCAGTGCGCCAAGCCCGGCCCCCAGCAGCGCACCAATGATGCCCGCGCTGGCACCCTGCACCATAAAGACCGCCATGATCTGACGCGGGGTCAACCCCTGAGTTTGCAGGATCGCCACCTCGCCTTGTTTTTCCATCACCATCAGGCCAAGGGAGGTAATGATATTAAAGGCCGCCACCGCAATAATCAGGCTTAGCAGCAGCCCCATCATGTTTTTCTCCATACGTACGGCCTGGAATAACTCGCCTTTCCGCTCGCGCCAGTCTTGCCATTTGGTCCCTTGCGGCAGCGTTTGCTGGCTCAGAACATCAACCTGCAACGGTGCATCCAGCCATAAACGCCAACCGGTAATATTGCCTGCGGGGTAACGCAACAGACGGGACGCATCCTGAATATTGACCAGCATCTGATAGTCATCGACTTCACTGCTGGCAGCAAAGGTTCCGACGACGGTAAACAGACGCTGGCTGGGTAAACGCCCCATTGGGGTGAACTGGCTGGCGGACGGCACCATGACGCGAATCTGGTCGCCACGATTGACGCCTAATTGCCCGGCCAGCCCTTCACCGAGGATCACGTTGTACTGCCCGGCTTCCAGCGAAGATTGCTGCACGTTGACCAGGTACGGGGTCAGCGGATCTTTTTGCGCCGGATCGATACCCAACATGACACCCACGGCCACGCTGCGCGCACTTTGCAGAACGACATCACCGGTACTCAGCGGCGCAATGCGATTGACACCCTGCAATTTGAGCCCATTGGCCGGTAATTGTTCAGGATTGATAGAGCCGTTTTGCGCGGTGATGACGGCCTGCGGCATCAGCCCCAGGATGTTATTTTGCAGTTCGCGCTCAAAGCCATTCATGACCGACAGCACTGTCACCAGAGCCATTACGCCAAGCGTAATGCCAATGGTCGACAGCCAGGAAACGAAACGACCGAAGCGGTCGGCTGCGCGCCCACGCATATAGCGCAGGCCGATAAAGAGAGTGACAGGCTGGTACATGAAATCCGTCTGGTTGCTGTTAGCAGACTCCGGAGTATATAAGCGAAAGCGTAGAGCGTAAATGAGTGAAACGGTAAGCGGACATCTCTGAGGGCAGGAAAAAATCCGATAAATCAAATTACTAGTTGCGCGACTTTTACGCATTTTGCTACCCACAGAGAGTTCATTTATCACTCTCCGTCTGATATTTATCCGAAAAATGAGGAAATACAGACTGTTTCCCGTTACACCCCATGGCGTCGCCATCAGGATAAACGCCGAACTTTGTAATACAAACGGCGAAAGACGATGAAAAAAAAGACTCTATGGATCAATCAAATCAAGGGATTATGTATCTGCCTGGTGGTCATCTATCACTCAGTCATTACGTTTTACCCGCACCTCACCACATTTGGTCACGCGTGGTCGGAAACGCTCGCAAAGTGCTGGATCTACTTTAATCTTTATCTTGCCCCCTTCCGCATGCCCGTGTTCTTTTTTCTCTCTGGCTATCTGATTCGACGCTACATTGATGAGGTGCCATGGAAGGAGGCGATCGACAAGCGTATCTGGAGTATCTTTTATGTGCTTGTCGTCTGGGGTGTGCTGCAGTGGCTGGCGCTCAGCCATATTAATGACTGGCTGGCACCCACGCGCGATTTAAGCAATGCGTCCAACGCCGCCTATGCGGATACCCCTTCAGACTTTATCAAGGGAATGCTCACCGCCAGTACCAGCCTGTGGTATCTCTACGCGCTGGTTGTCTATTTTATTCTGTGTAAATTGTTGAGCCGCTGGTCACTTGCAGCACTGGTCGCCATGACACTGCTGAGCGTGGCGATTAACTTTTTGCCCTCGCCCTGGTGGGGTATGAATAGCGTACTGCGCAACATGATCTACTACAGCCTGGGGGCATGGTTTGGCGATGCTATTATGGATGCGATTAAACGCCTCTCTTTTCGCCGCTACGCCATTATGCTGGCGGTGGCGTTACTTGCTGCGGTGGCGCTATGGTTTTTAAATGTGCCATTACCCTTGAGCTTGCTGTCGATTGTGCTGATTTTGCGTCTGTTCCGCGCGCTGGAAGAGCGCGTTGGCTCACGCGAAAACGCACTGCTGAATATCGTGGGCAGCAATACGCTTGCCATCTACACCACGCATCGCATTCTGATCGAAGCGCTCAGTCTTGCGTTGTTAACCCCGATGAATGACGGGCGCTGGTCGCCTGCCTTCGAGCTCACCATCGTATTGCTCTATCCGTTCTGTAGCCTCGTCATCTGTACGCTGGTTGGCTTGTGTATACGGAAAATCTCTTCGGCAATCTTTGCCGATCTGCTTTTCACTCCACCTGCCAGGATGGCCTCACCTCTGCAGGCACGATAAGCGCATGTGTTGAGGTTGGCGAATAGTGCACAATCGCGGATAATAAAGGGATTGCGTATCAGTGATATGCCCCCATAACAAGGGGCATATCCATAAGAGACCCAGACCCTATCTATGCCTGAACAATACCGTTATTCGCTGCCCGCCAAAGCTGGCGAGCAGCGCCAGCTTGGCGAACTGACTGGTGCAGCCTGCGCCACCGAAGTCGCGGAAATCATTGAGCGCCATAAAGGTCCGGTGGTATTGATTGCGCCGGATATGCAAAATGCCCTGCGTCTGCATGACGAAATTACCCAGTTCACCGACAACCTGGTGATGAATCTTGCTGACTGGGAGACACTGCCGTATGACAGTTTCTCGCCGCATCAGGAAATTATCTCCTCTCGTCTCTCCACGCTCTACCAGTTGCCCTCTATGCAGCGTGGTGTGCTGATTGTATCGGTGAATACCTTGATGCAGCGCGTCTGCCCGCATAGCTATTTGCACGGTCACGCGTTGGTCATGAAAAAAGGTCAGCGTCTGTCCCGTGACGCGCTGCGCGCGCAACTGGACAGCGCAGGGTATCGCCACGTTGATCAGGTTATGGAACACGGCGAATACGCGACTCGCGGGGCGCTGCTGGATCTCTTCCCAATGGGCAGCGCACAGCCTTATCGCCTTGATTTCTTTGATGATGAAATTGACAGTCTTCGCCTGTTCGATGCGGACAGCCAGCGTACGCTGGAAGAGGTCGAAGCCATCAATTTACTGCCTGCTCACGAATTCCCGACGGATAAGACCGCCATCGAACTGTTTCGCAGCCAGTGGCGAGATAAGTTCGACGTCAAGCGCGATGCCGAACATATCTACCAACAGGTGAGCAAAGGCACTTTGCCAACCGGTATTGAATACTGGCAGCCACTGTTTTTCAGTGAGCCTTTGCCGTCGTTGTTTAGCTATTTGCCGGACAATACGCTACTGGTCAACACGGGTGACATTGAAAACAGCGCTGAGCGCTTTAGCCAGGAGACCCAGGCGCGCTTCGAAAACCGTGGCGTGGACCCTATGCGCCCTTTGCTGGCGCCGGAATTACTGTGGCTGCGGGTTGATGAACTGTTCAGCGAACTCAAGCGCTGGCCGCGCGTGCAACTCAAAACCGAAAACCTGGCAGACAAAACCGCCAATGTAAACCTCGGTTACCGGACGTTGCCGGATTTGGCCGTTCAGGCACAGCAAAAATCACCGTTGGATAATTTACGCAAATTCCTTGAATCCTTTACCGGTCCGGTCGTCTTTTCGGTCGAGAGCGAGGGGCGTCGCGAAGCGCTGGGAGAACTCCTCTCACGCATCAAGGTGGCGCCGAAGCGCATTACCCGGCTGGATGACGCGCAAGATACAGGGCGCTATCTGATCATTGGCTCCGCAGAACATGGCTTTATCGACACGCTACGTAACCGGGCACTGATTTGCGAAAGCGATCTGCTGGGCGAGCGCGTTGCCCGCCGTCGCCAGGATACACGCCGCACGATTAACCCCGATACGCTGATCCGCAACCTCGCTGAACTGCACCCTGGCCAGCCGGTGGTGCATCTGGAACATGGGGTTGGACGCTATGCGGGAATGACCACGCTTGAAGCGGGCGGCATTAAAGGCGAATACCTGATGCTGACCTATGCCGGGGATGCCAAACTTTACGTGCCGGTCTCGTCGTTGCATCTGATTAGCCGCTATGCCGGTGGTGCCGAGGAGAGCGCGCCGCTGCATAAACTGGGCGGCGATGCATGGGCCCGCGCGCGGCAGAAAGCGGCAGAAAAAGTCCGGGATGTGGCGGCGGAATTGTTGGATATCTATGCCCAACGCGCCGCGAAGTCCGGCTTTGCATTTAAACACGATCGCGAACAATATCAGCTTTTCTGCGACAGCTTCCCGTTTGAAACCACACCAGACCAGGCGCAAGCCATTAACGCGGTGTTGAGTGACATGTGCCAGCCGCTGGCTATGGACCGCCTGGTGTGTGGCGATGTCGGCTTCGGTAAAACCGAAGTGGCAATGCGTGCCGCCTTCCTCGCTGTCGAAAACAACAAGCAGGTAGCCGTGCTGGTCCCCACCACCCTGCTCGCTCAGCAGCATTTCGACAATTTCCGCGACCGCTTCGCTAACTGGCCAGTGCGGGTGGAGATGCTCTCACGTTTTCGTAGCGCGAAAGAACAGACACAAGTGCTGGAGCAGGCGGCTGAGGGCAAGATTGATATTCTTATCGGCACCCATAAGCTGCTGCAAAACGATGTGAAGTGGAAAGACCTGGGGCTGCTGATCGTCGATGAAGAACACCGCTTCGGCGTGCGTCATAAAGAGCGGATTAAAGCGATGCGTGCTGACGTAGATATCCTCACGTTAACCGCAACACCCATTCCGCGTACACTCAATATGGCCATGAGCGGTATGCGCGATCTGTCGATCATTGCCACCCCACCTGCGCGCCGCCTGGCAGTGAAAACCTTCGTTCGCGAATATGACAGTCTGGTAGTGCGCGAGGCAATACTGCGTGAAGTCCTGCGTGGTGGGCAGGTTTACTACCTTTATAACGATGTCGAAAATATTCAGAAAGCCGCCGACAGACTGGCGGAACTGGTTCCGGAAGCGCGCATCGCCATCGGCCACGGGCAGATGCGTGAGCGCGAACTGGAACGGGTAATGAATGATTTCCACCACCAGCGTTTTAATGTGCTGGTGTGTACCACGATTATCGAGACCGGGATCGACATTCCTACCGCGAACACGATCATTATTGAACGTGCCGATCACTTTGGCCTGGCGCAGCTCCACCAGTTACGTGGCCGCGTGGGACGTTCGCACCATCAGGCCTATGCCTGGCTGCTGACGCCGCATCCGAAAGCGATGACCACCGATGCGCAAAAGCGTCTCGAAGCGATTGCCTCGCTGGAAGATTTAGGTGCGGGTTTCGCACTGGCGACCCACGATCTGGAAATCCGCGGGGCTGGCGAACTGCTGGGAGAAGATCAGAGCGGTTCAATGGAGACCATCGGCTTTTCACTGTACATGGAGCTGCTGGAAAATGCGGTCGATGCGCTCAAAGCCGGGCGAGAGCCATCGCTTGAAGATCTCACCAGCCAGCAAACAGAAGTCGAACTGCGCATGCCTTCCCTGCTGCCGGATGATTTTATTCCCGACGTCAATACTCGTCTCTCTTTCTACAAGCGCATTGCCAGTGCGAAGAGTGAAAATGAGCTCGATGAGATTAAAGTGGAGCTGATCGACCGTTTTGGTCTGCTGCCTGACGCCGCGCGAAACCTGCTTGATATTGCGCGGCTGCGTCAACAGGCCCAGAAATTGGGGATTCGTAAGCTTGAAGGGAATGAAAAAGGCGGCACGATTGAGTTCAATGAAAAAAACCATGTCAATCCCGCATGGCTTATCGGCCTGCTGCAAAAGCAGCCTAAACATTTCCGCCTTGATGGCCCGACACGCCTGAAGTTCTTCCAGGAGCTGACGGAACGCAAAACACGCATGGAGTGGGTACGCAACTTCATGCGACAGCTTGAAGAAAACGCAATGGCATAGTGTTCTGCGGGCCAGTTATCATCACTGGCCCGCTTTTTTGAAATATTTACAAACACTTTGCACTCTTCCAGGACTTCCCGACATTCCCTCCCCCCATAATTTCATTACTTGCGCCTGCAAATAACCTTATTAATTACATGGATTATGGTAATGATTAATAATTCCCGTTTTGTCCTCTGGGCGGTTTTCCTCGCCGCCACGCTCGTTTTACCCGCGAAGGCGAATACCTGGCCTTTACCCCCCACCGGTAGCCGGTTGGTCGGTGAAAACCGGTATCACGTGGTAGAAAATGATGGCGGTTCGCTGGAGGCGATTGCCAAAAAATACAATGTCGGTTTCCTGGCCCTGTTGCAGGCGAACCCCGGCGTCGATCCGTATGTTCCTCGCGCAGGTAATGTACTGACTATCCCGTTACAGACATTGTTACCCGACGTGCCGCGAGAAGGTATCGTCATCAATCTGGCCGAGCTACGTCTCTATTATTATCCGCCGGGTAAAAACGAAGTGACCGTCTACCCTATCGGAATAGGGCAACTGGGTGGAGATACCCTAACGCCTACCATGGTGACAACCGTTTCTGATAAACGGGCTAATCCTACCTGGACACCAACGGCCAACATTCGCGCACGTTATAAAGCCCAGGGAATAGATTTACCGGCGGTCGTTCCGGCCGGGCCGGAAAACCCGATGGGCCACCACGCCATTCGCCTTGCCGCGTACGGTGGTGTCTACCTCATTCATGGGACCAACGCTGATTTTGGCATTGGCATGCGCGTCAGCTCCGGATGTATTCGTCTGCGTGATAACGACATCGCCACATTGTTTAGCGTTATCAAACCCGGTACGCGCGTGAATATTATCAACACACCGATAAAAGCGTCGGTTGAACCTGACGGCACGCGCCTGGTGGAAGTGCATCAACCACTGTCAAAATCTATCGACGACGACCCGAAGACATTACCGATTGTACTCAATGCCACTATGCAGACTTTCAAAGATTCGCCACAAAGCGCAAGCGATGTATTTGAACGCGCAGTGGAAGTGCGCTCTGGCATGCCGGTGGATGTCACTCTCCATGACAGTGTGCTACAACAATCCCTTTAATTTCCGGATAACAAAAAAGGCCTCGCAGTTGCGAGGCCTTTTTTATGAGGGTTAATTCTGTGGCTTAACTTATTTGTACAGCACTGCGGTGCCGTGCAGAGTATCGGAACCGGTCACAGAGGTGATACGGAAAGATTTTGCACCCATCTCATCGGCTTTTTGTGCCAGTTGATCTTCAACAGAGGAGAGGTTAGCACCCGCAGAAGCACCAATAACAGCGACTTCCTGTTGGCCTGCCGGTGCGTTTTGAACTTCAACGGCAGCGAAGCTTGCAAAAGAGAGTGAGCTCAGTACGGCAGCGGCGATCAGAGTTTTAACGTTTTTCATGATTTTGTTCCTGTAGCAGATGAAAGTAGCGTCGTAAGCATTTACTTAACGATCGATAGACAAATCATAAGTGTGATCTATGTCACTCGTCAATGCATTTTAATAACGAACGTTAATTAAATTAACAAATCCATATTTATCATATAGATAGAATTTATTAATTTGTGCTATTTTGCCTCTGGTGTCTGACAGCATTTATTTTTATAATGATTGTTCAACAAACCAACAAAGGTTGAACGGCACTATGACCAGTGAAGTCACTTGTATGAAAAAAAGCCGTGGCCGACCGAAAGTGTTCGACAGGGAAGTGGCGCTTGATAAGGCCATGGCATTATTCTGGCAGCATGGCTACGAAGCCACGTCATTATCAGATCTCGTAGAGGCAACGGGCGCGAAAGCACCGACGCTGTATGCGGAATTTACGAATAAAGAAGGCCTGTTCCGTGCAGTGCTGGATCGCTACATCTCGCTTTTTGCAGCAAAACATGAAGCCCAGTTGTTATGCGACGACAAACCACTGGCGCAGGCGTTAACGGATTACTTCACGGCGGTGGCACACTGCTTTACCAGCACTGAAACCCCTGCGGGCTGTTTTCTGATCAATACCTCCGCAACGCTGGCCGCCTCTTCGCAGGCAATTGCGCAGACCATTAAGTCACGCCATGCGCAGCAGGAACAACTGTTGCTCAAGTTTTTGCTACAACGTCAGCAACGGGGGGAAATCCCCGCTCACGCGGACGTTCAGGAACTGGCGCAGTTTTTAAGCTGTGTGTTGCAGGGCATGTCTATCAGCGCACGTGAAGGGGCAAGTTGTGAGAAATTGCTGCAAATTTCCGCGACCACTCTGCGTTTATGGCCCCAGTTGATCACATCCTGATTTGCCTTCCTTAGCAATAATTATCGTTTTCACCTATTATATTAATAGGTGAAAACAGCATGCCGTTTTTGCCGCTTTGCTAATATTAAACAGGAATTATTTCGCTGCTAACCATTAGTCGTAAAAGAACCATAAACGTCAGGATGACGACATAAGCGAATTTATTGTTCTAACCCTACGCTATCTTATTGTATATACGGAATTTATGTACTTTGGCTGACTATTCACATTCAGAAGGAAAATGGAAATGATTTTGCTATTACCATTACTTAAAGTGCTAATAGTAATAACATTGTTATTCGGGCTCTGGGTTGTATGTGGTGGTTCGGTTTTATTCGCGTTTATCTCTGTGGTCATTACCGGCTTTCTGCTCTATCGCCAGCACGATCTTATCTGAATCTTCGGCCTGTAAAAAAGGCTCCTCAGCCTGAGCAATTGAGGAGCCAATGGGTACAATACTGCTATTTTAGGCTTTGTTATTCAAAATAAGCTGACCGTTGTCATCCAGTGGGATCTGGGTTCCAGGGTCTTTATCCATGCGGATCTTCCCTTGCTGGTCGCCAATTTTGTAAGTGACGTCATACCCCAGCATTTTTTCCGATTTGTCATACACCGTTTTACAACGTTGCTCGGTGGTGGTGTATGTATCTCTTGCCTGCATCTCGCCCTGGACCTGATTCCCGGCGTAACCACCGCCCAGCGCGCCGACGACCGTGGCGACATCGCGACCACGCCCCCCGCCGAACTGATGACCGATAACCCCACCGGCAACAGCACCCAGTACAGAACCGGTCAGGCGATTTTCATCCTGCACCGGACGACGATGCGTCATCGTGACATTACGACACTCCTGACGCGGTGTTTTGATGGATTCTTTGATTGGCGTGGCGGAAACCACCTGCGCATACTGCGGCCCGCGATTGAAGACATTCATACTTGCAACCGCTGCGACACCCAGAGCAGCGGCCACGCCAATACCGATACCCGCTAACATTGATTTATTCACAGGATTTCCTCCCTGGTTTGCTATTCGTAACAATTTTGCAACTTGGGAGTGTGCTAAGCCAATCGGAATGAGAGGAAAAAAGGAGAGATTAGGGAGAATCCAGCATGATTCGGAGTTATCCGAGCATATACTGACTGTATGACAGAAGGATGTACTGCTCCCCTGCAACGCTATGCAGGAGAGCAGTCAGGCAAATTAATGCAATTTCAGGCGGGGACGGATCACACGGTTAATGCTGCCGACCAGCATCATTAACCCCGTCTTGAAGTAGCCATGCAGCGCAATCTGATGCATGCGGTACAGTGAAATATAAACAAAGCGTGCAATACGCCCTTCAATCATCATGGACCCACGCATCAGGTTACCCATCAGGCTCCCCACGGTGGAGAAGTTGGAAAGTGAAACCAGCGAACCGTGATCTTTATAGACGTAGGACTTCGTCGGTTTACCTTTCATTTGCGCCAGGATGTTGTGCAGCGCGAGGCTGGCCATCTGGTGCGCAGCCTGAGCGCGCGGTGGCACAAAGCCCCCTTCCGGACGCGCGCACGAAGCACAATCGCCAATGGCATAAATGTCCGCATCACGGGTAGTTTGCAGTGTCGGCTCAACGACTAACTGGTTAATACGGTTCGTTTCAAGGCCGCCTATCTCTTTCATAAAGTCCGGCGCTTTGATACCCGCCGCCCAGACCATCAGGTCGGCTTTGATGTATTCACCGTCTTTAGTATGAAGACCGCCTTCATCGGCGCTGGTAACCATAGTTTTAGTCAGAACACGCACGCCCATTTTGGTCAGCTCATTGTGCGCAGCTCCGGAAATACGCGGCGGCAACGCAGGCAAGATACGCTCACCCGCTTCCACCAGCGTCACGTTCAGCGCTTCATTGGTCAGACCTTTATAACCATAGCTATGTAACTGTTTTACCGCGTTATGTAACTCGGCAGAAAGCTCTACTCCCGTTGCACCACCACCGACGATAGCGATGTTCACTTTGCCGTTTGCCCCGAGGCTGGCAGAGTATTTCAGGAACAGGTTCAGCATCTCCTGGTGGAAACGGCGCGCCTGATGCGGGTTATCGAGGAAAATGCAGTGCTCTTTCACGCCAGGGGTGTTGAAGTCATTCGAAGTGCTGCCTAACGCCATTACCAGCGTGTCGTACGCCAGCTTACGTTCAGGCACCAGCAGTTCGCCTTTCTCGTCACGCAACTCTGCCAGAGTGATGGTCTTCGCTTCGCGATTGATATCAACCACCGAGCCCAACTGGAACTGGAAATGGTGATTACGCGCATGCGCCAGATAGCTCAGCGCATCAACGCCTTCATCCAGCGACCCTGTTGCCACTTCGTGCAACAGCGGTTTCCACAGGTGACTATGGTTGCGATCCACCAGCGTAACCTTTGCTTTTTTACCGCGGCCCAATTTTTTACCCAACTGTGTCGCCAGTTCAAGCCCGCCAGCACCACCGCCAACAATCACAATTTTCTTCAATGGTGTAGTCAACGTGACCCCCTCAAAATTATTAACCAATTGTTAATTAAAAGTTATAAATATAACTCTTAATTAACAACAAGTTACATCATGAAAACCAAATGATGTCAGTGAGAATAACATGAACGGTGCATTGGTCATACCAAAATTGATATGCATCAAGTTTTGATGCCTAAAAGATGAACAAGTGTAGTTGCTATGAAACAAACCGGGCGAAAACGTGCGCTAAAACATGGGGGCAAAGGCAGCAAAACAAAGCCCGACGAGTGTCGGGCTGAGGGGATTAACCAAGTGTTTTAAAAGCTTTAATTCGCTGCAAGTGCGGCGAGATATTTTTAAACTTGTGCGTCTGTTCTTCGTCCCAGACAATTTCATAGTAATGGTGCAGAACGTCCGATGAACGCTGGCTGTCCAGCGCTTCATCACGGCGAGAAAGGATAGCCAGACAGCGATCGCGATTTTTCTCGCGAAAGTTCGACACACACTTGGTGGCAATGTCGAGGTACTCTTCCGGCCGGTCGATCTTGCCTTCCATGTTCTCAAACGGGAACAAATTAGGGTTGAACATAACCTGCCGAATGTCGCACAGGAAACCAATGCGCTCCGCCCAGTATCCTCCCAGCCCCACGCCGCAAATGAGCGGCCGTTCATCCACGTTTAGCTGCAGCATTTTGTCCACCTCTTTTAACAAATGCTGCATATCATGCTTCGGATGACGCGTGCTGTAACTGATCAACCTGACGTCCGAATCGATAAATTGCAGCTGCAACACCTTCTCATGATTTCCAGGACTGTTTGAGTCAAAACCGTGCAAATAGATGATCATTGTATCCTCACCCTACTCCAGTACCCCGCCCACAAAGGTTCACTGAGCCGACTTGTATTCCTGCCAACGCGCATGGAGTTGCTCCAGTTCACGGTTGGCGGCCTTCCAGCGTTCAGAACTCAGCAATTCCTGACGGGAAAATGAACCTTTATGATACAATTTCGTAACACGCTCTGCTTTGATCGGCGACAGGTTATCCAACACACTCACTGCGCCCTTACGATTATTACAGACCAGGATCATATCGCAACCTGCATCCAGCGATGCCTGTCCACGCTCAGCATAGCTGCCCATGATCGCCGCGCCTTCCATCGATAAATCGTCTGAAAAAATCACGCCATCAAAATTGAGTTCACCACGCAGCACCGTTTTCAGCCAGTAGGGAGAACCGCTGGCCGGGCGCGAATCCGCATCCGTATAAATAACGTGCGCAGGCATAATCGCATCCAGCTTGCCCTGTTCAATCAACGTGCGGAATACCGCCATATCTTTGCTGCGGATCTCCGCCTGAGCACGCGGATCGCGCGGCGTCTCTTTATGTGAATCGGCCGTCACCGCACCATGTCCCGGAAAATGCTTACCGGTGGTTTTCATGCCCGCGCTGTGCATACCATCAATGAAACGTCCTGCGATAGAGAGCGCTTTTGCCGGATCTTCATGATAAGAACGTTCGCCAATAGCCGCGCTGATATGGCCCACATCAAGCACGGGCGCGAAACTGATGTCGATATCCATCGCAATCATCTCGCTTGCCATCAGCCAGCCCGCCTCTTCTGCCACTCTGCCGCCCTCTTCCATTCCCAGCAGTGCTGCAAAAGATTGTGCAGCCGGCAGTTGGGTGAATCCTTCACGAAAACGCTGGACCCGCCCCCCTTCCTGATCGACCGCGACCACCAGGCGATGATGCGACGCGGCGCGGATCTGGCGTACCAGTTCGCGCAACTGCGCCGGATCGTGATAATTGCGGGTAAACAGAATCAGGCCACCCACCAGCGGATGCGCCAGAATTTCGCGCTCTTCCGCATCCAGTTCGTAGCCTTGCACATCTAACATGACCGGACCCACACTCACCTCTCTTTTCCTTTCATCTTTAACTGGCGCCATGCATCATCGGCCAGCGTTATAAATTGTTGATCGCCCGTCTGCTGCAAACGGCATTCAAACCAGCCCGCCATCAGCATTGCTATCCACGGACGCCAGTGAACAACCTGGCGCCATAATTGCGTTTCATCGAGCATGGCACAGCGTGCGTATTCAGCCACCAGTTCACGGCGCTGATGCTCACTCCCGGTCCAGACACCTGCCAGTTCCATCGCAATATCACCGTCACCGGCATACTCCCAGTCGATCAACCGCACCCCATCCTGGCTGTGCACCAGGTTACCCGCATGAACATCCATATGTAATGGAGCCAGTCGCAAGGGTAGCGGTTCGCCCTGGCTCCTGCGTGCTTTTAATTGCTGCAGCCAGAACAGCGTACGGCGCGACGGCAAACATTGCTGCCAGTACGTTTCCAGTAAAGGCAACAGGTTAAGACGCCAGCCAAAGGGAGGACAGCGATGCAGATCATACAGTAAGGCCGCCAGGTTATGGCTATCCGGCAAACTGCTTTGTACATCGCCAGGAATATAATCAATCGCCATCCAGCCTTTTGCGAAGAAGTGCGGTTGCGGTGCGATGTGGCGCGGTAATCGTTTAAGCGCGCGATACTGGCGCAGAAAGGGTGACGATGTCGCCTGATGCTGTTGACGTAAAACCAGACGATGATGACCGTTGCTGATAAGACAGCTCCCGCCACTCAGGCCAGTATCCTGGCCTTCGACGGGAGCATAATGCGGGAAATAGCGTGACAACAGCGCGTCACGCGTAAGATTATTGTTGCTGAACCGCACCTTTACCTGACCAGACAATTTCGCCAGTCTGCACCAGCATCAGTTGCATTTGCAGCGTCGGCGCATTGGCATTACCTGTCGCGCTGGAATACAGCACGTACTGGGCCCCTACATTGCGGGCAATACCAATAGCTTTACTGCGTGTACCGAGACTATCCTGCGGAGACAGGCCCAGTTGCTGCTTGGCAATTGCCAGTTGCTGCGCTGAAACCAGCGTAAACTTGCCATTGTTGGTCAGCGCGCTGCGCAGGGTTTCAGTTGCTTCGCTGGTGTTCACCGAACCGTTTGTCCGGTTGTTCACACTGTCAACGAGCAGTACGTTACCCGCCGAGGCGCCGCTCGCCTGCAACATTTTCCCCATCATCGGCTGTACGGCGCTGTTCCAGTCATAGTGACGTTCACGCGGCGTCGGCTGAGTCGTTTGATCAGGGTGTTCGATTGGCCCTGGTTGCTCCGGGATCGACGGAACAGAGGGCACCGTCGGTACAGGTTGCGACGGCTGCGGTTGCTGCGGAACAGGCTGTTGCGGCGTTGGGTTCGCTTGTTCAACCGGCGCGGGTTCTTGCTCGCCGCGCGTAATACACCCGGAAAGGATAACGGCCACTGTGGCCAGCAGCGCGAAACGTCCTAATGTTTTAATCAATTTTCACCCCTTATAGATAGAGATAAAGTCTGACCTTGTGCGCACCCAGGAAATTTGCATTTCCATAAAGTGTGACAGCGGAGTGCGCCGGGATCGTGATCCTACGCGGTTCTTCGAGCGGGTGCATTTCCAGGCCTCTGGCGTCGTACCAGTAAAAACGGTAATTGATGGTTACCGGCTGCGCGCGTTCATTGAACAGGCGAGACGAGGCAGAGGGCTGGATTTCCTGCGTGCTCAGCGTGGGAGAGTCAGCGGTGATACCTGCGGCCAGAACATTGGCTTCCATCACCAGCGTTTGATCGTTGGCCACCGGGATCGCAGGACGCGAGCCACAGCCGACTAACGCCAGGGCCGTCACCAGAAGTGCAACGCGTCCGTTGATCATATCACTCGCCTTTATGTGCCAGCATCGGGCCTAAGGGGCGACCACCCAACAAATGCATATGGATATGCCAGACTTCCTGTCCGCCGTGGCGGTTACAGTTCATGATGAGGCGATAACCATCTTCCGCAATGCCCTCAGCACGGGCAATTTTTGCTGCGACGGTCATCATCCGTCCCATCGCCTGTTCATGCGCTTCGGTAATGTCATTAGCGGTAGGAATAAGGATATTCGGCACGATCAGAACATGCGTCGGAGCCTGGGGAGAGATATCACGGAAAGCGGTAACTAATTCATCCTGATAGACGATGTCCGACGGAATTTCCCGACGGATAATCTTACTGAAAATGGTTTCTTCGGCCATGACGTTTTCCTTTTTATACGCGCGGGCGAAACCGCCCCATCACGAGATACAGTGTAGAGTATGAGCGAGATTCTCCGGCTGTTTCAACTATAACGCTCTTTTTCTTCAAGATTTCGCCACCGGCTGGTGGTGTTATAACCAACACTTACCCATAACCGCGTTAAATCAACCACTCAGCTACGGATATTACATCTGTTTACATCTCAATTATGAATGCGTATATTTCGCATTTGCATTTTCATGCGCGTTTATTAACTGAAAAATAAAAACAGACCGGACGCCGACAATGCATCGCGATCCGGACAATCCCGTTCACATACCATTAAGGGTTAATAATGTCTTTCACCATTAACGCCAGGAATGAGCAGCGTCCGTTTAACAGCGCGCCATCATTGCTGGCCGTTTGTATTGGGTTCGCGTTAACACCAGCCGCAGGTTTTGCAGCATCCACATCCGGCACTGATGAAACTGTTATTGTTGAAGGCGCATCCGGCGACCAAAGCGATACCCACCAGGACCAGGACTACAGCGTTCAGACCACCACCACCGGCACTAAACTGCTGCTCGTGCCGCGCGATATCCCACAGTCGGTAAGCGTTATCAGTCAGCAGCGTATGCAGGATCAGAACCTGAACTCAATCGGGCAAGTATTGACCAATACCACCGGCGTCACCGCGCAGGTACAGGACAGCGATCGCACCGTGTTTTATTCACGTGGCTTCTTTGTCAGCAACTACGCCTACGACGATCTTCCAACCTCCATTAGTGAAGTCTGGAACTTTGGCGACACCGCCGCCGATACCGCCATCTATGACCGCATTGAAGTAGTACGCGGCGCGACGGGTCTGATGTCCGGTACTGGCAACCCGGCGGCCTATGTCAACATGGTGCGTAAGCATGCAGATAGTACTGAATTCAAAGGTAACGTGTCCGCCACTTACGGTAGCTGGGATAAACAACGTTATATCCTTGATCTGCAGGCTCCGCTGACCGAATCGGGCAAAGTGCGTGGCCGCGTCATCACCGGTTACCAGGATAATGACAGTTGGGTGGACACATACCACTACCGCAAAAAATTCATCTACGGTGTTGTTGATGCTGACGTAACCGACAGCACCACCTTATCGCTGGGATATGAGTATCAGGAAAGCCAGACTGACAGCCCCACCTGGGGCGGTCTGCCGACCTGGTACGCCGATGGTAGCAAAGCGAAATATGACCGCAGCACAACCGTTGCGCCAACTTGGGCCTATTCCGATAAAGACAACACCAAAGTCTTCGCCAACCTGACGCAGCGTTTTGGCAATGGCTGGGAAGCGCATGTTAACGGTATGCATGCGGAAACCAATTTCGATACCAAAACGATGTATATGTACGGTTATCCGGATGAAGCCACAGGCTTGGGAATGGTCGGTTACGGCGGCTGGAACCGTGGCGAGCGTAAACAGGATGCCATTGATGCCTTCATGCGTGGCGGTTTTGACCTGTTTGGCCGCCAGCACGAGTTGATGTTCGGCGCAAGCTACAGCCGCCAGCGTAACCATTATGACAATTCCCTGCCGGACACGCCTGGGACGATTGTCGATGTGGGCTCATTCAACAGTGGCTGGAGTGGTAATATTGCCGATCCGGCATGGACACCATGGGCGCTGTATAGCAAGGACGATATTCGTCAGTCGTCTGCCTATACCTCGGCGCGTGTCTCGCTGGCCGATCCACTGCACCTGATCGTGGGCGCACGTTATACCGAATACAATATTCGCTACAACCCGTCAGGTTCACCTTCTACCCGGCTTGAAAGCACCAAAGACGATGTCACACCGTATGCAGGCCTGGTCTATGACATCAACGAAGACTGGTCCGCATACGCCAGCTATACCGAGATCTTCCAGCCGCAGGACAAACGTGACGCATCCGGGCACTATCTCGATCCAACCACCGGTAAGAGCTATGAAGCGGGTGTAAAAGCAGACTGGTTTAGCACCCGTCTGACAACGTCCCTTGCCGTGTTCCGTATCGAGCAAGACGGTGTCGCCAGTAATACGTACACTTACATGCCAGGCGGGGAGTCCATCTATGAATCCCTGGATGGCGTCGTCAGTAAAGGTATCGAATTTGAGCTGAACGGTGCGCTGACCGATAACTGGCAGTTAACCTTCGGTGCGACTCGCTTTATTGCCGAAGACAAGCAGGGCAAGGCAGTCAGTTCCGATCAACCGCGAACCACCATGAAGTTGTTTACCCGCTATCAGTTGCCGGCACTGCCTGAGTTAACAATCGGCGGAGGGGTAAACTGGCAGAACAAAGTCTGGACCGACGTGTCAGATACCCAGCGCGCAGAACAAGGCAGCTATGCACTGGTGAATCTGTTCGGGCGCTATCAGGTCACTAAAGATTTCGCCGTCCAGGCAAACCTGAACAATGTGTTTGACCGTGAGTACTACGATTATGTAGGCAGCTATACCGTCTACGGCGCACCGCGTAATTTTTCCCTCAGCGCCAGCTATAGCTTTTGATGACGGCGTTCAGATGCTAACCCCTGCCCGTTAGTTCGCTGACGGGCTTTTTTATATTTCATTGCCCTTCACCCTTCTGACGTGACAGATGACCTTCTTGTCTCATTTGCCTTAAATGTAAAACCTTTGAACGTAAAAAAGGCAGCCTTTCGGCTGCCTCAGTCTCCCCAGACTTTACGGCTTAGTTGCTGCGGATGTACTCATCCATTTCGGTTTTCAGGTTATCGGATTTAGTACCGAAAATTGCCTGTACACCAGAACCAGCAACCACCACACCTGCCGCGCCCAGTTTTTTCAGACCAGGCTGGTCAACTTTTGCCACATCGGCAACGCTAACGCGCAGACGAGTGATGCAAGCATCCAGGTTAGTGATGTTTTCTTTACCGCCGAACGCAGCGACCAGTGCCGGAGCCATTTCGCTGGTTGCGCCAGCTTTAGACTCTTCGGACGCATCTTCACGACCCGGGGTTTTCAGATCCAGCGCTTTAATCAGTACGCGGAACACGGTGTAGTAAATCGCTGCATAGCACAGACCTACAACCGGGAACAACCACAGTTTGCTGCCGTTACCGGACAGGACGATGAAGTCGATCAGGCCGTGAGAGAAGGACGTACCGTCACGCATACCCAGCAGGATACAGATCGGGAATGCCAGACCAGCCAGAATCGCATGGATTGCGTACAGGATCGGCGCAACGAACATGAAGGAGAACTCGATCGGCTCGGTGATACCGGTCAGGAACGAGGTCAACGCTGCGGAGATCATGATACCGCCCACTTTCGCGCGGTTCTCTGGTTTAGCAGAGTGCCAAATCGCGATAGCAGCAGCCGGCAGGCCATACATTTTGAACAGGAAGCCGCCAGACAGTTTGCCCGCAGTCGGGTCGCCTGCCATGTAACGCGGGATATCGCCGTGGAATACCTGGCCTGCTGCGTTGGTGAATTCGCCGATCTGCATCTGGAAAGGAACGTTCCAGATATGATGCAGACCAAACGGCACCAGGCAACGCTCAATGAAGCCGTAGATACCGAACGCAACAACCGGGTTCTGGTAGGCAGCCCATTGAGAGAATTCCTGAATAGCAGTACCAATCGGTGGCCAAATGAAGGACAGCACAACACCGAAGATAATAGCGGCCAGACCGGAGATAATCGGAACAAAACGCTTACCGGCGAAGAAGCCCAGATACTCAGGCAGCTTGATACGGTAGAAACGGTTAAACATATACGCAGCGATGGCACCGGCGATGATACCACCGAGGACACCGGTATCTGCCAGATGTTTAGCCGCGATTTCTTCTGCAGGTAAATGCAGTACCAGAGGTGCAACCACGGACATGGTTTTCACCATGATGCCGTAGGCCACCACAGCAGCAAGACCGGATACGCCATCGTTATTGGTGAAGCCAAGAGCAACACCGATAGCGAAGATCAGCGGCATGTTAGCAAAAACAGAACCGCCTGCTTCGGCCATTACGTGAGAAACCACTTCTGGCAGCCAGCTGAAGTTAGCAGACCCGACGCCCAGCAGGATACCTGCGATAGGCAGTACGGATACCGGCAGCATCAGCGATTTACCGACCTTCTGCAGGTTAGCAAATGCATTCTTAAACATAATTGAGAGTGCTCCTGAGTATTTGTGCTTTTTTTACGCTTTTTGCGCATTGGCACGGGGGGAGAACCGTGCTGTGAACAGGACATCTAAGTGCCCTTTATTTATTACACAGAGTAAAATAAATCCGCATAAGTTTGTTTGACGGCTATCACGTTTCAGTTAGCGCCAGAGGCAAAACTTTCATAGATTTACAAAACCCATTACCGAATGTGTCAAAAAAAGCGTTCACCGCCTCTTTTGTGGCGGTGAACTTTACTCTCATTACTTATTAATTACGAGCACTAAAATAAGCTGAAAATTCAGAGGGATTGCAGGCGGGCCGGATCGATATGGAACAGTTTAGCGAAGTTTTCTGTGGTTTGTTGCGCCAGTTCATCGACCGAAACGCCCTTCAAAACTGCCATATATTCAGCAACATCCCGGACATACGCCGGTTGGTTTTCTTTACCGCGATGAGGAACCGGTGCCAGATAAGGCGAATCTGTCTCCACCAGCAAACGATCGAGCGGAACGTAACGCGCCGCATCACGCAGTTGTTCCGCGTTACGGAAGGTGACGATCCCGGAAAACGAGATATAGAAGCCCAGATCTAATAACTGACCTGCCGTTTCCCTATCTTCCGTAAAACAGTGTAGTACGCCTCCGCAATCCGTCACCTTTTCTTCGCGAAGGATAGCCAGCGTATCTGCCCGCGCATCACGGGTGTGAACAATTACCGGCTTATTCAGTTCACGACCAATACGGATATGATCACGAAACGACGCTTGCTGGCGGGCTTTGGTTTCCGGCGTGTAATAATAGTCCAGACCCGTTTCACCCATTGCCACAACGCCTTCTTCTGCGGCCATGCGGCGTAAATCTTCCACCGCATAGGCTTCATCCTGATTGAGCGGATGTACGCCGCAGGAAAAAGCCACATCGCTACGCTCTCCCACCAGGTCGCGCATACTGCGGTAACCCGGCAGTGTCGTCGCCACGGCGAGGAAGAATTTCACGTCGCGGGCCGCGGCTTTTTCTAGCGCGTCATTAACATCCGTATGTAACGACTGATAATCCAGGCCATCAAGATGGCAATGGGAGTCGACTAAAAACATAATCTCTCTCTTAGAAATGCTGTCCGGGCAACGTAGCGCCGGGTTGCAGGTAACGCTCAATGCGTAATAAAAGGTCGGTCAATAGCAATTCACGGTTGACGCCCACCACTGTCATCAGCTGTTCGCGGCATTCCACCGCCGCGTGAAGGCAGGCTTGCAGGCGTTCGCCATTAAACTGGCTGGCAAGCTGGCGTACCAGCATTATCGCATCCATATTCGTCAGCAATGTTGCGCCCTGCTGAACCTTAAGGGCATCGAGCAGCAGTGTCGCCAGCCAGTGCAGGCGTTCGGCCACCTGTTCGTGGCTCAATGTCGCCAGCAGCGAAAGCCAGTCGCCATTATTGAGTACCTGCCCAAGAGACTGACACAGCGCCTGACGCGGTGCGAGGTTGTCCGCCTGCAGCAGTTGCTCTGCCGCACCGGGCGCGCCGCCACACAGGCGTAACGCGCTGACAATGGTCTCTTGTGACGCGCTGTGCTCGCGAGCAAGCCAGGCACAAGCATAGTTCTCGGCAGGCGGCGCGAGGTGATGCATCCGACAGCGGCTACGCAACGTTGCCAGTAAGCGCGCCGGTTCGCGACAGCTCATAAAAAACCAGGTCTCTTTCGGCGGCTCTTCCAGCGTTTTGAGCAGGGCATTTGCCGCGGCGTCTGTTAAAAGCGCGGCGTCCTGAATCCAGACCACTTTAGCGCCGCCAAGACGGGCGTGCTCATACAGTTTTTCGCTGACCTCGCGCACCGCGTCGATCCCGAGCGTGGTCTTGCCCTTTTCTGGGGCTAACGGGTAATAATCCGGATGCGTCCCCGCCTGCATTAACTGGCAGCCCCGGCAATGGCCGCAGCTTTTGGCATTTTCCGGATGCTGGCAAAGCAGATAACGGCTTAGCGCATAGATCAGCGCATCGTCACCCATTCCCGGTAGCGCGTGGACCAGCAAGGCATGATGTCCGCGACCGGCATGATAACTGGCGACCAGTTGCTCATAATCCGCTCGCAGCCACGGGTACCATCTCATGCGCCCTGCTCCTGCACCCAGGCGGTGACAGTCTGGCGGATATCCGCCACCACGTCTTCGAGCGATTGCGTGGCATCGATGGTGCGAATGCTGTCATCTGCCGCCGCCAGCTCAAGGTAACGGGCACGTGTGCGGTTGAAGAAATCCAGAGATTCCTGTTCAATGCGGTCCAGCTCACCGCGAGCACGGGCGCGCTTGAGTCCGACTTCGGGCGTCACGTCCAGATAAAGCGTCAGGTCCGGGCGGAAATCACCCAACACCGCGTCGCGCAATGTTGCCAGCATGGTCTGATCAACGCCACGTCCACCGCCCTGATAGGCTTGTGTAGAGAGGTCGTGACGATCGCCAATCACCCAACTTCCGTTGGCCAGTGCCGGTTTAATCACTGTCTCCACCAATTGAACGCGGGCAGCATAAAACATTAATACTTCGGCCTTAACCGTAATCGTCTCATCGCCAACAGAACGAATGTCCAGTACCAGGCTGCGCAGTTTTTCTGCCAGTTGCGTACCGCCCGGCTCGCGGGTGAAAACCATCTCCTCTACGCCCAGTTGACGTAGCGCGTCGACCACGACATCACGCGCGGTGGTTTTTCCTGCCCCTTCGAGCCCTTCAATGACGATGTATTTACTGCCCATTTTTTTCCTTAAGTACTTTTAAATAGTCCTGCACTGACCGATTGTGGCTCGCGAGATTGGTGTTAAATGTGTGACCACCCTTGCCATCAGCGACAAAATAGAGATACGGCGTTTTTGCCGGGTGCGCCGCAGCTTTCAATGAGGCTTCGCCAGGCGTGGCAATCGGACCCGGCGGCAGACCGCTGATGATATAGGTATTGTACGGCGTTGGCGTTTCCAGATCGGCACGTGACAACTTACCATTATACCGCTCACCCATCCCGTAAATCACGGTGGGATCCGTTTGTAGTCGCATCCCAATTCGCAAACGGTTAATAAAGACCGATGCGACTTTATCGCGCTCGCTGGCCACCGCCGTCTCTTTCTCGATGATAGACGCCATCGTCACCATCTGGTTTATATCCTGGTAGGGTAACCCCTCCATACGCCCTTCCCACGCCTGATCAATCGCCCGCACCATTTTTTGGTGCGCACGCTTGAGCAGTGCAATATCCGTGGTATTCGCGGTATACATCCAGGTATCCGGCCAGAACCACCCTTCCACCCAGTCCGCATGCTCGAAATCCAGCGCCTTAGCAACCGTCGCGTATTCATCATCTTTCAGGGTGTGCTTGATATACGGCGCGGCACGCAGTTGCTGCAGATAATCACTTAACCGCATCCCTTCAACCAGACGGAGTGGGAACTGCGCCTCTTTGCCGCTTTCCAGCAACTGGAGCATGTCACGCACCGTCATAGTTGGGGTAAACCGATAGGTACCGGCTTTAAAGTGCGAAAGATCAGGCTCCACGCGCAACAACCACTGGAACACACGCGGGCGATTAATCACCTTCTCGCTATAAAGCTGTTCACCCAACGCAACGCGCCCGGTTCCTGCTTCCAGTGTAAAAATAGTCTCCTCTTTAATGAGGAGCTTACTGTCGGCCAACTGGCGAACTTTCCATATACCCGCGCCTGCCGCAATCACCAGGACCAGCAGAAGAAGAAGTACAACGCGCAACATTTTTTTCATGACGATATCGGATGCTCACAAAGAGGGGCTAAAAATTGGTACAACTCCCGGGAAGTCCAGCTTATGCCATCCCACTCACGCACGGGGATCACGGGCATTAATGCATTACAGATGATGACTTCATCAGCAGTGTTAAGTGCATCTGGCGACGCATTGATTTCGACAACGCGATAGTCGGAAGATGCCAGTTGGCGCAGACAAAATTGTCGCATGATGCCATCAACGCCAGCCTGACTCAGGTTTGGGGTAAATACATCGCGGCCTTTGCGCCAGAAAATATTCGCGGCACAGCATTCCGTAACCCACCCTTCACTGTCAAGAACCAGCGCCTCGTCACCGTGAGATTGCTCAAGATAACGGCGGATCAGGACCTGCTCCAGCCGATTGAGATGTTTGATGCCGGCAAGGTGCGGGTTGCGCCCCAGACGTACCGGGCTGAGTGAAAGCGTAACCCCCTCTTCTCGCCAGCGAGTGTAATGCGTCGGATACGCAGAAACGCTGAGAATACGTGTCGGACTCTGGCACCCGGCTCCGCTATAACCACGTCCACCACCGCCCCGGCTGATAATTGCTTTCAGAACCCCACTTGTCCTTCCCGAGGCGAGACGACGCATTTCGTCTTCCAGCGTTTTCCACTGGTTAAAAGGGATAAAGAGCCTGTCACAGGCGAGTTTCAGACGATGCAGATGTTCAGCCAACAGACTGATAGTGCCGTTGTCGATACGCGCCGTCGTGAAACAGCCGTCGCCAAACTGAGTCGCTCTGTCATTTGCGGCAAGAAATGTCTGCTCGCAACCATTAATCAACAACATAGAGGCTCCTTATGCGTGGCTGATTAGTGTGGCAGGACACTCTGCGCCGGACAAGCGGAGAAAACTGAATAAAAAAGGCCCGCAGTGCGGACCTTTTTACAGGCTGGGGTAATAAACAGCGCTACGCTCAGACCTTTTTGAAGATCAGGGAGCCGTTAGTACCACCAAAGCCGAAGGAGTTACACAGCGTGTACTCCAGACCATTTACCTGACGGGCTTCGTGCGGAACGAAATCCAGATCGCAACCCTCAGACGGGTTATCCAGGTTGATGGTCGGCGGAACAGCCTGGTCGCGCAGTGCAAGGATAGAGAAGATAGACTCTACCGCGCCCGCAGCACCCAGCAGGTGGCCCGTCATAGATTTGGTAGAGCTAACCATAATGCGGCTCGCTGCATCACCAAACACGGATTTAACCGCCTGCGCTTCAGCTTTGTCACCCGCCGGGGTCGATGTCCCATGGGCGTTTACATAACCGATTTGGCCTGGTTCAAGGCCCGCATCACGAATGGCGTTGACCATCGCATCAGCAGCACCCGCACCGTTTTCCGGCGGAGAGGTCATGTGGTAAGCATCGCTACTCATGCCGAAACCAACGATTTCCGCATAAATTTTCGCACCGCGTTTTTTCGCGTGTTCATACTCTTCAAGCATGATAATGCCTGCGCCATCGCCAAGAACAAAACCATCACGGTCCTGATCCCACGGACGGCTCGCAGCCTGAGGATTATCGTTGCGTGTAGATAGCGCACGTGCCGCGCCAAAGCCACCCACGCCCAGCGGGGTACTCGCTTTTTCTGCGCCACCGGCAAGCATCGCATCCGCATCGCCATAGGCGATCATACGTGCAGCATGGCCGATATTATGCACACCAGATGTACAGGCTGTGGCAATCGAAATACTTGGGCCGCGGAGGCCAAACATGATGGTCAGATGACCGGCCACCATATTAACAATCGTCGACGGGACGAAGAACGGGCTGATTTTACGTGGGCCACCATTCACTAAAGAACTGTGGTTTTCCTCAATCAGGCCGAGACCACCAATACCGGAACCAATAGCGGCACCGATGCGGGTTGCGTTCTCTTCCGTCACTTCAAGGCCAGAATCCTGCATGGCCTGAACGCCAGCGACAATTCCATATTGAATAAAGTCATCCATCTTGCGCTGTTCTTTACGCGAGATGATGTCTTCACAGTTAAAGTCCTTTACTAAGCCAGCAAATTTCGTTGCGTAGGCGCTAGTATCGAAATGGTCGATCAGGCTGATGCCACTCTGACCGGCAAGGAGAGCTTTCCAGGTAGACTCTACGGTATTGCCGACAGGAGACAACATGCCCA
Organism: Phytobacter sp. RSE-02; assembly: GCF_040578655.1. Lineage (NCBI taxonomy): Bacteria > Pseudomonadati > Pseudomonadota > Gammaproteobacteria > Enterobacterales > Enterobacteriaceae > Phytobacter > Phytobacter sp. RSE-02. The sequence goes on along the minus strand of NZ_JBEULY010000004.1, from coordinate 58,769 downwards.
GTCCGGTCACAACTACACGACGCTTAGACACGGTTGTCCTCCAGGGAGGGAAAAAAGATTAAGATTAGGGGGATAAAAGATAAAACTCAGGCGGTCGAATGACCGCCTGGAGATGTTCACTTACGCCTGGTGACCGTTGATGTAATCAATGGCAGCCTGAACGGTGGTGATTTTCTCAGCTTCTTCGTCCGGAATCTCAGTATCAAACTCTTCTTCCAGAGCCATTACCAGCTCAACGGTGTCAAGAGAATCAGCGCCCAGGTCTTCAACGAAGGAAGCATTGTTGGTAACTTCTTCCTGCTTAACGCCCAGCTGCTCGCCGATAATTTTCTTAACGCGTTCTTCGATAGTGCTCATACTCTTAAATTTCCTATCAAAACTCGCTTTCGCGATGGTTTTCGTAGTGTATAAAATGTTGAAAAATTTGCAACTAAATCCCGGCAGTTCGTACCACGATTTTACGCTATTTTGAGGCCTTTCGCCCTAATAACGCAAATAATTTTAATCGTGGTTAAACCATATACATTCCGCCGTTGACGTGCAGGGTCTCACCAGTGATGTAACCTGCTTCGTCAGAGGCTAAAAATGCAACCGCGCTGGCGATTTCCTGAGCACCGCCAAGGCGACCCGCTGGAACTTGCGCCAGAATACCCGCACGCTGATCTTCGGTCAGCGCACGCGTCATGTCCGTTTCAATAAAGCCCGGAGCAACAACGTTCACAGTAATCCCGCGTGATGCGACTTCTCGCGCCAGCGATTTACTGAAACCAATCAGACCCGCCTTCGCCGCAGCGTAGTTTGCCTGACCAGCATTTCCCATGGTACCAACCACAGAACCGATAGTGATGATACGACCATGACGCTTTTTCATCATAGCGCGCATCACCGCTTTTGACAGACGGAAAACCGATGACAGGTTAGTTTCGATGATATCGTTCCACTCGTCATCCTTCATGCGCATTAACAGGTTATCGCGAGTGATACCGGCATTATTGACCAGGATATCAACTTCGCCAAACCCGGCACGAATGTTTTCCAGCACAGATTCAATAGATGCAGGATCGGTCACATTCAACATCAGACCTTTACCGTTGGCACCTAAATAATCACTAATAGCCTGAGCGCCATTTTCGCTGGTTGCAGTACCGATAACCTTCGCGCCACGAGCAACAAGGGCTTCCGCGATTGCGCGGCCAATGCCACGGCTCGCGCCGGTAACCAGCGCGACTTTTCCTTCAAAACTCATGGTTTTCCTCTTTTATTGCGCAAGTGCCTCTGACAGCGCGGCTGGCTCATTAAGCGCAGACGCTGTCAGGGTATCAACAATACGTTTTGTCAGACCGGTAAGCACTTTACCTGGGCCAACTTCATACAGGTGCTCAACGCCCTGTGATGCCATACATTCAACGCTTTTGGTCCATTGCACCGGGCTGTAAAGCTGACGTACCAGCGCGTGACGAATCGCTTCCGGCGACGTTTCGCATTTCACATCAACGTTGTTTACAACCGGAACCTGCGGAACGCTGAACGTGATTTTTTCTAATTCTGCCGCCAGTTTCTCTGCAGCAGGTTTCATCAGCGCACAGTGGGATGGCACGCTGACCGGCAGCGGCAGCGCGCGCTTCGCGCCAGCAGCTTTACAGGCAGCACCCGCACGATCAACCGCATCTTTGTGGCCTGCGATAACAACCTGGCCCGGAGAATTATAGTTTACCGGAGAAACAACCTGCCCTTGCGCGGACTCTTCACACGCTTTGGCGATGGACGCATCATCCAGACCGATAATTGCCGCCATAGCACCAGTACCTTCCGGCACGGCTTCCTGCATGAATTTACCGCGCAGTTCAACCAGACGCACCGCGTCTGCAAACGGGATAACACCTGCACAGACCAGTGCAGAATACTCGCCCAGGCTGTGGCCGGCCATCAACGCAGGGGTTTTACCGCCCTGTTGCTGCCACACACGCCATAAGGCAACGGAAGCCGTCAACAATGCAGGCTGCGTCTGCCAGGTTTTATTCAACTCTTCCGCCGGCCCTTGTTGAACAAGTGCCCACAGATCGTAGCCAAGTGCCGCAGAGGCTTCACGGAATGTCTCTTCAACAACCGGGTGAGTTGCTGCCATGTCAGCTAACATACCCACGGTTTGAGAACCCTGTCCCGGGAACACAAATGCAAATTGCGTCATGTTTTTATCCTTAGTACTAGAAACGAACCAGCGCAGAGCCCCAGGTGAAACCACCGCCAAAGGCTTCCAGCAGAATCAATTGGCCGCGCTGAATGCGCCCGTCGCGAACCGCTTCATCCAGCGCACAAGGGACAGACGCCGCAGAAGTATTACCGTGACGATCGAGTGTCACCACAACGTTGTCCAGCGACATGCCCAGTTTTTTGGCTGTCGCGCTGATAATGCGCAGATTTGCCTGATGCGGCACCAGCCAGTTCAGCTCACTGCGCTGCAAATTATTCGCTTCGAGGGTTTCGTCGACGATGCGAGAAAGCTCAGTCACCGCCACTTTAAAGACTTCGTTTCCTGCCATTGTCAGGAAAATAGGATTCTCTGGATGCACACGATTGGCATTCGGCAGCGTTAACAGTTCGCCGTAACTACCGTCAGCATGCAGATGCGTAGAGATGATACCCGGCTCTTCGGATGCTCCGAGCACAACTGCGCCCGCGCCATCGCCAAAAATAATAATGGTGCCACGATCTTCCGGGTCGCAGGTACGCGCCAGAACGTCAGAACCGATCACCAGCGCATTTTTCACCGCGCCCGATTTTACATATTGATCGGCGATGCTAAGCGCATAGGTGAAACCCGCGCAGGCAGCAGCAACATCAAATGCCGGGCAGCCTTTCACGCCTAACATGTTCTGCACCTGACATGCGGCGCTGGGGAAGGCATGCGTTGCGGAGGTGGTAGCGACGATAATCAGACCAATCTCATCCGCGCTAATACCTGCCATTTCCAGGGCGCGCTTTGCAGCTTCAAACCCCATGGTGGAGACGGTTTCATCTGGCGCAGCAATCCGGCGTTCACGAATACCTGTGCGGGTGACAATCCACTCGTCAGACGTATCCACCATTTTTTCCAGGTCGGCGTTAGTTCGCACTTGTTCAGGCAGATAGCTGCCGGTACCAATAATCTTCGTATACATGTACGCTCAGTCTTTTTCCGGTAACACAGATTCCAGGCGAGCGGCAATTCGCCGGGGAACTTGCCGCTGCACCGCCTGCACTGCCTGTTCAATCGCGACGGTAAATGCTCGCTGATTGGCAGCACCATGACTCTTAATCACCGTGCCGCGCAATCCTAACAGACAGGCGCCATTATACTGGTCGGGGTTGAGGTGACTGAATCGCCTGCTCAGGCTTTTTTGTAACCAACGCTTTAATAAAATCAGCCACCACGACCGTTTTTTCCCTTCACCCTGTGATTTCAGCAGCGAAAGAAACACTCTGACAACACCTTCCATCGTTTTTAATGTGACGTTTCCCGTAAAACCGTCACAAACCAGTACATCCGTTTTACCGGTGAGTAATTCGTTCGCTTCCAGATAACCAATATAGTTAATTGTCGGAACCGCTTTTAAAATCGCTGCAGCATCACGAATGTTGTCATGGCCTTTGGTCTCTTCTTCACCAATGTTCAGAAGCGTCACGCGGGGGTTAGCGATCCCCACGACTTCTTCCGCCATCACCGCACCCATTACTGCAAACTGCGCCAGCATCTTGCCATCGCAGTCGACGTTGGCGCCTAAATCGAGCACCACCGTTTTCCCTTTCTGCTGGTGCGGTAAAACAGTCACCAGCGCGGGACGCTCAATTCCCTCAATGGGTTTGAGCAACATTTTAGCCAGCCCCATCAGCGCGCCGGTATTACCGGCACTGACGCAGGCCTCGGCACGACCTTCTTTTACAAGCTCCAGCGCCATCCGCATTGAACTGCCGCGACTGTTGCGGACAGCTTGCGAGGGGCGAGCATCGCTGGCAATAACTGACTGTGCGGGAATAACAAGCAAACGCGAGCGTTGCTCGAAATCAGCTTTGGCGAGCAATGGTGTGATAGCGTCGGGATCGCCGACTAAAAGAAGATTAAGATGCGAATTAGAGTTCAGTGCCTGCAAAGCTGCAGGCACTGTCACGGAAGGGCCAAAATCGCCCCCCATGACATCTAACGCCAGGGTTAGACGAGTCAAGGTATCGGTAAATCCCCGTTTTCACGGGGAAATCCTCACTAAGTTTGATCACGCTTGCGCGTGATTACTTAGTGATTACCTTGCGACCGCGGTAGAAACCGTCGGCGGTAACGTGGTGACGCAGGTGGGTTTCACCAGAGGTTTTGTCTACAGACAGGCTGGTGACTGCGGTCAGCGCGTCATGAGAACGACGCATGCCACGTTTGGAACGGGTTGGTTTATTCTGTTGTACGGCCATGGACCTTACTCCTTAATTACGATTTACCCCCGTTTGAGCGGGGAAAACCTATTACTTACGCTTTAAGCTGGCTAATACGGCAAATGGGTTTGGTTTTTGCGCTTCATCAGGCAGTTCACCAAAGACCATGTCCGCCTCGGACACTTCACAGTGTTCAGAATCATGCACCGGAACTACGGGCAAGGAGAGGATGATTTCATCTTCAACCATCGCCAGCAGATCGATTTCACCGAAGTCGTTAACCTCAATCGGTTCATACGCTTCCGGCAGTGCTTCAGCCTGTTCATCTGAACGGACAGGACTAAAACAATATGTTGTGTGAACATGATGGGTAAACGGCTTGCCGCAACGCTGGCATTCGAGGGACACCGTCACTTTCGCATCACCGGTTATAACCGCGAGGCGTTGGTTGTCGATGGCGAACGAAATGGAGCATTCCACATCACTGTCCACACTGACTACAGATTCGGCGACACGCTCAACCTGATTGGGCAGATAGATGCCCTCATAATCAAGGCGTTTCTGAGCCGTGCGAACCGGATCGAGAGTCAGGGGTAATTTTACCTTTTGCATAGGGCGCGCATATTAACTTTGTAACGTCATAGAGTCAAAGAAAAAGGCAGCCTGAGGTTGCCTTTTGCCAATAATTCGCACACATTGCGGCCTACAGTTTAAAATGCCTGTCATGGTTAAGCCATATTTGGTGAAAAAAATATGTCAGATATTGTTCTTGCATCGACATCGCCCTGGCGTCGTGCGTTATTAGAGAAGCTCGGGCTGGCGTTTGAATGTGCCGCGCCACTGACCGACGAAACCCCACAACCCGGCGAGTCCCCCCGCCACCTCGTGCTGCGACTGGCACAAGAGAAAGCGCAATCGCTGGCCCAACGTTTTCCCCATCATTTGATTATTGGGTCTGATCAAGTGTGCATGCTGGAAGGTGAAATTACCGGCAAGCCGCTGACCGAAGAAAATGCACGTCAGCAATTAACCCGGGCAAGCGGAAATATTGTGACATTTTATACCGGGCTGGCGCTGTTTAATTCCGCAACGGGTCATTTACAAACCGAGTGCGAACCTTTCGATGTGCATTTTCGCCACCTGAGTGCCCAGGAAATAGAAGACTACGTGCGTAAAGAAAACCCTCTGCACTGTGCGGGAAGCTTTAAGAGTGAAGGTCTTGGGATTGCGCTTTTTGACCGCCTGGAAGGTCGCGATCCGAATACGCTGGTTGGCCTGCCGCTGATTGCACTGTGCCAGATGCTACGCCGGGAAGGCTGTAACCCGCTATCGCGCTAATAAATCTACTCATGTACTAAGGTTATGTAAGGAAGCCCCGGTGGTGAAACGTCGCGTATCTCAAGAGCCGTCAGCGGGGCTGTGGTCGCTGGTTGCCCTGGCCAGTCTGATTTTAATGATAACCATGGGTGTACGGCAGACGGTGGGGCTGTTTGTCCACCCTATTGTGCACTCCACCACAGTGAGCATTGCCGAAGTCAGTATGGCACTGGCAATAGGCCAACTGATGTGGGGCGCATTTCAGCCACTGTTTGGTGCCTGGGCGGATAAGCGTGGTGCTTTCAACGTGTTGGTCATCGGTGCTGTCCTGATAGCGCTGGGACAGCTTGGCACACTGTGGGCGTCCTCTTTTTTACCGCTGACGCTCGCACAGGGACTGTTAAGCCCGGCTGGCGCCGCCGCGGGTAGCTTCTCTGTATTGATCGGCATCGTCGCGGGAAGATTGCCATCTGATAAAGGCTCCGTTGCCAGCGGTATGATTAACGCCGGTGGTTCCATGGGGCAATTTATCTTCGCCCCGTTAATACAATTTATTGTCAGTCTGCGTGGTGTCGCCGCAGGACTGGTTTTCCTGGCCCTCGCCGCGCTGTCGACAATAATTCCATCGTGGTTTCTGTGTCGGAAAAGCGAAAAACCTTCGCCCACGCTGACTCAACCTGCAGTATCAGACGATCCGGGGCTTAAACAGCAAATTCGCGCGGCCTTTCTTCATCCCAGCTATCTGCTTCTGCATGCCGGTTTTTTGACCTGTGGCTTCCATGTGGCGTTTCTCACTACGCATTTGCCGAGTGAAGTTAGCCTGTGTGGACACGATGCCTCAGTCTCTGCCATTAGCCTTTCGCTGATCGGTCTTTGTAATATTGCAGGCAGTATTTTCGCGGGGTTTCTCGGAAAGCGATTCCCGATGAAATATATCCTCGCCGTGCTATACGCGTCCCGAGCAATACTGATCATCGCTTTTTTGCTGTCACCAAAAACGACGCTGGCATTCTATCTCTTCGCCTGTGCGATAGGCTTAACCTGGCTTGCTACCGTGCCGCCAACGGCAGGTATTGTTGGTAAGTTGTTTGGAACCCGTTATCTGGCGACACTGTTTGGCTTTACCTTGTTTTCACATCAGGTCGGCGCTTTCTTTGGCGCGTGGCTGGGTGGACTGGCCATGCAATATGCGGGAAATCTCGACTGGGTATGGTATGCAGATATCGCCCTGGCCCTACTGGCAGCGCTGGTTAATCTGCCTATTAAGGAAAAGAACACTGCGGTGCCGCTTAAACCGACTCGCGCATAAAAGAAAGGCGGTCACCATGACCGCCCTTGCTTATGCTTTCTTGTTGCGTAGCACTTGCAGACAACGCTTGAGTTGATCGTCCAGCGGCGCTTCTATACGAATAGTTTCGCCGGTATTAGGGTGGGTAAACTTCAACGCTGCGGCATGCAGAAACAGCCGTGTTAACCCGGTGCCTGCCAGTTGTTTATCAAACTCACGATCACCATATCGATCGTCAAAGGCGATCGGATGACCCGCATATTGGGTATGAACGCGAATTTGATGCGTACGACCCGTTACCGGGCTGCAACGGACCAATGTCGCGACATCATAACGCTCTTCGACTTTAAAGCGGGTTTCTGACGGCTTTCCTTCCTGGTTGACGCGCACAATACGCTCACCGCTTTGGAGAATATTTTTCAACAGAGGCGCCTGCACCACTTTGACGTGGGACTGCCACTGGCCGCGCACCAGCGCCAGATAATCTTTCTGCATGCCTTTATCACGCAACTGCTCGTGCAGCGAACGCAGCGCGGAACGTTTTTTGGCGACCAGCAGCACACCGGAAGTGTCACGATCCAGACGGTGCACCAGTTCCAGAAAACGCGCTTGCGGACGTAATGCACGCAGCCCTTCAATGACGCCGAAACTTAACCCACTACCGCCGTGTACCGCAGTACCAGAGGGTTTATTCAGCACCAGGATATGTTCATCTTCATAAAGAATGACGTCGCTCAGCGCGGCAACTTTTTGCAGGTGCGGCGAAACCGCTTCCTCTTCCCGTTCCGCAACGCGGACAGGTGGAATACGCACTTCATCGCCCGCTTCCAGCTTATATTCCGGCTTCACGCGTTTTTTATTCACGCGGACTTCGCCTTTACGCAAGATGCGGTAAATCATACTTTTTGGCACACCTTTCAGTTGGGTGCGCAAAAAGTTATCGATGCGTTGCCCCGCTTCGTCATCGGCGATAGCAACAATTTTTACGGAAGGAGTCTCAGTTTTCATGGGAGGCGATTCTAAATAGCGTCGATGAATAGCGCCACTCATTTTTATATGCTTATATTTACTTTTGATCCTGGTCTGCTTCGTTCGACACAGACGTTTTGGCGGTTATTAAACCAATCGCCAGGCAAAAGTGAAAAAACTGTGAGTAACCGGGTGATAAAAGGTAAAAGTCAGCTTGCTATAACAGGGTTCGCAAGGAATAATGTTGCAGTTTTCCGCGTTGGATCTTGTTATCACAAGCAATTGTGCGGAATGACCAGTTTTGCCTGTCCGACCATACACGCAGCAATGGCGTAAGACGTATTGGACTTTCAGGCAGTTAGCGGGCTGCGGGTTGCAGTCCTTACCGGTAGATGGAATCTTCTCTGGAGAGTTTTTCCCAGGCTGTTCCCCTGATAATTGCGCTGTGTTTTCCACAGGAAATACAGGCAACCGACACACTGCGCCTCTTAAGCGAACGACAACCGTGAGGTTGGCGACGTGAACAGACACGAGGCCATCGGTTCTCCCCCGGAAAGGCGTCATCATGCCCGCAGCTTAGTCGTCAATGTAAGAATAATGAGTAAGTTACGATGAAAAGAATGTTAATCAACGCAACTCAGCAAGAAGAGTTGCGTGTCGCCCTTGTTGATGGGCAGCGTCTGTACGATCTGGATATTGAAAGTCCTGGACACGAGCAGAAAAAAGCGAACATCTACAAAGGTAAAATCACCCGAATTGAACCGAGCCTGGAAGCTGCCTTTGTTGATTACGGCGCTGAACGTCACGGTTTCCTTCCCCTCAAAGAAATTGCCCGCGAATATTTCCCTGCTAATTACAACTCTCATGGCCGTCCGAACATCAAAGATGTGTTGCGCGAAGGTCAGGAAGTTATCGTCCAGATTGATAAAGAAGAACGCGGCAACAAAGGCGCTGCGCTAACTACCTTTATTAGCCTGGCAGGCAGCTATCTGGTACTGATGCCAAACAACCCGCGCGCGGGTGGCATTTCTCGTCGTATTGAAGGCGATGACCGTACCGAACTGAAAGAAGCGCTGGCCAGCCTCGAATTGCCCGATGGCATGGGTCTGATCGTCCGCACCGCCGGTGTGGGTAAATCTGCCGATGCCCTACAGTGGGATCTGAGCTTCCGCCTGAAACACTGGGAAGCTATTCAGAAGGCCGCTGAAAACCGCCCTGCTCCGTTCCTGATTCACCAGGAAAGTAACGTTATCGTTCGTGCTTTCCGTGATTATCTGCGTCAGGACATCGGCGAAATCCTTATCGATAACCCGAAAGTGCTTGAGCTGGCTCGCCAGCATATCTCCGCGCTGGGCCGTCCGGATTTCAGCAGCAAAATTAAGCTCTACACCGGTGAAATCCCGCTGTTTAGCCACTACCAAATCGAATCGCAGATTGAATCCGCCTTCCAGCGTGAAGTCCGTCTGCCGTCCGGCGGCTCTATCGTTATCGATAGCACCGAAGCGTTGACCGCCATCGATATCAACTCCGCGCGTGCAACCCGTGGCGGTGATATCGAAGAGACCGCCTTTAACACTAACCTGGAAGCGGCCGACGAAATTGCACGTCAGTTGCGTCTGCGTGACCTCGGCGGTCTGATCGTTATCGACTTTATCGATATGACGCCGGTACGCCATCAGCGCGCGGTGGAAAACCGTCTGCGCGAAGCCGTTCGTCAGGACCGTGCGCGTATTCAAATCAGCCATATTTCTCGCTTCGGCCTGCTGGAGATGTCCCGTCAGCGCCTGAGCCCGTCACTCGGCGAGTCCAGCCACCATGTGTGCCCGCGTTGTAGCGGAACCGGGACTATCCGTGACAACGAATCCCTGTCACTTTCTATTCTGCGTCTCATCGAAGAAGAAGCGCTGAAAGAGAATACACAGGAAGTGCATGCCATCGTTCCGGTGCCGATCGCCTCCTATCTGTTGAACGAAAAACGCGCCGCCGTAAGCGCTATTGAAACCCGTCAGGGTGGCGTGCGTTGCGTAATCGTACCGAACGACCAGATGGAAACGCCGCACTATTCCGTACTGCGCGTGCGTAAAGGCGAAGAGACAACCACCCTCAGCTACATGCTGCCGAAGCTGCATGAAGAAGAGATGGCTATGCCGTCAGACGAAGAATCTGCTGAGCGTAAACGCCCTGAGCAGCCTGCACTGGCGACCTTTGTCATGCCGGAAGTTCCGCCTGCGCCAACGGCACCTGAAGCCCCTGTAGCGAAGCCGCAACCGGCTGCCAGCAGCGAGCCTTCGGTAGCGGCATCGGCTGCCCCGGGTCTTCTTAGCCGTCTTGTCTCCGCCCTGAAAAACCTGTTTGCCGGAAGTGAAACTGCCGCACCAGCCGAAGTTCAGGAAGAGAAGAAAGAAGAGAAGCAGGAGCGCCAGCAAGATCGCCGCAAATCGCGCCAGGGTAACCGTCGCGATCGCAATGAACGTCGTGAGCCGCGTGCAGAAGGTAATGAAGGGCGCGAGAACCGCGATGACAATCGCCGTAATCGCCGTGAGAAACCGCAGCAGAATGCCGAAGCGCGTGAAGCTCGTCAGCCTGTACCTGTGGCTGTAGAAGAGACGGAAAAAACGAAACAGCGTGATGAGCAGCAGCCTTCCCGCCGCGAGCGTAATCGTCGTCGTAATAGCGACGAAAAACGCCAGGCACCGCAGGATGTGAAAGCGCTGAACCGTGAAGAACAACCTGAGCAGGAAGCCGAACAGGAAGAGCGCGTTCAGGTGATGCCGCGTCGTAAACAGCGTCAGTTGAACCAAAAAGTCCGTTTCGGTGATGCTCCGGCAAGCACAAGTGAAGAGAGTGTTGCCGTAGAACCGGTCGCCACGGAAGCTCCTGTACAGCGTACAGAACTGGCCAAACTGGACCTGCCGGCTGTTGTAGAAAACGTCGCTGAGCAAGAAGAAACCGCAGAAAACCGTGATACCGCAGGCATGCCGCGTCGTTCTCGCCGTTCGCCGCGTCATCTGCGCGTCAGCGGTCAGCGTCGTCGCCGTTACCGTGATGAGCGTTATCCGGCACAGTCCGCAATGCCGCTGGAGATTGCCTGTGCTTCTCCGGAAATGGCGTCCGGCAAAGTGTGGGTTCGCTATCCGGTTACGCGTCCTCAGGACGAGGCGCAAGAAGCGCCGGTTGTTGAGCAGCAAAACAGTGCCATCGCTAACGATGTCGCACCTGCCATTGCCGAAGTCGAACAAGTTGTGGCCGCCACCGCTCAGCAAGAGCAGCAGTCCGTCGTAGCTGATGTACAGGCACCGGTTGAGGAAGTGGTTGAAGTCGCACCGCAGGCACCGGTTATCGAGCCAGAGCCTGTTGTGGTCGAAACCACGCATCCGGAAGTGATCGAAGCCCCGGTTGAAGCACAGCCGGAACTGATCGCAGAGGAAGACCGTCCGGTCGCCGAAGAGGTGGCGCAAGCCGCTGAACCTGCGGTTGTTACACCGGTTGTTGAAGAAACAGCACCTGTTGCAGAGCAACCGCAAGCGCCTGTCGCTGTCGAGGAAAAACAGCCAGAAGCTACCCCGGTAGCCCCGGTTGTTGAACCTGTGGTACCGGTTGCTGCAGCGATTGAGCGCGTAGCCCCTGTGGCAGCCAGCGAGGTCCATCACGCCACTGCGCCGATGACCAAAGCACCTGCACCGGCCTATGTGCCGGAAGCGCCGCGTCACAGTGACTGGGTCCGTCCACAGTTCAACTTTGACGGCAAAGGTTCTGCAGGCGGTCACAGCGCCACGCATACCGCAACAGCGCCAGCTACACGACCGAACGCAGCGGAATAAGCACTCTGCTGATAAAAAGCCGACCTCCGGGTCGGCTTTTTTATGCTTTCAGCGCAGGCTGTCGCATTCCGCTCAGGCCCGGCATCACCTCGCGCATCAACTGGAGAAACATCCGCAAACGTGCCGGATAATAACGCGCCCAGGGGTACACCAGATGCACAGGCAACGGTGGGATCTGCCACTCAGGCAGTAAAGCCACCAGTCTGCCATTGCCGATATCCTCTTCCACCGTCCAGCTTGAGACAACGGCCACACCCAGCCCTGACAGCGCGGTATTACGTGCCACATACAAACTGTCGGTATAGAGCCTGGGCGCAATAGTTATTTGCTCTGTTACCCCGCTAAGCGCGTTGGTGACGGCAACGTTATGCTGGTAAAAGGTGCTTAACGCAATCCACGGCAGCGCCGCCAGATCCTGAGGCGTGCGGATTTCCGCAAAACGGGCCAGTAGCGTCGGCGATGCGACAATGGAACGCGGAACTTCGGCAAGCAGGACGGAAACCGTCGCCGGGTCCACTTCGGCCCCAACCCGAATAGCGCAATCAAGATTCTCGCTGAGAAAATTGACGGTCTTATCATTAAGCATCCATTGCACTGAAAGCTGCGGATAGCGCTCCAGAAAATGCGTCAGCGGGACCAGGAGCTGTTCCTGACCGAAGGCATGAGGCGCCCGTACACGAAGCATCCCGACGGGCTCGTCTTCTGTCTGGCTCAGTTCATCTTCCAGCGCAAGCCAGGCATCAATGACACGTCTCGCATGTTGATAGCAGCGCTCGCCATCGTCGGTGAGCTTCATCGCATGGGTGGTCCGAAGAACCAGTTTGACCCCGAGCATGGTTTCCAGCGACTGCAGACGACGACTCACCGTGGCCTGCGTGGTATTGAGCTGACGCGCTGCGGCCGATAGCGACCCCGCCTCAACAATGCGCACCAGCGTGCGCATCAGATCAACGCGGTCTATACGTTCTGCACGCTGCATTTAAATTTCCCCCATACGTTTCACGTATAACCGTTTTACCACTCTGCTGGCTACCGCGTCACGCTGTAATCGACAAAAATACATTCACACCAACTATGAATATGTTTGAGGAAAAGTTATGAACCGTCGTTCTCAATCGTTAAATCCGGCGCAGTGGATTATCTTTGCGCTGGCGCTGGGGGCGGGTTTTAGCGTCGCCGCGATTTATTATGCACAACCCTTATTACCACTGATGGGCAGCGATCTGCATTTGACCGTTAACGGAATGGGGCTGGTTCCGACGCTGACGCAGGCAGGCTACGCGCTGGGCATCCTCTTTTTATTGCCACTGGGCGACCGCTACGATCGTCGTCATCTTATTCTTGCGAAAAGCGTGGCGCTGGCTTTACTGCTGCTGGCCTGTAGCCTGATGGCACATTTGCCGGGGTTATTACTTATCAGTCTTTTGATCGGGATGGCGGCCACCATGGCGCAGGATATTGTTCCCGCCGCCGCCATTCTTGCCCCCGAAGGTAAGCAAGGAAAAACCGTCGGTACAGTGATGACGGGGTTACTGTTGGGTATTTTACTTTCTCGTACCGTGAGCGGCGTTGTCGGCGCAGCGTTTGGCTGGCGCATTATGTTCCAGCTTGCTGCTGTCAGCATTGCATTTATCGCCGTTCTGATGTGGTTTGTGTTGCCGCGATTCGCCGCGCATTCAACGCTCGGTTATCCCGCGCTGATGAAAACGATGGCACATCTTTGGCAGCGTTACCCTGCCCTACGCCGTGCTGCGTTTGCGCAGGGCTTTTTATCCATCGCGTTTAGCGCTTTCTGGTCAACGCTCGCTGTAATGTTGCTGGATAACTATCAGCTCGGAAGCGCCGTCGCAGGTATGTTTGGTATCGCAGGTGCAGCAGGCGCACTGGCGGCACCTTTAGCAGGGGGGCTGGCAGATAAAGTCGGTGCTGAAAAAGTGACTCAACTGGGTGCCGGGCTGGTCACAATATCCTTTGCGCTGATGTTCGCACTGCCAGCATTGCCACCGCATGGGCAACTGGCACTGATAGCCCTGTCGGCTGTTGGTTTTGATCTTGGCTTACAGTCCAGTCTCGTGGCGCACCAGAATCTGGTGTATGGCCTGGAGCCAAAGGCGCGTGGCCGTCTGAACGCCCTTCTCTTTACTGTCGTGTTCATTGGGATGGCGCTGGGTTCAGCGCTGGGCAGTAAAGTCTACACTATCGCCGCATGGCCTGGCGTGGTGGCGCTGGCGACGTTGACTGGCGCAGTCGCCCTGGTGATCCGTTTAGTGGATAACCGTCGTGTTACTGCACAATCGCGCAATATCGGCTAAAAAAAAGGCCCACACCGGATACCGGTGCAGGCACACAGAACATGTTCCAGTTTCCAGACATGTTCTAAAGCGAAGATTACTTATTGAGCTGGAACAGCGACATGCCTTGCATGTCGCTAAATGTTTTATAGGATGCCTGCAATGCCGTCTGCTGCATGGTGTAAGACGAGATGACCGAGTTCCAGTCTACATCAACGAGATCGCTCATCTGTGTTTTCAGCGAAAGCGAACGGTCATCACCCAACTCATCGAGATTGGTCAGCTCTTGTAACTGCGTACCCAACTGTGCACGAACGGTCGATACGTTATTCAGCGAGTTAGTCAGGCCACGGTTGGCTTTATCCAGGGCTGCCTGGGAAACAGCCTGTGCTGCCTCGTCACCTGAAACCGGGACTTTCAGCGCTGCGATTGCGTCATCTAACATACTGAACACGTTGGTTTGCGAAGTACTACCATCCGGCTCCGGGATCGCATTGCTGGTAATACTATTGAAAACCTGGTTACCCGTATGGGCAATGACCATGCTACGGGACGCATCCACCTGCTGACTGATCGCAACATTGCCGCCGTTGTAAGTACCTGCGGCATTAAACGGTGGAGTGTCGGTTTTATAGCCACCAAAAATATAGCGACCATTACCATCAGTGCTGTTAGCCAGGTTGAGCAATTGATCGCGAACACCTTGTAGCTCTGTCGCCATAGACGCACGGTCATCGTCGCTCAGTGTACCGTTCGCAGCCGCAACCAGTGAGGTATGTGCCGCAGTTACAGCAGTGGTTACCTGCGACAACACGTTCTCTTCCAGCGATACTTTCTGGGTAGCGAAAGTACGCGCGGTTTTATACTGTTCGTTCTGCTGCTGCGCCTGAGAAACCACTACAGCCTGGGAGGCGGCAATCGGATCGTCAGAAGGCTTATTCACGCGCTGGCCTGTCGACATTTGCAAGCCATAATCCATCCACTTAGTCTGTGAATTGGTAATGCCACGCATGTTTTGGTCATACATCATCTGAGTACTAATACGCATCTCTTACCCCTTACTTAGCGTACGTTCAGTATCGCATCGAACAGCGTGTTTGCCGTCTGCAACACCTGCGCGTTTGCGAGATAATATTGCTGGTAACGCTGCAGGTTACCGTACTCTTCGTCGAGGTTGACGCCAGAAATCGATTGTTGCTGGTCAGAAAGCTGCGTAACCACATTCGCCTGCGTCGTACTGCTGGTTTTCAGCGTCGAAGTCGTTGTACCGACATAGCTGATCATTGACGCGTAGGCATCGTTAAAACTTTTTGTATTGCCGATGACTTTGCTGTTTTGCAGATTTAACAGCGCCTGACCATTGGTGTTGTCGCTTTTACCGGAAGTCGCGCTGGCGGCCATGGCAATTTTCGACTCATCGGTGATGGCCACGCTCATATTGGTAATGGCGTTCACGACCGGTTTCACCGTGAAACTGTCGTTTTTGTTCGCTGTACCGGAAACGCTGATAGTCAGACCGTCAAAACTGAGGTTGCCGCTGGCATCCGGCGTAACGGCAAACGCCGTGTTATCCGCCAGTCGGGTCACATTCCAGCCAGTATCGGTTTTAATCAGTTTATAATCCGTCGCCTGCACTTGTGTACGGTCACTGATGGCTGCTGTCAGCGCGCCAGTACCGCTGTTTTTCGCATTGCTCAGGGTGGACGGCGTGCCAATCGTGAAGAAGTCGGTACCCGGATCACCATCGACATCATAGCCTTGTTTATGCTGAGCATTGAACGCATCGGCGAACGCATAAGCCAGTTGGCCCAGCGTATTGCGTGTCTTATCCAGATCCTGAGAGCGGAAAGTCAACACGCCCCCCAGCGAACCGGTGGTCAGCAGTTTTTCCGGAATTTCAATGTTCCCTGCGGTCGGGTCAACATATGCAACCGTCGTACGGGCAGGGTCATCACTGGAGGCCACCGCGGCCAGTTGACGGGCAGTACTGCCCTGAACCAGCGTATAGCCATTCGCCATTGTGATGTTAAACGTGCTGTTGTCCTGGACACTGACTTCAACGCCCACGATGCCGTTTAGCTCACTTACCAGTTGGTCGCGCTGATCCAGTAGGTCGTTCGGCGATGCGCCGCCACCTACTGCCGTCAGACGTGAAATCTGGTCGTTCAGATTAGCGATTTGGCTGGTGTAGTTATTAATCTGATCAACGCTTGATGAGATAGATGTGTTAACCTGTTTGTCCTGATCGCGCAGGTACTGGTCAGCCACTTTAAACTGGTTAACCAGGCCATCGGCTTTACCCAGTACACTCTGGCGGGATGATGAATCCTCGGCGTTACTGACCAGCGTCTGAACGCTGGAGAAGAAACCTTGCAGCGCAGTAGCCAGCGTATTGGTTGAACCCGACAGCATGTTGTCAATTTTTGACATCTGGTTATAACGGGTCGTCAGGCTGCTGCTCTGGGTATTCGCTGCGCGTAACTGGTTCGTAATAAACGAATCATATTCACGTTGCACACCAGAGACAAACGCACCGTTGCCAATCCACCCACCAGCACCCAGAGTGCTATTCGCCGCAGTCAGGACTGTTGTCTGGCGGGTATAGCCCGTCACGTTATAACTTGAAATGTTATTACTGGTGGTATTAAGCGCCGCCTGGGCTGCACTGAGCCCACTCATCGCGGTATTAATCAAGTTGGCCATTGAGGTTCCTTATAAACTTTGAGACATAAGTCCTGCTAACGATTATCGGCAACCCTGAGCTGAACTTGAGTCGTTTCAGAACAGATTTTCAATATCATTGCTGTAGGCCTTGCTGACCTTCTCGCCCATCGACTTAAGCTGCTGAATCATACTTGTCAGTTTCTGCGCATATTTCGGATCGGTGGCATAACCCGCGTTCTGCAACGCCTGTGCGCCTTGTTCCGGCGTTGCCGCTGTCGTCACCGCCGCATACCGCGGATTGCGACTTAACATGCTGACATAATCAGAGAGCGCTTCCAGATACGAGCTGTAGACACGGAACCTGGCTTTGACCTTTTTGGCTTCGCCATTTTCATATTCAGTGGTGGTGATTTCGGTAGTCGGCCCTTTCCAACCAGGCGTCGCCTTCACACCGAAAATGTTAAAGCTCGGCGCACCGTTTTCACGGGTGATTTGTCGCTGGCCCCAACCCGATTCCAGCGCGGCCTGCGCCAGAATCAGATGGTGAGGAACCCCGCTTTGCTCACTGGCAAGACGAGCAGGCAGGGAAAGTTGAGCCAGGAAGTCTTTACTGTCACCGCTCAGCGGCTCGTCACTATTTTCCGGCGCTTTCGGCAGTGCCTTACGCACCATTTGCGTAATAGCCTGGCTTTGATAGGTGTTGATGGTTTCGGGATCGAATTTCATCGGCACCTGCTGCATCTGGTCACCCGGAGCAACCGGCGCCTGCCCGCCGGACATCTGTTGGACCATCATATCGGCCAGTCCCAGTCCCTTGCCTGCCGTCATCTGCTGGGCAATTTGTTGGTCATATAAGCTGGTGTACATCCGCGTGGAATCGCTGCTGAAAATACCGTCTTTAGGCAGGGCTTCGCGCATGCTTTTCAGCATCATTTGCACGAACATCCCCTCTACCTGACGCGCCACAGGCCGCAGGTTAGTCTGCGGGTCCTGTCCGGCTTTGGTTTTCAGATCGTTAAGCGATTGCGCGTCCCATGCCGCGCTCGCCATCAAGCGGCTGTCAGTCAGCATTAGATGATCTCCAGCTTAGCCCGCAGGCAACCTGCGCTCTGCATTGATTGCAAAATGGACATCAGATCAATAGGTGTCGCGCCCAGCGCATTCAGTGCGCGTACCACACTATTCAGGTTGGCGCTGGAACGAATACTTTGCAGGGAGCCGCCACTCTGACGCAGGTCAATCTGTGTCTGCGGCGTGACCACCGTCTGACCACCGCCAAACGGTGTGTTCGGCTGGCTGACATTGGCTGACTGGTTGACTGTGACCGAGAGGTTCCCCTGTGCCACGGCGCAGTTATCCAGCGTTACTTCGCGGTTCATAACAACAGAACCTGTACGGGAGTTGATAACAATTTTAGCGTCCTGCGGCGCGACACCCACTTCCAGGTTCTGGATATCCGCCAGCATGCGCACCTGCGAACTGCCGCCTTGCGGCACGCGGACCTGAACGGTACGGGCATCCAGCGCGGTTGCGCCACCCATGCCACGACGGTTGATGGTGTCAGCAATCTGCTGCGCCATCGTGAAGTCGTCCTGGTTCAATTGCAGGTTGATGGTGTTGCCATTGCCAAACTGGGAAGGCAACTCGCGTTCAATCACGGCACCGCCAGTGATACGTCCACCGTTAAGCTGGTTAACCGCCACGCTGCTGCCACCGGCGGATGCGCCTGCGCCACCGACCAGGATATTCCCCTGCGCCAGAGCATAGACCTGACTATCCACCCCTTTCAGTGGGGTCATCAGCAACGTACCGCCGCGCAGGCTTTTGGCGTTACCCATAGAAGAGACCACCACGTCGATGGTCTGCCCCTGGCGGCCAAACGCCGGAAGCTGGGCGGTAACCATGACCGCCGCAACGTTTTTGAGCTGCATGTTGGTGCCAGCCGGGACGGTGATCCCCATCTGCGACAACATGTTATTCAGGCTCTGAGTAGTGAATGGCGTTTGGGTGGTCTGGTCACCCGTTCCGTCAAGGCCAACCACTAAGCCATAACCAATTAAGGAGTTTTCACGTACGCCCTGTACACTGGTGAGGTCCCGGATGCGGTCGGCCTGGGCGACAAACGCCACCAGCACTAACGCTATTCCAGCCAGAAATCTAAACATAATTCACCCCGGTTACATCGGCGATAAGTTGAGGAAGAAACGCTGCAGCCAGCCCATATTCTGCGCTTCGTTAATGTAGCCGTTGCCGACGTACTCGATGCGCGCGTCCGCCACCTGTGTGGACGGAACCGTATTGCTGCCGCTGATGGTGCGTGGGTTCACAACACCTGAGAAGCGGATAAATTCAGTGCCCTGGTTGATGGCGATCTGTTTTTCACCCACCACGTGTAAATTGCCGTTGATCAGTACCTGGTCGACCGTAACGGTCAACGTGCCGCTAAATGTATTGCTGGCGTTAGCGCCGCCTTTGCCGTTAAACGAGTTGCTGCCTTCGCTCGTCAGGTCTGCACGCGCATTGCCGAACAAGCCTTCCAGATAGCGAGGTGTGGTATCCATTGAGAAACTGCTTTTGCCATCGCGGCTGGCATTCGCTGATGAACTCTTACTGGCGCTCACGTTTTCTTGCAGCACCAGCGTCAATGTATCCCCGACGTTACGCGGGCGACGGTCTTCAAACAGCGGCTGGTAGCCATAGTTGATAGGCTGCGCAGTCTGGTAAATAGAGCCATTGACGACCGGAACGGGTCCCGGCATCGGTTGAGCGGTCGTTGCGCCCTGCACCAGCGGTGTTGAGGGAACCCAGGCACATCCGTTCAACATCAGTGCCAGTAAAACTAACAGGGGGTAGCGGCCCGCGGCGTTTTTTTGCATTACATTCATCTTCGAAATCAGGGTTCCGGTGCAGCCTGCGCCGCACCGGATAACGCCTTAGAGTTGCGACAGTTTCTGCAGCATCTGATCGGTGGTCGATACCGCTTTGCTGTTAATTTCATAAGCGCGCTGAACCTGGATCATGTTCACCAGTTCTTCCGCCACGTTTACGTTCGAGGTTTCCACATACCCCTGATACAGCAGACCCGCTCCGTTCAGCCCCGGCGTGGTGGTGTTCGGCGTGCCGGAAGACTGTGTTTCGAGGTACAGGTTTTCACCGATACTTTCCAGACCGGTGTCGTTCATAAAGGTTGTCAGGTTAAGCTGCCCCACCTGCACAGGCGCTGTCGCCCCCTGCTGCGTGGCACTGACCACACCATCACGACCAATGGTGATACTCAGGGTGTTAGCCGGAATGGTAATGGCAGGCTGAACCTGGAAGCCGCCCGACGTTACCAACTGGCCATTCTGGTCAACCTGGAATGAGCCATCACGGGTATAAGCAGAGGTGCCGTCCGGCAGCAGGACCTGGAAGAAGCCCTCGCCTTTGATAGCCACATCTTTGCTGTTGTTAGTCTGGGAGAGGTTACCCTGGCTGTGCAGACGTTCGGTGGCCACCGGGCGAACACCGGTACCAATCTGCAGGCCAGAAGGCAGCGTAGTCTGTTCAGAAGATTGCGCACCAGGCTGACGAATCGTCTGGTAAAGCAGATCTTCAAATACCGCGCGCTGACGCTTGAAACCATTGGTGCTGACGTTCGCCAGGTTGTTGGCGATAACGTCCATATTGGTTTGCTGGGCATCGAGGCCGGTTTTAGCGATCCATAATGAACCTATCATAGGAAATCCTGTTTATTAGCTCATGGACAGTAACTGGTTGGCACGCTGCGCATTCTCATCAACGTTACCAATAACTTTCATTTGCATTTCAAAGCGGCGCGCGCTGGCGATCATATCGGCCATTGCCGCCATAGGTTTAACGTTACTGCCTTCCAGCACACCTGACATGACGCGGACATTTGGATCCGGTTGTAACGTCTGACCACGTGTGGCTTGCGCGCTTTGGCTGACGCGGAAAAGACCGTCATCGCCACGCACCACTTCACTGCCGTTCGCTTTCACCAGTTTCAGTTTGCCAACCGGGGAGACCGTGTTCGGCGGATCACCGGCGGTCAGGGCGGAAATGGTCCCGTCCGCGGCAATGGTGACCTGTGAACCTTCCGGAACAGCAATCGGCCCGTTCTCACCCATGACCGGATGCCCCTGAATGGTCAGTTGCCCGGTCGGTGTGACCTGAATGTTACCGTTACGGGTATACCCTTCGGAACCATCCGCGCTCTGCACCGCCAGCCAGCCATCCTGTTGCAGGGCAACATCCAGTGGGCGTGACGTGTAGTTCAGATCGCCTGGCGTCATATCAGCGCCAGGTGTGGTCTCAGCGACCAGTGTACGGGTCGGCAGCGACAACCCTTCTACCGGTACCGCACGCAGCGCACTAAGCTGCGCACGAAAGCCCGGTGTTGAAGCGTTGGCCAGGTTGCTGGCGGTGACAGACTGCTGGTTCAGCGTCTGACTTGCCGCACCCATCGCTGTGTATATTGCGTGATCCATTAGACCATCCCGTCAGCCGATTAACGCAGGTTAACCAGCGTGTTAAGGATCTGATCCTGGGTTTTGATGGTCTGCGCATTCGACTGATAGTTACGCTGCGCGACGATCATATTGACCAGTTCTTTACTCAGATCCACGTTAGAGGCTTCGAGTGCGCCGTTGGTCAGCGAACCGAAGTTACCCGTACCTGCCGTACCCAACAGCGCCACGCCAGATGCGTTAGTGGCAGACCATACGTTATCACCCTCAGATTTCAGGCCTTCGTTGTTGGCGAAGTTCGCCAGGACAATCTGACCCAGCACCTGTTTCTGTTCGTTGGAGTAGGAACCCACGACGGTACCGTCATCGTTAATGGTGTAGCTCACCATAGAACCCGGCTTGTAGCCGTTCTGCGAGGTGCTCACGACTGTGCTGGTGGTGTTCTGCTGCATGGAGTTCAGGAAACTCAGGGAGAATGTCGCCGGAGTCGCGCCGCTAAGCGTACCGGAAGTGACAGTAATGGCAGGGTTCGTATTCGCCGTCGTGGACAGATCGTAGTTACCAGTCGTGGTATTAAAGGTGTAGTTGTATACACCTTGCAGGCTACCGTTCTGATTAAAGACCATCTGCGCCGCTTTGGTCGCCGTAGAACCCGTTACGCTGGAATCCTGCGTGTAGACATCCCATGTATTGTCTGCTGCTTTGACATAAAACACGTTCATGTCGTGAGCGTTACCCTGGCTGTCGTAAACGGTGATCGGCCCTTTTAAGTTGTAGCTGTCAGCGTTAGTCGGGTCGAACGTGGTCACCGTCGGCGTCTTAGAAGACGAGTTCAGGTTAACCGGCATCGTTGCGGTGGTGGTGATTTGTGCCGACATCAGCGTCGTCGGGATATTGATTCCCGTTGGGTTAGCGCCCGACTGGATGGTCGGAGGCGTACCGCTTGCCGGAAAACCCGTTACTTGCAGACCCTGCATGTTTACCAGGTTGCGGTTTTCATCCAGCGTGAACTGACCGTTACGGCTGTAATAAACAGAACCGTTGGTATCAACGAGGCGGAAGAAGCCATTCTGGCTAATCGCGACATCCAGGCCGCGTCCCGTGCTAGTGGTGGTGCCGTCGTTAAAGTCCTGGGTAACGCCCGCGACTTTAACACCCAGACCTACTTTAGAACCCGCAAACATGTCAGCGAAGGACGCAGTACTGGATTTAAAGCCATACGTAGCGGAGTTGGCGATGTTGTTACCAATAAGATCGAGGTTGGTGGCCGCAGCATTCAGACCGCTGACCGCTTGTGAAAAGGCCATGACTTACTCCTGATAAGTGTTAAGGCTTAAATAATCTGCCGAACTTCGTTGAGCGTAGTGGTGCCGTAGGTACCTAAATCTAACTTGTTGCCAGAATCCGACAGCGTGACCCCCTGAACCAGAGCGTATTGCAGCGGCTGAGCAACCAGTTGCGTAGTGCCTGAACTGGCGGCGATAGAAACTTTATAAGAGCCATCTGGGGCGGTGGTGCCGTCCGAAAGCTTTCCATCCCAACTGAAGGTATGGACGCCAGCGGTCAGCGGCCCCAGGTTGACGGTCTGTACCACGGTGCCGTCTTTGCTGGTGATAGTCGCGGTCGCTTTATCTGCGGCCTGGGTCAGTTCAACACCAAACGGCGTTGTGGTTGAGCTGCCAGCCAGAATCGTCGTACCTTCAATCATTACACCGTGACCTACCAGATTGCTGGCCTGCAGCGCCTGGCTGTTATCGATCTGCCCGGAAATAGATCCCAGGGTGGTGTTCAGTTTTTCAATTCCGTTCAGCGTACTGATCTGCGCAAGCTGCGAGGTCAGTTCGTTGTTCTGAAGCGGATTGGTTGGGTCCTGGTTTTTTAACTGTGCGACCAACAGGGTCAGGAAGCTGCTCTGTAGGTCTGACGCGCTACTCGTAGTCAGTTGAGACGAGCTGCTACTGCTGCTGGTGGAGCTGACACTACTACTGGACGTGTCGTTCACATTTACGGCGATAGACATTTATGTCTCCTTTTACTGGCCGAGAGTAAGCGTTTTGAGCATCATATTTTTAACGGTGTTGAGCACCTCCACGTTCGCCTGATAGCTGCGAGACGCGGACATGCTGTTCACCATTTCCCCGACAACATCAACGTTAGGCATTTTGACGTAGCCCTTTGCATCCGCCAGTGGGTTGCCGGGTTCATAAACCAGCTTGTCGGGTGCCTGGCTTTCAACAACGCCAGCCACTTTTACGCCACCCGTTGCCTGGCCTGGTGCAGCATCCACCTGGAAAACGACTTGTTTAGCGCGATAAGGTTGACCGTCCGGTCCGGCGACGCTGTCGGCGTTCGCCAGGTTACTGGCAGCCACGTTCAGACGTTTGGACTGTGCGGCAAGCGCGGAGCCGGAGATATCAAAAATATTCAGCAATGCCATGGTTAGTTATTCCCCTGCAACACGGACATCATGCTTTTAATCTGCCCGCCCAGCACGGTCAGCCCTGTCTGATACTTAAGGCTGTTATCCGCAAACTGCGTACGCTCGCGATCCATATCCACGGTGTTGCCATCGGCAGATGGCTGATCCGGGATACGATAAAGCAGGTCTGGAGACGGGGTGGAAATGGCTTGCGCCGGAATATGGCGACTGGAAGTTAACGCCAGCGAGACGCCTGTGTTCTCTGCACGGCCACGTTCCATCACCTTTTTCAGTTCGCTGGAAAAATCCATATCACGCGCCTGATACCCCGGGGTATCGGCGTTCGCAATATTGGCGGCCAGGATTTCCTGGCGCTGCGCGCTCAGATTCAGTGCTTCTTGCTGGAACCGTAACGCGGCATCAAGTTTATCGAGCATGGCTTCCCCGCTGATGACAATTATTTAGTCAACAGCTTAAATCTCCTTACCCATGCCTTATCGACGGAATAAGCGCAAAATGCGTCGCTATTTATTGCGTTGATAGATTTGCGTGACGGGTAGAATCCTGTCATCTCTTCAACAAACAACAGGCAGGGGTCTGCGATGAACACGTTGAAAAGCGGTTTAGCCGCGGCATTGCTGTTTTTGATTTTAAGCCCGCAAGTGTTGGCGCAAGACTTAAAAGCGCAGCTCACCGCGTTTTTTGCACAACGACTGGCTGGCTTTAGTGACGAGGTGGTGGTAACAATACGTACGCCGAAAAATCTTTATCCCACCTGTGAGCAACCGGCTTTAAGTTTGACGGGCTACGCTCAGCTTTGGGGGAACGTCAACGTATTGACAAACTGCGGTAGCGAAAAGCGCTATTTGCAGGTAAACGTCCAGGCGACGGGTAATTATGTTGTCGCCGCTCAGGCGATTGCCCGTGGTAGTGTACTGACGCCGGAAAGCGTAAAGCTCAAACGCGGCAGGCTCGATCAGTTACCGCCGAAAACAATGCTCGATATTTCTCAGGCACAAGATGCCGTAAGCCTGCGCGATCTCTCACCCGATCAACCGGTTCAGCTTTCGATGCTGCGCCAGGCCTGGCGAGTAAAAGCCGGCCAGCGAGTGATGGTTGTAGCCAATGGCGAAGGCTTTAGTGTCAATAGTGAAGGCCAGGCGCTGAACAATGCGGCGGTGTCGCAAAGTGCCCGGGTACGCATGTCTTCAGGGCAAATTGTAAGTGGAATTGTCGGCGCTGATGGGAATATTCTGATTAACCTATAATCTTTTTAAAGAATTCGCGGCATCTGCCGATAAATAAGCAACGACTGAAGATGGCAGACCCAAAACGCCGGAAAACCTCTATGAGGACAAAACACTATGAGCATTGATCGTACATCGCCTTTAAAGCCGGTTAGCACCGTACAACCACGTGAAACCAGCGACACCCAGGCAACGAAAGTACGTCTGGAAAAATCGAAAACCGCCAACAGCACGAGCGTAACGCTCAGTGATGCCCAATCCAAATTGATGCAGCCGGGTAGCAGCGACGTCAATATGGAACGCGTTGAACAACTGAAAACGGCAATCCTTAATGGTGAGCTAAAGATGGACACCGGCAAAATCGCCGATGCCCTGATTAACGAAGTGCAGAGTTACTTGAGTAAATAATGTATGAATCAACTGTCAGATATTCTTGATCAGATGACAGTTATCCTGAACGCATTAAAAGACGTGATGGATGCTGAGCAAAAACAACTCTCTGTGGGCCACGTGCATAGCAGCACGTTGCAACGCATTACGGAAGAGAAAAGCTCATTGCTTGCCACACTGGATTATCTTGAGCAGCAACGCCGCGAAGCGCAAAAGGTGCAAAGTAGCGCGAATGACGATATCGCCGATCGCTGGCAGATAATCACACGAAAAACGCAACACCTGCGTGATCTGAACCAACACAACGGCTGGTTGCTCGAAGGGCAAATTGCCCTTAACCGAAAAGCGCTCGAGGTACTGAAACCTCACCAGGAGCCAGGGCTTTATGGTGCGGACGGTCAGACCTTTACGGGTAGCAGGGGCGGAAAAAAGATTTCCATTTAGCTAACGCGTTCACATTCTTTTATGCGGGAGTCGACTGTCATGGTCGACTCCCTTTTGCGCTTACGCTATCCGGCGGGCAAAATCTTTAACTCTGAACCCCAGCACCGCAAGCGTCGCGAAGTAAGCCACAACGCCTACCACCACCACGACCATGAGCCGAGCCAGGCGATGCGCCATGTTGCCCTGCGCCCAGTCAGGCATCACATACAGCATGCCCAGCAGTGCGGCAGCCATTACGATCACCGCAATAAACAGACGTGTCAGGAAGCGGCCCCAACCGGCCTGTGGGGTAAAGATATTCTGCTTACGCAACTGCCAATAGAGCAGACTGGCATTCAGACAGGCCGCCAGGCCAATCGAGAGTGACAGACCGGCATGTTTTAGCGGGCCAATAAATGCCAGGTTCATTAACTGCGTCATCACCAGCGTGACAATGGCAATCCTGACCGGCGTTTTGATGTCCTGTCGTGAATAGAACCCTGGAGCCAATACTTTCACCACAATAAGGCCCATCAGGCCAACCGAATAGGCGATCAGCGCTCGCTGCGTCATCTGGGCGTCAAACGGGGTGAACTTACCGTACTGAAAAAGCGAAACCGTCAGCGGCTTCGCAAGAATGCCTAACGCCACCGCGCTGGGCAGCGCCAGCAAAAAACATAACCGCAACCCCCAATCCATCAGACGGCAATATTCATCATGATTACCGCTGGCAAAACTTCGCGAGAGCGACGGCAGTAAAATCGTCCCCAGCGCCACACCCAGTACCCCGGATGGAAACTCCATCAGTCGGTCAGCGTAATACATCCAGGAGACCGAACCGGAGACCAGGAAGGAGGCAAAAATGGTGTTGATAATCAGGGAAATCTGACTGACCGATACGCCAAGGATCGCCGGCCCCATCTGTTTCATCACCCGCATCGCGCCCGCATCGCGGAAACTGATACGCGGCAGCACCAGCATGCCAATTTTTTTCAGATGCGGCAGTTGATAAAACAATTGCAGGATGCCGCCCACCGTCACCGCCCATGCCAGCGCAAGCACCGGCGGATGGAAATACGGCGCACCGAACAGCGCAAAACCGATCATGCTGATATTAAGGAACGTGGGCGCAAATGCCGGGACGGAGAAACGGTTCCAGGTATTGAGAATCGCCCCGGCGAGCGACGCCAGTGAAATCAGCAAAATGTAGGGGAAAGTTATCTGCAGAAGCTGAGAGGTCAATGCAAATTTATCAGCCGTGTCGGCAAATCCCGGCGCCGTCACCAGAATCACCCAGGGCGCCGCCAGCATCCCGGCAACGGTGACAATCGCCAGTGCCAGCGTCAGCAGCCCCGATACATAGGCGACAAAAACGCGCGTCGCCTCTTCGCCCTGTTTACTTTTATATTCCGCAAGAATGGGCACAAAGGCCTGAGAAAATGCCCCTTCGGCAAAAATACGTCGTAAGAGATTTGGCAGTTTAAAGGCGACAAAGAAGGCATCGGTCGCCATCCCTGCACCAAATACCCTCGCCACAATGGCATCGCGCGCAAAACCCAGCACGCGAGAAAACATGGTCATTGAGCTGACGGCCGCCAGCGATTTTAATAAGTTCATTTAAGGTTCCATAAACACAACGCCTGCACAAAGCAGGCGTTGGTATCGCGAAGCGCTTAGTCTACCTGGAATAACGCGAATTTCTACCGCCATATGTTACAGAGGGTTATTCGCTCATCGCCTCACGCCAGAGTTTTTCAACGATACGCTGGGCCAGGATAGCCTGCTCACCCGCCGTTTCCGGAACCGTCTGATTTTGCACGCATTCGATAAAATGGCGCGCGCATCCGGCGAAGCCTCGTTGCTCCAGCGTACTCTGCCAGCCGGGTATGGGCGGAGTCACAACCCCCTGCCCCTTTTCTTCACGCCATTCACGCATATCGGTAACGTCATACAGCCCACCGTCCGTTACCGCCTGCACCCATTCGCGTTGACTTCCGGCACGGCGATGCATACTGGTAGTGATTTGCAACGCGCCCTGCGCAAAATGGTGCTCGGCATAAATCATTTCACCCTGGTCATTGGTCAGCAATGTGCCGCTGGCAAGCGACGCACTGCCACCGGCCAGCCAGAGCGCCGTATCCACAACATGCAGATAATCATCGAGTAAGGTGAAGCGCAGATCGTGCGGACCAACGCTGTTGCTGCGATGTTTATCCATACGCAGTGATGCTGCCTGCGGCAAATGACTTTTTAACTGACGGTACAGCGGAGCAAAACGGCGGTTGAACCCCACCATCAGCGTCAGCTTTTTGCGTGCCGCCAGTTCAATGAGCTTTTCCGCATCCGACAGATTTTCTGCCAGGGGTTTGTCGACACAAACATGAACACCTGCATTGAGGAGTTCGCTCACCACCGCATAATGCGAGGCGGTAGAGGTGTGAACAAAAACCGCGTCGCACTGCGCGGCGAGCTCGCCTGGCGATCCGACATAAGGAATACGCCAGGTGTCGCACACACGCTGCGCTTTTTCTCGCGTGGGTGACCAGGCCGCCGCCAGCGTCCAGTCGGTCGCCGCCCCCAGTACCGGTAACCAGGCCTTTTGCGCGATACCGCCTAATCCCACAACCCCTATACGTAATGCCGCCACGATTAATCCCCCAGATGTTCGAGTAGTGAAGCCAGACGCTGTTTCAGTTCGGCGACGTCGTTTTCCAGCGCTTCAATCCGCGAAGCCAGATCGTTGTCGCTATCCAGCGGGCTTACCGTCTCCACAACGTTAATCAGCGTCTCCACATCACCGCTGAACAGATGCATATAGCGGCTTTCCCGTTTGCCCGGCTCGCGTGGTAAACGCACAACATACGGGCCATCTTCGCGCTGCGCCAGATTCTCCAGCGCGCTTTCCACTTCACCCATATCGTTAAATTCATGCATCCGCGCCGCGCGCCCGCGCAGTTCACCCGGCGTTTGTGCGCCACGCAGCAACAGCGTGGTAATAATGGCCACTTCTGCCGGGGAGAGTTTCAGGTCGCCAAATTCGGAGTTGCAGAAACGCTGCTCATATTTAGTGACACGGTTACCGAAACCACTGACTGTGCGCAGGTAGTGGCGCTTTACCAGCGTATCCAGTATCTCCTGCACCTCATGCTCGCTGAGGTTCATTACCGGTTCACGGTTGGTTTTTTGGTTACAGGCGGTCACCACGGCATTGACCGACAATGGATATTGTTCAGGGGTAGTGATCTGTTTTTCCAGCAGGCATCCAATAACGCGCGCTTCCATGGCGCTGAGTTGGTACTTCATGTTTTCTCCTTAACGACCCGGGGTCCAGTCTTTGGTGGTCAACGCCGTTAACACGTGGTCACGCCATTGCCCGTCAATCAGCAGATACGCTTTTGCGTAGCCCTCTTTTTCAAAACCAAGGCGCGCCAGTAAATCGCCGCTGCGTTTATTGTGCGGCATATAATTCGCCATAATGCGGTGCAAATGTTGCGTTCGTTGCATATAGCGAATGGCTGCCGTAAGCGCTTCGAACATTAACCCCTGCCCCTGCCATTTTTGCCCGATGGAATACCCCAGATAGCAGGCATGGAAAGAACCGCGTACCACATTGGAGAAATTCGCGACACCGATGATCTCTTTTTCTTCTGGATCGAGTAACGCGAAATAAAAAGCGGTTCCTTGTTTATGGAATTCGTTAATCATACCCAGGCGGGCCTGCCAACCAGACGGATAGCAATGGCTCTCGTCACGAACCGGTTCCCAGGGCTTTAAAAATTGACGGTTCTCAGCGTAATAGTCCGCAAGCCGCCAGGCGTCCCGCTCATGAACTAAGCGAACCACCAGCCTGTCTGTGACCAGGCGTACTTTCGGCACATTACTGCGATAGCCAAACATTCATTCCTTCTCCTTCCGGTTACCACTCTCAACCCCTTCCCTTTACTATACATTTGCGCAGCCACTCTGTGAAAACAACAACCTGCATTTTCGCAATACATAAGCTTTTTCGATGAGAAGTCTGAATTAAAGCCCGCTTTTGATAAAAAAATATTGTCGCGGCAACGATGGGAAAAAATCAGGCGACCCGGCAGAATATCAATGTACTTACTTTTATTTCCCGGGAGGGGAAATGTCACGCGTATCGCAGGCAAGGAGCCTGGGTAAATATTTCCTGCTCGTCGATAATATGTTGGTGGTGCTGGGCTTTTTCGTCGTTTTCCCGCTTATTTCTATACGTTTTGTTGATCAACTCGGTTGGGCTGCCTTGATGGTTGGTATTGCCCTTGGGTTAAGGCAATTCGTGCAGCAAGGGCTGGGCGTTTTCGGCGGCGCCATCGCGGACCGTTTTGGTGCTAAACCACTGATCGTCACCGGCATGCTAATGCGTGCTGCCGGTTTTGCCACCATGGGTATCGCCCATGAACCCTGGCTGCTGTGGTGCTCCTGCATATTATCCGGACTCGGCGGTACGCTCTTCGATCCGCCGCGCACGGCGCTGGTGGTTAAACTGATTCGCCCATCGCAGCGCGGCCGCTTCTTCTCGCTATTGATGATGCAGGACAGCGCGGGGGCGGTGATCGGCGCACTGATTGGCAGTTGGTTGCTGCAATACGATTTCCGTCTGGTCTGTATCGTCGGTGCCGCCGTATTTGTCCTTTGTGCAGGCTTTAACGCCTGGCTGCTGCCTGCATGGAAATTATCGACGGTAAAAACGCCGGTGCGTGAAGGGCTGAGCCGCGTTTTACGTGATAAACGTTTTGTCACCTACGTACTGACACTCACCGGGTATTACATGCTGGCGGTACAGGTGATGTTGATGCTGCCAATCATGGTGAATGATATCGCCGGTTCGCCTGCGGCAGTAAAATGGATGTATGCCATTGAAGCCAGCCTGTCGCTGACGCTGCTGTACCCTATTGCCCGCTGGAGTGAAAAACGTTTTCGCCTGGAACATCGACTGATGGCCGGGCTGCTGTTTATGTCATTCAGTCTGTTGCCGATAGGCCTGGTCAACAGCCTGCAGCAACTGTTTACGCTGATTTGCACCTTTTATATCGGCTCCATTATTGCTGAACCGGCACGTGAAACGTTAGGCGCTGCGCTGGCTGATTCCCGTGCCCGTGGCAGTTATATGGGGTTCAGTCGCCTGGGGCTGGCATTTGGCGGCGCGCTGGGTTATGCCGGCGGGGGCTGGCTGTTTGACGTGGGTAAAGCACTGAGTCAACCGACGTTACCCTGGATGATGCTGGCGCTGATTGGCCTTATCACCTTTTTCGCCCTGCTGTGGCAATTCGCGCAAAAACGCACCCCGTCTCGCCTGCTCGAACCGGGCGCATGATTTGCCAGCCCTTTTAATCTCTTCCATACTTTTTTGTGATGGACAATCAGTATGGAGGAGAATCGTGAAACTCTACATTTATGATCACTGCCCGTTCTGCGTTAAGGCCCGCATGATTTTCGGCCTCAAGAATATCCCCGTCGAACTCAATGTGTTGCTCAATGATGACGAAGCAACGCCGACCCGAATGATCGGCCAAAAAATGGCGCCGATACTTCAAAAAGACGACAGCCGCTATCTACCTGAAAGCATGGATATCGTCCATTACGTAGACAAACTTAACGGTAAGCCGTTGCTGACCGGGAAGCAGAATCCAGCCCTCGACGCCTGGCTCAGAAAAGTCAATGGCTACGTCAATCGTCTGCTCATTCCGCGTTTTGCAAAAAGCCCCTTCGACGAGTTCGCTACGCCAGAAGCCAGAGCCTATTTTGTGGCAAAGAAAGAGGCGGCGATCGGCAATTTTGCCGAGCACATGGCCCACTCAGCCGGGCTTATCAAAAAAATCAGCGATGACTTGCGTGCACTGGATAAGCTTATCGTTCAGCCTAATGCGGTAAACGGAGAGCTGTCGGATGATGATATTCACCTGTTCCCCTTACTGCGTAATCTGACCATTGTGGCGGGGATTAACTGGCCGACGCGCGTGGCCGACTACCGCGATAACATGGCGAAACAAACGCAGATTAACCTGCTCTCATCAATGGCGATATAATGCCCCAGGCGGAAGCGTACGCTTCCGCTTTCAGCTTTTTCTGCTGGCTTATCCTCTGCCCTGGACTGATGCTACAGACAAGGATGAATACACAGGCACTCTCTTGAGGAACATAATGAAAAAGATTATTTTCGCCGCGGCTCTGATTTTAAGCGGCGTTTTGGTGGGTTGTAACCAGTTAACACAGTACAGCATCAGCGAGCAGGAAATTAACCAGTCACTGCAAAAACGCAACGATTTCGCCAAAGACATCGGCCTGCCCGGCGTGGCGGACGCGCACATCGTCCTCAGTAATCTGGTCAGTCAGATTGGCCGTGAGGAACCGAATAAGATTACCCTTTCCGGCGATGCCAATCTGGAGATGAACTCTCTTTTCGGTAATCAGAAAGCGACCATGAAGCTCAAAATGAAGGCGCTGCCGGTCTTCGATAAAGAAAAAGGGGCAATTTATCTCCAGGAGATGGAAGTGGTTGACGCAACCGTCACACCGGAGAAAATGCAGTCCATTCTGCAAACCCTGCTGCCCTACCTGAATCAGTCCCTGCGTAACTACTTTAATCAGCGCCCCGCTTACATTCTGCGTGAAGACAGCAGTAAAGGCGAAGCGCTGGCGAAAAAATATGCCAAGGGTATCGAAGTGAAGCCGGGTGAAATTATCATCCCGCTCACCGATTAAGCCCGTCAGGGCTTTTTTCAGGAAAAGAAGCAAGCCGAAACGTTTATACCCACAATCATTAGCGTTGCGGGAAAGCGAAGACGCCATGAACACCCGGGAGCTTATTCACGTTAGTAACCGGGACAAGCGCGAAGTGGCGCAGATGCAGCTTGAAGTATGTTGGGGATGCGCTTATGCTTAGTGCCCGGCAAAAAACCAGCCATATTGACTGATTCTCACCCAGCCGGAGCACTCCCATGACAGCACATTCCCAGGTTTTAAAAATCCGCCGCCCTGATGACTGGCACGTTCATTTACGTGACGGCGATATGTTAAAAACCGTCGTGCCGTGGACCAGCGAAATTTATGCTCGCGCCATCGTCATGCCCAATCTTGTCCCGCCGGTGACCAGCGTTGAGGCGGCAATTGCTTATCGCCAGCGCATTCTTGATGCCGTACCTGCCGGACATGATTTTACGCCGCTAATGACCTGCTACCTGACCGATTCACTCAATCCCGACGAAGTGGAACGCGGTTTTCGCGAGAATGTCTTTACCGCCGCCAAGCTCTACCCGGCGAATGCCACGACTAATTCAAGCCATGGGGTGACCAGTATTGATGCCATCATGCCGGTACTTGAGCGCATGGAAAAACTGGGGATGCCACTGCTGGTTCACGGTGAAGTGACCCAGGCAGAGATCGATATCTTCGATCGCGAAGCCCGCTTTATCGAGACGGTCATGGAACCACTTCGCCAGCGCCTGCCAGGGTTGAAAGTGGTTTTCGAGCACATCACCACCAAAGATGCCGCGGAATATGTCCGTGACGGCAATGAGCTGTTAGCGGCCACCATCACACCGCAGCATCTGATGTTCAACCGCAACCATATGCTGGTCGGCGGTGTACGTCCGCATCTGTATTGCCTGCCTATCCTGAAACGTAACGTGCATCAGCAGGCGCTGCGTGAACTGGTCGCCAGCGGCTTTACCCGCGCGTTTCTCGGCACGGACTCTGCGCCACACGCCCGCCATCGTAAAGAGGCAAGCTGTGGCTGTGCAGGCTGTTTCAACGCGCCGACTGCGCTGGCAAGTTATGCCACCGTGTTTGAAGAGATGAATGCCCTGCAGCATTTTGAAGCGTTCTGTTCACTCAACGGTCCGCATTTTTATGGCCTGCCGGTGAATGAAACTTTCATTGAACTTGTGCGTGAAGATTCAACGGTCATCGACAGTATTGCTTTGCCGGAAGACGCGATTATCCCATTCCTCGCCGGTGAGACAGTCCGCTGGACAGTGAAATCCTGATTTTTTTCACCCCCCTGTTGTAAATCTTGCAAGGTAACTGTATAAACATACAGTAAATAACACAGGGGGTTGCCATGCGCATCGAAGTGACTATTGCCAAAACTACACCGCTCCCGCCAGGTGCTATTGATGCCCTGGCGAGCGAGTTATCCCGCCGACTGAATAATTATTATCCTGATAGCGAAAATAAAATTACGGTTCGTTATGCGACAGCGAATAACTTATCGGTGATGGGCGGAGCAAAAGAAGATAAAGAGCGCGTCAGTGAAATTCTGCAAGAAACGTGGGAAAGCGCCGACGACTGGTTTATCCGCGATTAAAAAAGAGTTTGTATTGTGCATGTTTTTGCCGGGTCGCCCCGGCTTTTTTGTTTTTTAAGCAAAAATCTTACTTTCCTCCTGACCTGCTTAAAAATCACGCGTAAGTTAGCGTTTTCTTGTTCAAAAAAATCCAACTGAAATAAAATTATGTTGCAGAGTGTTATTTATTCGATCAGCAAGGTTAAATATTGGTATACTGAAAAGGCTTCACAAAAACACGCATTGAACCTCGAAAGTCGTTGTCAGTTAACACGCCATAAGGGGGTTATGATGGAAAAGAATAATGAAGTCATCCAGACCCATCCTCTGGTTGGATGGGATATCAGCACAGTGGACAGTTACGACGCACTGATGTTGCGCTTACATTACCAGACCCCAAACAGAGCCGCTTCTCAGGACACCGAAGTAGGCCAGACGTTGTGGTTAACGACCGAAGTTGCCCGCCAGTTTATTTCGATTTTAGAAGCGGGTATCGCCAAAATAGAATCAGGCAAGTACCAGGAAAATGAGTATCGTAGGCATTAGCGATAATGCTCAATAATCACTCAACAGGCACCCACGTGGTGCCTTATTTATTTCCCGTCTTGTATAACGCCTCCCGGTTATTTACCCTCCCGATTACGACTTGATGGAGAACGACATGAAATACGATTTGATCATCATTGGCAGTGGATCTGTCGGTGCGGCGGCGGGCTATTATGCGTCCCGCGCCGGTCTCAACGTACTGATGACCGATGCGCACCGGCCACCGCATCAGGAAGGAAGCCACCATGGCGATACTCGTTTAATCCGCCATGCATATGGGGAGGGGGAAAAGTACGTTCCGCTGGTATTGCGCGCCCAGGAGTTGTGGGATCAACTGGTTGCTGACAGCGGCGAAGCCGTCTTTGAGCGCACCGGGGTACTTAATCTTGGCCCGGCACATTCCTCTTTTCTGGCAAATGTCGCGCAAAGTGCGCTGCACTGGAATCTGACCGTGGAAAAACTAGATGCGCCGTCACTGATGGCACGCTGGCCAGAAATCACCGTCCCGGATGACTATATCGGCTTGTTCGAAGCGGACTCCTGTATACTTCGCAGCGAACTGGCAATCAAAACCTGGATTCGCCTGGCACAAGAAGCCGGGTGCGCCCAACTGTTTAACTGCCCGGTGACAGCCCTGCATACTACCGATGATGGCGTGAGTATTGATACATCTGAGGGAACATTCAGCGCGAAAAAGATCCTCATCAGCAGCGGTACATGGGTTGCAAACCTGGTTCCCGGCTTACCTGTCCAGCCGGTACGAAAAGTCTTTGCCTGGTTCCAGGCTGATGGTCGTTACAGCACCAAGAATCGCTTCCCGGCCTTTACCGGCGAAATGGCGGATGGTTCTCAATACTATGGTTTCCCGGCTGAGGATAATGCGTTAAAAATCGGCAAGCATAACGGCGGACAACTTATTAACGAGGCCAGTGAACGCGTACCGTTTGGCGCAGTGGCCTCAGATGGTGCAGAATGTTTTCCCTTCCTGCGCCAGTTCTTACCGGGCATCGGTGGTTGTCTGTACGGGACCTCTTGTACCTATGATAATTCGCCTGATGAAGATTTCATCATCGATACCCTTCCCGATTGCCCCCATGCGCTACTGGTCACCGGACTGAGCGGACATGGCTTCAAATTTGCGCCAGTTCTTGGGGAAATTGCGGCCCAGTTCGCCCAGGGTGAAAGCAGTAAATTTGATTTAACCCCCTTCTCTTTAGCGCGCTTTGCAGGATAATTCCTTCCCGCGACCCTTTTCCCTTTGGGTCGCCTTTTCTTTTGGCCGAATATCTGGAGAGATTATGCGCCGCTTGTTCTTCTTTCTTGTTAATAACGTCCGTGAGCATTTAATGGTATATATCGCTTTATGGTCACTCATCGCCCTTGTGGACTTAATTTATGTTGTCTGGGCCGAATGACGAACATTGACATTTACTGACATTCATTTAAAAAAACTTAAAGTTACGACAGATTTTTTGAAATAGAAGCCCCCTTTACCATCTCTGGCTTTAGCCCTATACAGCTTCTGAACACCCCCACCTACTCGAATGAACTGAACATATTTTTGATAGTTAATTCAAAATTTTTGATATATAAAAAATAAGATTATTAATTGTTATTTTTAAGTTGCAATATTATTTTTCTGACGCCATTTTAAATTAACTTTTACACTCTTGCGGTTCACATTATGCAACTCCGTAATTCTCCATTTCGCTATGGCGCAATTTCTGTTGCCCTGCACTGGCTGGTCGCGATTACAGTCTATGGCATGTTTGCACTGGGTTTATGGATGGTCACGCTCAGCTATTATGATGGCTGGTACCACCAGGCGCCCGAAGTGCATAAAAGCATTGGCATTGTACTGATGCTGGTACTGGTGGTTCGCCTTATCTGGCGTCGTCTCTCTCCACCGCCCGCGCCACTCGCAAGCTACTCGCGACTGACCCGCGTCAGCGCGGTTGTTGCACATATCGCACTTTATTTGCTGCTGTTCGGCATCCTGTTCAGTGGCTACCTCATCTCCACGGCTGACGGCAAGCCCATCAGCGTTTTTGGCCTGTTTGAGGTGCCTGCCACCTTTGCTGATGCGGGCTCGCAGGCAGACCTTGCCGGAGATATTCACCTGTGGCTGGCATGGACGGTCGTTATCCTATCGGTCTTACACGGCCTTGCCGCCTTTAAACACCATTTCATCGATAAAGACGACACCCTAAAGCGCATGCTGGGTAAATCGTCATCTGACTCTGGAGTATGATATGAAGAAAAGCCTGCTGGGTTTCACCCTCGCTTCGTTACTGTTCTCTGCGGGTTCCGCGATGGCAGCGGAATATAAAATCGACAAAGAAGGCCAAC
Source organism: Phytobacter sp. RSE-02 (assembly GCF_040578655.1). Classification (NCBI taxonomy): domain Bacteria; kingdom Pseudomonadati; phylum Pseudomonadota; class Gammaproteobacteria; order Enterobacterales; family Enterobacteriaceae; genus Phytobacter; species Phytobacter sp. RSE-02. The sequence goes on along the minus strand of NZ_JBEULY010000004.1, from coordinate 21,873 downwards.
ATGCCTTCATCAATTTCCGCATCCAGCACCTCGGTTACAGCTGGTTGTACGGCACATTTAAAGATTTTGACGGCTCTTTTACTTTTGATGAGGCAAACCCTGCCGCCGATAAAGTCAACGTCACCATCAATACCAACAGTGTCGATACCAACCATGCGGAACGTGACAAACACCTTCGCAGTGGCGAATTCCTTAATGTGACGAAACACCCGCAGGCAACCTTCACCTCTACTGAGGTAAAAAAAGACGGTGATGAGCTGGATATCACCGGCAATCTGACCTTAAACGGCGTAACCAAACCCGTGAAACTGGAAGCCAAACTGATGGGCAAGGGTGATGATCCGTGGGGTGGCAAACGCGCCGGTTTTGAAGCAGAAGGGAAAATTAAACTTAAAGACTTTAATATCACTACCGACCTTGGTCCTGCATCGCAGGAAGTCGATTTGATCATCTCTGTGGAAGGCGTACAGCAGAAGTAAGACCACGCACACAGCGGGGGCGGATCATACATAATTATCCGCCCCTGATAATTCGCCTGCGAGCCTGTTGCTTACGCAGGCGAAAATCTTTTACTCAGGGTCCGGGATACCGAGTTTTGTATTCAGACGGCCGCGTGATTTGTTGAAAATCTTGTTGCCATTTTCCCGCCCGGCTCGCCGCTTACGCTGTTCCTCTTCCGGCAATTGGCTCTCTTCCAGGCAGGCTTCGCTACAGCATCCTTTGAACTTTTCAGCGCACGACGGGCACTGAATAAACAGCAAATGGCAGCCGTCATTCACACAATTAGTATGGCTGTCACAAGGCACACCGCACTGATGGCAATGAGCAATCACATCATCAGAGATACGCTCCCCCATACGCTCATCGAAAACAAAGTTCTTACCGATAAAGCGTACCGGCAGCCCCTGCTCACGGGCGCGACGGGCATATTCAATGATCCCGCCTTCGATGTGCCAGACCTTGCTAAAGCCGTTGTGCTTCATCCAGGCGCTGGCTTTTTCGCAGCGGATCCCGCCGGTGCAGTACATGACAATCTTTTTGTCTTTATGTTCCTGCATCATTTCGACCGCTTTTGGCAACTGCTCGCGGAAGGTATCGGCAGGAATTTCCAGCGCACCATCAAAATGGCCCACTTCGTATTCATAGTGGTTGCGCATGTCGATAAAGACCGCTTCCGGATCGTCCAGCATCGCGTTCACTTCGGCGGCTTTCAGGTATTCACCGACGTCACTGGCATTAAACGAGGCATCCTCAATCCCGTCCGCGACAATGCGATCGCGCACTTTCATGCGCAGTACCCAGAATGATTTACCATCATCGTCAATGGCGATATTCATACGTAGGCCATTCAGCGCAGGATCGAAACTGTACAGATAAGCTTTCAGCGCTTCGAACTGGCTTTCCGGCACGCTGATTTGCGCGTTGATCCCTTCATGAGCTAAATATACGCGACCGAACACATTCAGCTTTGTTAAAGCGGTATAGAGTACGTCGCGGGTAGCCTGCGGGTTGACGATGGAGAAATATTTATAGAATGAGACGGTCTTGCGAGGCTCGGTTTCGGCGAGCATGCGCGCTTTCAGTTCATCATTCGAGATGCGGTTGTGTAACACTGGCATGGTGTACGTATCCTGCAATGCGGTAGTCAATAAAATCGGGCGGCATCATAAAGCAATTAGTGGCAATTTACATCCACACAATTTGCGCTACATTTCCCTCATTAAAATCATCTTTCAATAACAATAGCCTGGCAATTACGCATTCAACTGGTAGAGATTTTGGTTGATTCGATAAAAATGCGACAATGCAGGAGATTTTTGCTGAGTAAGGAACGATATGACGCATTTACCAAAATTTTCCCCGTCACTGCTCCATCCGCGTTACTGGCTAACCTGGTGCGGAATTGGGCTGTTGTGGCTGGTGGTACAACTGCCTTATCCGGTCCTCTATCGCCTGGGTTGCGGTATGGGGCGGCTGGCAATGCGCCTGATGAAGCGCCGCGTCCGTATCGCACATCGCAACCTTGAGCTTTGTTTCCCACAGATGCCTGAGCAAGAGCGTCAGGAAATGGTCAAAAAGAACTTTGAGTCTGTTGGGATGGGGTTGATGGAAACCGGGATGGCGTGGTTCTGGCCGGACAGCCGGATCAATCGCTGGGTTGATGTTAGGGGCATGGACAATACCAAAATGCACTTCGCCGAAGGTAAGGGCATTTTGCTGATTGGTGTACATTTTTTAACGCTCGAACTGGGTGCCCGCGTCTTCGGCATGCATATTCCGGGCATCGGTGTGTACCGCCCTAATGACAACCCGCTGCTGGACTGGCTGCAAACGTGGGGACGGTTACGCTCAAACAAGACGATGATTGATCGTAAAGACCTGAAAGGAATGGTACGTGCGCTAAAAAGCGGCGATGTCGTCTGGTACGCGCCAGACCACGACTACGGCCCGCGTTCCAGCGTCTTTGTGCCCTTCTTCGCGGTCGAGCAGACCGCGACCACGACCGGTACCTGGATGCTGGCGAAAATGTCTAAAGCTTGCCTGGTACCTTTCGTACCACGTCGTAAACCGAACGGTAAAGGTTATGAGTTGATCATGCTGGAAGGTGAAACCACCCCGCCGCTGGAGACTGCAGAAGAGACCGCCGCCTGGATGAATAAGGTTGTTGAGCGCTGTATTCTGATGGCCCCGGAGCAATATATGTGGCTGCATCGTCGCTTCAAAACCCGCCCGGACGGTGTCCCTTCGCGCTATTAAAACCGACTTAGCCCGGTACGCCGGGCTATGTTTGTTGCATTTCTACACATGCTTTCCGTTGCAGGTGTCATCACCCAGGCGCATAATTAGCAGGCTTATTATTTTCAATCACTAATTCTTCGCGTGTGACACGCGTAACGTGAACGGTAATGTCATCTCCTGCTCCCATAAACTGGAAACGTAATCTGACCGTGGCCTGGGTCGGCTGTTTTTTAACTGGCGCGGCATTTAGTCTGGTTATGCCTTTTTTGCCTCTCTACGTTGAGCTACTTGGCGTTACCGGGCATAGCGCGCTCAACATGTGGTCTGGTCTGGTCTTTAGTATTACCTTTCTTTTTTCCGCCATGGCTTCACCCTTCTGGGGCGGCCTCGCTGACCGTAAAGGGCGTAAAATTATGCTCCTGCGTTCTGCACTCGGGATGGCGATTGTCATGGCCCTGATGGGCTTTGCGCAAAATATCTGGCAATTTCTTGTGTTGCGTGCGCTGCTCGGCTTACTCGGCGGCTTTATACCTAATGCCAACGCGCTGATCGCGACCCAGATGCCACGAAACCGCAGTGGTTGGGCGATGGGAACATTATCGACGGGCGGCGTAGCCGGAGCACTGCTTGGACCGCTGGCAGGCGGTCTGCTGGCCGATGTATATGGGCTGCGGATGGTCTTTTTTATCACCGCCTCGGTTCTGTTTGTCTGCTTCTTGTTGACGCTCTTTTGCATTCGGGAAAATTTCACCCCGGTGGCGAAAAAAGAGATGCTCCACGCAAAAGAGGTTTTAGCTTCACTGAAAAGTCCGCGACTGGTGCTAAGCCTGTTTGTCACAACCATGATAATCCAGGTCGCAACCGGATCTATCGCGCCTATTCTGACGCTCTATGTTCGTGAACTGGCGGGTAATGTCGGTAATATCGCGTTTATCAGCGGCATGATAGCGTCGGTTCCCGGCGTGGCGGCGCTGATGAGTGCACCGCGACTTGGCCGCCTGGGCGATCGTATCGGTCCGGAAAAGATTTTGGTTGCCGCACTGCTGATTTCCGTCTTGCTGCTGGTACCGATGGCCTTCGTACAAACGCCGTGGCAGCTTGGGCTACTGCGCTTTTTACTCGGTGCTGCCGATGGCGCGCTACTGCCAGCGGTACAAACGCTGCTGGTCTATAACACGACCCAACAAATCGCAGGCCGCGTATTCAGCTACAACCAGTCATTTCGCGATATCGGTAACGTGACCGGTCCGCTGCTCGGCGCGGCGGTCTCGGCAAACTACAGTTTTCGTGCGGTATTCTGCGTCACGGCGGGCATTGTCCTGTTTAACGCCTTTTACTCCTGGGTCAGTTTACAACGCCCTGCGCGCCAGAGGGTCGCTGACCGGATCATCGATGATTAACACAGATGACTGATTTTTTTGTTCGGGTACTTGCAAAACCTCATATTCAACTATTCTTTCCCTGAATACCTCTTCAAACCACAGGGAGAAACTTATGACTATGTACGCTACGCTCGAAGAAGCAATTGACGCTGCTCGCGAAGAGTTCCTCGCCAATAATCCAGGCGTTGAGGAAGAAGATGCGAATGTGCAGCAATTCAACGTCCAGAAATATGTTCTCCAGGATGGAGACATTATGTGGCAGGCAGAATTCTTCGCCACAGACGAAGAGGAAGGCGAGTGTCTGCCAATGTTATCGGGCGAAGCCGCACAGAGTGTGTTTGACGGCGATTTTGATGAGATAGAGCTACGTCAGGAGTGGCTGGAAGAGAACACGCTGCACGAGTGGGATGAAGGGGAATTCCAGCTTGAGCCTCCACTTGATACCGAAGAAGGCCAGGCTGCTGCGGATGAGTGGGACGAGCGTTAATTATTCGTACGGGCCATGATGGGCGTCAATGGGCAGTAAGAGCGTATCGAACACCAGCGAGAATGGCAGGTCGAGTACGGTGACATAGCGCCATGCGGAGTCGCGGACATCCCATTTGACACCAGGGTAGTACTGATTGCCATGCCCCTGGCCTGGGAACGTCCGGCTGATGATGCTACCACATCCACTCAGCAGACATGCCATAAGCGCCACAATGACTATTCTCACTGACTACCTCACATACATTATTTACGTAAAAAAATACCGGCCCTGAGGCCGGTATTTTCCTTAATGTCGGCTTACTTTGTTTTCAGGGCAAGCGGATTAAGCTTCACATCCTGATAAAAGTTAACCCAGGAGAGATATCTCTCAGGCGATGCCCATACGCGATAGTGCATGCGCGCCATAGTAACCGGGTCACTCAACAGCACCAGACGACGGTCACGGGTAAGCTTGTCCGGGGTCTCGTTCAGCGCCTGCTCAACGTGACGCTCACGGGCGATCTCCAGAATATGCCCGCTACGGTGACGTGCCGTTGCCATTGCCGTTGCCAGCGCGTTAAACGACGGGTTGAACACCGCGTGCATAAAGCCATCTTCCAGCGAACGGCCGCGGTTCAGTTCCAGATACTTGTCGGTATCTACCAGCACCTGCGGCGGAGAGTACTCCTCCGGGATCAGGAACAGTTTCCAGCGCTTAGTACGCAGGCCCGTCGTTGAACGACTGGAAATGACCGACACGAATGGAGAGAGGATCAGCGAGAAGACGATCGGCGCCAGCCAGAACAGGAAGCGCAGATCCAGCCATGCCATACCCACTGCCCATACCAGCCCCAACAATAGCTGAGAACCATGGCGCATGAAGGCTTCGCCCCACGGAGTCGAATCATCGTCACGCTGCGGTGAGTTCCAGACGACTTCCCAGCCGAGGAATGCGCTGACCACGAACACTGTGTGGAACAACATACGCACCGGCGCCAGCAGTACAGAGAACAGCACTTCCAGCAACAGGGAGAGCGTCACTCGCACAAATCCACCGTACTCTTTCGGCCCTTTGCACCACACCAGAATGATACTCAGCAGTTTTGGTAAAAACAGCAGAACCATCGTTGAGGCAAAGAGCGCGATAGCCAGTTCCGGGCGCCACTGCGGCCACACCGGGAAGAGCTGACGCGGTTGCAGGAAGTACTGTGGCTCCGTTAATGCATGTACCACCTGCAGCGCAGTCGACAAGGCCAGGAACATAAACCACAGCGGCGCGGACAGATAGGACATTACCCCCGTCAGGAACACCGCACGGTGTACCGGGTGCATCCCCTTGACGAGGAACAGACGGAAGTTCATCAGGTTGCCATGACACCAGCGGCGGTCACGTTTAAGCTCATCGAGCAAGTTCGGCGGCAGTTCCTCGTAAGAACCTGGCAGGTCATAGGCAATCCAGACGCCCCACCCCGCACGACGCATCAGCGCGGCTTCCACGAAGTCATGCGAAAGAATCGAACCGGCAAAGGAGCCTTCACCCGGCAGCGGTGCCAGCGCACAGTGCTCGATAAACGGCTTCACGCGGATAATCGCGTTGTGACCCCAGTAGTGCGATTCCCCCAACTGCCAGAAGTGCAGACCCGCAGTGAACAGTGGGCCATACACGCGTGTCGCAAACTGCTGACAACGTGCGTAGAGCGTATCCATACCGGAGGCTTTCGGCGACGACTGAATGATACCCGCGTTCGGGTTCGCTTCCATCAAACGCACCAGCCCGGTCAGACAATCACCGGTCATCACGGAGTCGGCGTCCAGCACCACCATGTAACTGTACTGGCTACCCCAGCGACGGCAGAAATCATCGATGTTACCGCTTTTACGTTTCACGCGACGGCGGCGACGGCGGTAGAAAATTTGCCCTTCGCCCTGCACCTCGGCGATCAGTTCCATCCAGGCTTTCTGCTCGGCAACGCAGATGTCCGGGTTGTAACTATCACTCAGGATGTAAACATCGAAATGCTCACCGTTACCGGTTGCCTTAACCGACTCCCAGGTCGCACGCAGGCCCGCAAAAACGCGATCAACGTCTTCGTTACAGATAGGCATGATCAGCGCAGTACGGTGCTCAGGGTTGAGCGCCTCATCACCGACAGTGGAAGCGGAGATACTGTATTTATCCCTTCCTATCAGCAACTGTAAGAAGCCCATAAGCGCGGTCCAGAAACCGGCCGACACCCAACAGAACAGGACGGCGAACAGAATAAGGATCCCGGTCTGCAGCACATATGGCAGTAGCTGCATAAAGGAAACCCACAGATTCTGACCCACCATGTCCGACGGGTTAATCAGCGCCCAGCCCTGGTACGGCAGGATGGTCTTCATGTACCAGGTAGCAACCACGGTTTGTGACAGGGTCAGCAGCAGCAGGATGTAACGGCGAATAGAACCCACCGTACGCCATTTTTGCTCGCTGGCCTGTTGCTCTTTCGTCAAACGCGACATATAGCGCGGCTGAACATCGCGACCGCGCAGCCGATCCCAGAAACGCCCAATCGGGTTGGTTCTCCAGGGATCAGGGAACATCGAAGAGCGCTTCGCTTTTGGCATCGCCTCCAGTTGTGTACGCCCTTCATCATCTTTAACGAGTTGACCTTTCGCGAGGGAATCAGGCCAACTGTGCTCAAGACGCGCTTTCACTGAACCCAGCGGCGAATCATCATCACGAGTCCAGCTATGACGTTCCTCGTCCAGGGCTTCATGCACGGCACGAAGACTCTCTGTCGGCAGCGCTGCCTTTTCCGCATCCGGAAGCGGCAGCGCGTCGATATACTCAGTTGTCTTATTCATTGGAAGGTAGCTGATAGCTCCAGGTTTCACTCAGGGTCTTGTCACCATTGACCAGCGCAGCACGCATATCGGTGGTTTTCTTCGGATCTTTAACCTTGACGCGCAGCATTAAACGCCAGCCTTGCGTGACAGGATTATAGCGAACGGTGTTTTCAACGATTTCGCCATTATCACCGATACTGGCCTGCGCGGTGACGGGGGTGTCTTTCGGCAGTTGCTTCATATCCTGACCGGTGAAGTCCACCACAAAAGCCTGTGTGCCATCCGGCTGACGAATCAGGTTGGATTGTTTGACATCGCCAGTAGAGCGACGGGTCTGCATTACCCATGCGTTATCAGGCGCGTGCAGCTTGTCTTCATCACGGCTAAAGGTGATGGTGTATTTGAAATTCATCTCTTTACCCGGTTCCGGCAGTTGATCCGGCGTCCAGTAAGTGACGATATTATCGTTGGTCTCGTCGTTGGTCGGAATTTCCACCAACTCTACCTTCCCTTTACCCCAGTCGCCTTTCGGAGTGATCCAGGCGCTCGGACGCAGGTCGTAGCGGTCATCAATATCTTCAAAACGGGAGAACTGGCGACCACGCTGCAGCAGACCAAAGCCCTGCGGGTTTTCCATGGCATAACTGCTTACCGCCAGGTGTTTCGGGTTATTCAGCGGACGCCAAATCCACTCGCCGTTTCCGGCCAGCATCGACAGACCGTTGGAATCATGCAATTCCGGACGGTAGTTGGTTGCCGGAGATGGCTGAGACGGCCCGAACAGGAACATACTGGTGAGCGGCGCTACGCCCAGTTTGCCCACTTTGTCACGCAGATAGACTTTAGACTGCACGTCAACGACAGTATCGCGCCCTGGAATGATCACAAAACGATAGGCGCCCGTCGCACGCGGGGAATCCAGCAGTGCAAAAATGGTCAGGCGTTTATCCGTCGGTTTTGGACGTTCGATCCAGAACTCTTTAAAGTGAGGGAACTCCTCCCCTGACGGTAAAGCCGTATCGATCGCCAGACCACGGGCGGAAAGACCATATACCTGGCCCGCACCAATCACACGGAAGTAGCTGGCACCCAGCATACTGACGATTTCATCGTTTTTATCTTTATTATTAATGGGGTAGAGGACTTTGAAACCGGCAAATCCGAGATCTTTGACCGTGTCTTTATCGTGCTGCACGTTGCCAAAGTTAAAATAATCCGGGCTGTATTTAATTTTGCGAACAGCGGTAGCAGTCACTTCATTGATAGCAACCGGCGTGTCGAAGTACATGCCCTGGTGATAAAATTCAAGTTTAAATGGGGTATTAATGGCGTTCCAGTAGGCCTTATCATGGTTGAATTGAATCTGCTGATAATCCGCATATTTCATCTCACGGAATACGGACGGCAGATTGCTCTTTGGCGCTTCGTAACCTTTGCCTGCTAAGGATTGTGCCTGTTTTGCGACATCATCAATGGAAAAAGCCCAGCCTGATGACGTATAAAGTGACAACAGAACCGCAGCACCCAACCAACGCATTTTCATCATTCGTAATTTAGGTTTCATAATAACTAAGCACTTCCCCCTTTGTGTGCTTAAATCGATCCGATCCATTTTAATGGAAACTTTGGCATTCCGACAACTGAATCCCCGCTTTGTTCAGCGCGCTGGCTCAGTGAATAAGCAAATGAAACTAACCCTTTATCGTTTTGCGTACTTATCCTGGAGACAGTCTATCGGTCATAGTGTAGGGTTGATTAGGAATGTAATCATTATTTGTCTTATGGATAAGACGAAAAGTCTGAGAGTTAAAGGAGTCATATGAGCAGAATACCCGCACAACGTGAATATTTCCTTGATTCCATCCGCGCGTGGTTAATGTTGCTTGGGATCCCTTTTCACATTTCGCTGATTTATTCGAGTCACATGTGGCACGTGAACAGCGCGCACCCCTCGTGGTGGCTGACCTTGTTCAATGACGCGATCCACGCCTTCCGTATGCAGGTGTTCTTCGTCATTTCCGGCTACTTCTCTTATATGCTTTATCTGCGCTATCCGCTACAACGCTGGTGGACGGTACGCGTCGAGCGCGTTGGTATCCCGATGCTGACCGCCATTCCACTGCTCACGCTTCCGCAATTTATTATGTTGCAATATGTCAACGGACGCGCGCAGGACTGGCATACGTTATCGCTGTACGACAAATTTAACACCCTGGTGTGGGAATTGATTTCTCATCTCTGGTTTTTGCTGGTACTGGTCGTTCTCACGACGGTCAGCATGTGGCTGTTCCGCAGAATTAAAAGTAATGCGGCCCGTCTGCTCGACAACATTACGCTGGGCAAACTCTCCCTGGCGTTTCTGGCATTCGGTATCATTTACGCGGCATTCCGCCGATTCGTATTCATTATTTATCCTGATATATTGCGCGACGCGCTGTTCAATTTCGCCGTCATGCAATCGCTGTTTTATATCCCATTTTTCCTGCTGGGCGCGCTGACCTTCATTAATCCGCGCCTCAAATCGCTCTTTATTAACCCCTCCCCTGCCTGTTTTATTGCTTCACTTATCGGCTTTGCCGCCTATCTGCTGAATCAACGTTACGGCAGCGGCGATGGCTGGATGTATGAAACCGAATCGGTGATTACCATGCTGCTGGGTTTATGGATGGTGAATGTGGTCTTTTCGCTGGGCTATCGCATGCTGAATTTCCAGTCTGCCCGCGTGAGCTATTTCGTTAACGCATCGCTGTTTATCTATCTGGTACATCATCCGTTAACGCTGCTGTTCGGTGCGTGGATAACCCCACACATTCACTCTAACTTGCTTGGATTTACCACCGGCCTGGTGTTTGTCATTGGTTCTGCGCTACTGCTCTATGAAGCACACCTGCGTATTCCGGTGCTGCGTTTCCTCTTCTCGGGTAAGCCGGAAGGTAAAACCAGCAACACTCATGCGACAGCGCGTTAATCGCAGAGTGGCTGCCTGAGAATCAGAGCAGCCACTCAACCGGCAGGCGTGACGCCAGCCGTACCAGCATCCGTTGCCAGAATCGCGTCTGCGGTTCTTTTTTCAATACCGTCTCCTTGCCGTTTTGCAACTCCACCCAGTTAATACGTCCCCAGCGATCAAGGCGTAACTGCCAGGCTGCCGCACGCTGGCTGCGCAAAAAACGGTGGTGAATCCGCTGCGCCAGATCGGCACTGTCGATCACAAAACCCATCTCGGTATTCAGCATGGCCGAGCGGGGGTCAAAATTAAACGATCCGATAAAGACCTTTTCACCGTCGATACTGAATGTCTTGGCATGCAAACTGGAGCCGGAATTCCCGGTCAGCCCACGATCATGGACCGGGTGTGCCTCATCACGGGTTGGCTTAAGTTCATACAGTTCTATTCCGTGGCGAAGCAGCTTCTTGCGCCAGCGCGCATACCCCGCGTGAACCACTGAGACATCGTTCGCCGCCAGAGAATTTGTGAGAATAGCGATACTTACACCTTTGCGCGCCAGACGAATAAGCTGGGCAACCCCCCGACGTCCTGGAACAAAATAGGCCGAGATAATATCCACCTGCCGTTCCGGCGTACCCATCACATTATTCAGACGCTCCGGTAACAAGGTATGCGTACGTGCTTTTCCCTGCCCTTTACGCGGGTCATCGCTCAGTAGCCGGGTCTTCGCCCAGACTATGGGGAGCGTCCCGGACTCAAGCTGACTGGCAAAAGGGGTAGATTCCAGCTTGTTCCGGTAGCGCACTGCGGTGATATCCTGATACCAGGCCACCGGCAAACGGATGCGCCCGGCGATCTCTTCGCGTGGCAAATCAAGCACCGCATGCAGCGGCGACACGGACTCAGAGTGCCAGTAGCGAGAAAAATCCTCGCTGACATCACGCACCACCGGGCCTATCGCCATAACATCAAGGTCGGTAAATAATGGCTCTTCCCCGGCGCCAAAATAGGCATCTCCTACGTTGCGACCACCGACCAGCGTCACCACACCATCCGCAGTAAAGCTTTTATTGTGCATACGACGGTTGAGGCGAGCGAAATCGGTAAGATATCCCAGCGCTCGTAACGTGCGAAATGAGAAGGGATTGAACAGGCGAACCTCAATATGCGGATGGGCGTCAAGCTGGCGTAAAACATCATCCATGCCAAGCGTATTGTTGTCATCAAGCAACAACCGGACGTGAACACCGCGATCCGCAGCCTCCACGAGCGCCAGTAACAGCAGCCGCCCGGACATGTCATCCTCCCAGATGTAATACTGCACATCCAGGGTTCGCTGGGCCATTTCCGCCAGGCGATAACGCGCCACAAAAGCATCCAGGCTGTCATCAAGCGCCACCAGACCGCACAGGCCAGGGTGGCCCGCGCACAACGGCGTGACAGCCCGTCCCAGCCGCGTATCTGGCGGCGGGGTCGCAGGCTCTTGCGAGGGGAAATCAGATTCATCGAATATTTTTATTGTCATAGCTGTCAAAGTATATCTGCCAGCGCCGCGTCTGGTGGGGTAGATAATCCGAAACGCATCGCCGCAGGCGTTGCCTGCGTTCATTAACAAGAAAATGGGTCTGTAAAAGGAAAAGTATCGCAACGATGCGCTGGCCAGCCCGTTTTCCATAAAGCGCGGCTGTCCGAGCCGCATATCAGGATCAGAATGGTTTTCGTAAAGGCGATATCAGCAACCTGCCGGCACCTTATCCTCCGGCATTCGTCTGCGTTCCACGCTGTGTCAGCAGTCGCCGATACAACCCGGCGTTTTCTTCATCAAAGCAGACAAACACCACCCGACGTATTTGCGGATGGTCAGCCAGAAAGGCCTCGACGGTATTGATGGCGATTTCTGCGGCGGCGGCTTTCGGATAGCCATAGACGCCAGTACTGATCGCCGGGAAGGCAATGGATTCATAGTTATTGGCTTCGGTCAGCATCAGGCTGTTGCGGTAGGCATCTTCCAACAGGTGAACATCATGGTCATCTCCGCCATGCCATACCGGACCGACAGTATGCACTACGGCTTTTGCGGGTAAATTTCCGGCGGTGGTGATCACCGCATGTCCAGGCGGGCAATCTCCCTGCTCCTGACGTACGCGCCGACAGGCCTCCAGCAATGCCGGGCCAGCCGCACGATGAATGGCACCATCCACCCCACCACCGCCGAGCAGTGATGAATTCGCCGCATTAACGATAACGTCCACGCTGACGGTGGTGATATCCCCCTGAATAACCTGCATTGTCGCTTGCATGTTTCTGCCTCGTGGCTTTCTCTTCTCTCAAGTGTAGCGCAGCCAGGTATGAAAATTGATCAGGCCCAGTCTGCATTATTTCGCACATTGAGCCTGTAAAAAGATCAGTTATAGGTGATGTCCATTACAGCCAGCGTATGCGCGGGGTTGAGGTAGTTAATTTTCATCGTCACAAGGTTGTCGAAGCCGCTCTGCTCCTGGGCAAGGTTTTTCAGGGAGAATTGTTGGGTTTTCGCCTGTCCCTGGCGGTCACAGGCTACCGTCGCACGGTGGGCGTCGACACGGACTTCGCACGGGGTTTCAACAACGGCCCCTTCGAAATAGATAACACCACCGGTCGCCGCCATTGCAAGAGAGCTGCATACGGCGGCACAGAAAAGGGCTGCTGGAATAAGCAGCATACGGGAAGTTGACATATATACCTCAATAATGAGTGGTCTTTGCAGGTGGTGAGAGGAGCACCGCGCAGACACCTTTTTAAAACAAGATGTCAACTTTATGTATACATTAATTAACCAAATTTAACAGCAATGAAACAAATTATTTTTTGAGAAACATTCATTAAATGAATAGGTTACAGCGTTTGTTGTGATGTCCAGCGCTGAGACAAATTCACTGACTGGCCATCCGTAACGGTAACTATGATGTCGACACTATCCTGCGCTTCAATATTCATGCTTAAGCGCATCAACGATGTCGGTTGATTCGCGATAAATTGAACCGTCTTACGCTGCTGGGTGCGACTCTGGCCGCCCTCCCCCTGTCGCGTTGCCAGAATCTGCACCTGACAGAGGCAATTTTCAGTGAGTAAAACCTGTGGGGTAATCGTGTACATATCGCCATCGCGGGTCGTGTCGAAGGTAATCTGGCTGGACAGCGCGGCAAGTAATAACAACGTATTCATAACGCCTCCCAAAAAGAAACAGGGCCGCAGCCCTGTTTCTTCAAACGGTATGTCTGTTAGTACTGGTTGGCAGTGGCGTTGTTGCCGAAACCAACCTGATGTACGTTTACGGTAGAGCCAGAAGCAGTCTGGTTTACCAGCGCGCCGTTGCCACCACCATACTGGCTGACAGAAATTGTAGAGTCTCTGCTGTTCCACTGGTCAATAGTTGCGCTGTTATGGAAACCGTTTTGTGAAAGGCTGATGGTGCTGTCATCAGAGCCCTGGCCAACATCAGCACCGTTGCTTGAGCCATTCTGACGAATTGTCGTTGTAGAGTCGCGAGCATCGGATTGCAGTGCCAGCGCGGAGTTGCTGCTACCAGTCTGGTAGATGCTCAGTTCTGAATCGGGACCGCCATAGTTATGGCCGCCATGACCTGAGAACTGCGGGACGCTACCTGCAAAAGCACTGGCTGAAACGACGATCGCTGCTACTGCTGCCACTTTGAAAAGTTTCATGGTAAACCCCCATCGGATTGATTTTAAAGCCGCAATGACATCAACGTTGTATTACGCGTATGTCCATTTGCGACTGTCTCTGGACAACGACTGCTGTTTTCTGTGTACCGTACTGAGTAATACTCGCCCTGTTACCCGACCCTTTTTGGATAATCATTGCGGTGTTGCCGTAAGCGCCTTGCGTAATATTCGCGTCATTAGCACTGCCTGACTGATCGATATATGCAAGGTTATATGCTCCTGACTGGTCAATTTTTGCCGAATTGCTCCCGCCGTTCTGGGAAATAACTGACAATAACTTCGAGCCAGTTTGATTAATTTGTGCGTTATTATTTGCACCGGATTGACCAATAATGGCCGCTTTATTGTAGGCAGCGGCACTTAATTCATTCACCGCCAGGTTATATTCCGAACTTGCCATATCATAACCTGTAGCGGCGGCGAACCCAGGTGCACCCAGCATTGTTAACATCATAAATAACAACTTGTTTTTCATGTTGTCACCCTGGACCTGGTCGTTTATAAAAAACAGTTTAAATATTTGTTCCGCTGGCGATAACACACTCAATTAATTTGTTAACGCTGCGTTACGGAAATCAGTATGGTCAGGTCGTAAAATAAAATATCTCACCCGTGATTCGTATTTTTTACTCACTAATTAATACCAAAGTATTAATAATCGTATTGTTACGGGCGCGGGTATTGAGAGCGAGTATTTAAACCTTTTTAAAAAGGTGAATTTGCTTATAACAATTTGGTTGTAACGAAGTAATCAGCAAGTATGTTCTGCGAAGGTGATAACATTTCTTCGCTCGACCGTCACAACACCTCCTTTTCTTCGCTGCACAAATTGGACATCATCTCTCATACCAAAATCTTTGTTATGGTATGAACAATGCTACTTTTTAAGTATCAGCAATATACTTAAAATACAATGATATATATTAATTTGTATGATTTTTTAAATTTGTGCAAGTATGATTACGTGTACAACTTACCTATCAAAAATAAACAATAAAAAAACGCATGAGAAATATTTTAATATTTATTTTTACATTCCGTTACATGTTTAACACTTGCTTTAAGAATGGCAATGACTAGATTGGAATTAGCAGCACTCATTTAGTTTTATTAATTTCCCTTAATTGTTAGGGATTAACTATTTATTACTACACACAGCAACACAACATCTGTCAGTACCTCTGGTTCCCCACCTTTGGGTGGGGAAGCTGCGGATGTCTTTAACGCGGGGTTTCATCATGTTTAGTGAAGTCCAAAGTTCGTACAATCATGCATTGTTGTTAATTACCAAACCCTCCTTGCAGGCAACAGCTTTGTTGCAGCATCTGAAGCATTCTCTGTCGATGACAGGAAAATTGCATAATATTCAGCGCTCTCTGGATGATATTCCCGGCGATTGTCTGGTGTTATTCGATATGATGGAAGCGGATAAGAAAATCATTCAATACTGGCAGGACGTTTTGTCCAGAAAAAACAATAATTTAAAGTTATTGTTAATGAATACGCCGGATGAATATCCGTTCCGTGAAATCGAAAACTGGCCACATATCAATGGGGTATTTTACGTCTCGGAAGACGAATCCCGCATGGTTGAGGGATTACAAGGGATCCAGCGCGGCGAGTGTTACTTTTCACAAAAACTTGCCAGCTACTTAATTACCCACTCTGGAAATTATCGTTACAGCAGCTCGGAGTCGGCGTTGCTGACCCACAGAGAAAAAGAGATTTTGAATAAGCTGCGCATTGGCGCATCCAACATTGAAATCGCCCGCTCTCTGTTTATCAGCGAGAATACGGTAAAAACGCATCTTTATAATCTTTTCAAAAAGATAGCGGTTAAAAACCGAACTCAGGCAGTCTCCTGGGCCAACGATAATCTCAGGCGTTAACGCCATGAAACGCGCATCGCATTACCTTGCGGCAGCAACATTATTGCTCGCTGCCGGGAATCTGCACGCTGTCGAAGTGGAGATTCCCGGTTTATTAACCGACCATACGGTTTCTTCGATCGGACACGATTTTTATCGTGCTTTTAGTGATAAATGGGAAAGTACCTGGACAGGGAATTTAACTATCAATGAAAGACCAAGTGCTCGTTGGGGAAGTTGGATAACCATCACGATTAATCAAAGTGTTGTTTATCAGACATTTATGTTTCCAACGCGGCGTGATTTTGAAAAAAACGTTGATATTGCACTTGCACAGACACACGAAGCACTCGACCGTCGCCAAATTGATCAGGCATTACTGAGCACCCACGATTTAGCGACAGATGAATTCTAAAACACGATAAATATCCGGAGGGTAACATGCGTATCGCATATGCCGTCATTTCATTAATGTTGATAACACCACTAAGTTGGGCGGGACAAATGACTTTTCAGTTCCGTAATCCTAATTTCGGTGGTAACCCTAATAACGGCGCATTTTTATTAAATAGCGCGCAGGCACAAAATTCTTATAAAGATCCCAGCTATAAAGATCTTGGCGTTGATAGCCCATCAGCGCTTGATAATTTCACTCAGGCTATTCAATCACAAATACTGGGTGGATTATTAACAAATATAAATTCCGGTAAACCAGGTCGAATGGTAACCAGCGACTTTATTGTTGATATTGCCAACAAAGATGGACAGTTACAATTAAATGTAACTGATAGAAAAACAGGCAAAACGTCGACTATTCAGGTTTCAGGTTTACAAAACGGTTCAACCGATTTTTAAAGCATCGCCATTACAGGACAATAATCATGCAGCGCTTATTAATACTTCTGGCCGTGTGTTTATTAAGCGGATGCTTAACTGCGCCGCCAAAACAAGCCGCCAAACCTACGCTATTACCTCGGGCACAAAGCTACAGTGATTTGACACATTTGCCGCTGCCTTCCGGTAAAATATATGTGTCGGTGTATAACATTCAGGATGAAACCGGGCAGTTTAAACCCTATCCGGCCAGTAACTTCTCGACCGCCGTTCCGCAGAGCGCGACCTCCATGCTGGTGACGGCGCTAAAAGATTCACGCTGGTTTGTTCCACTGGAACGCCAGGGACTGCAGAATTTATTGAATGAGCGCAAAATCATTCGCGCGGCGCAGGAAAATGGCACGGTTGCAATTAATAACCGCTTCCCGCTCCAGTCATTGACCGCAGCAAATGTCATGATTGAGGGATCGATTATCGGTTATGAAAGTAACGTGAAATCGGGGGGCGTTGGCGCGCGTTATTTTGGTATAGGTGCGGATACGCAATACCAGCTCGATCAGATTGCCGTTAACCTGCGTGTGGTCAACGTGAGTACCGGGGAAGTGCTTTCGTCGGTGAATACCAGCAAGACTATTTTGTCCTATGAAGTGCAGGCCGGGGTATTCCGCTTTATTGACTATCAGCGTCTGCTGGAAGGAGAAGTGGGCTACACGGCTAACGAACCGGTCATGCTTTGCCTGATGTCAGCGATTGAGACAGGGGTAATTCTGCTGATTAACGACGGTATCGACCGTGGGCTTTGGGATCTGCAGAACAAGGCAGAGAACAAAAACGAAGTGCTGGTTAAATATCGCGAGATGGCGGCGATGCCTCCGGAATCCTGACTGCAAACGCAGAAAAAGCGTGATGGGTTAAATCGTCACGCTTTTTTTTGTTCTTTTGTCATCCCATCAGCGTTACGGGCTGCGAGCCACAGACCGCTGTTTTTCATGGCATAACCAAACAACAACCCGACCACAAGCGAAGGCACTATCATGCGCCAGTCGCCCTGCCCCGCAAAAGTTGCGCATGCGCCAATGAAGGTACCCGGAACGAAAGAAAGCAGCAGATTTTTCGCCTGGGCACACATCAGAAACGCCACCAGCCCGGTCATGACATACCCTACAATCTCCAGATGCGGAGCCAGCGCGCTACCGTGAATAATCACCAGCGCCCAGGCTACCCCACTCATTAACGTGCAGGCAGAGATTAACAGGCCTTTAAGACCACCTTGCGGACAGGCAAAGTAGGCGGTACAGCCAAGGAATCCGGCCCAGCCGATCAGACCGAGAGAGACGGCAACCCAACCCCAGAGACCGGAGAGAATACCTGTTGTTAATGCAATAGAGAGGAGTATGTTCATGGCGCGCATCTTAGCAGATACGCACCTTATTTATGTGACAAGAAACGCAATAATTGCAATATTGCATTCTCTGTTGCAGTTTAAATGTGATTAAAGTCACATTTATTCCTCTGGGGATTCCTGCAACTCATCCCACATGGCAGAGAGGGCATCACGCGTCAGCGGCGCCATAGTACGCCAGAATGGGGTAGTCGCATGCGCTTCCACCTTACCGAGGAAGGTGCCACACCACGGCAGCAGATATTCTGCAAACAGCGTTTCCAGCGCTTCACTTTCATCTTCTGCTGACTGATCTTCAAGCCACGAGGCGGCCAGCAGCAACGTACCAAAATGGTCCGCAGGTGCGTCTGTCAGCGGCATACCGCGAGACGAGAGAAATGCTCGCACTTCGGCTTCCGTAGCCCCATCCACCCACGCGCTACGATACGGGGAAACGCGGCATTCGTTGCCGACGAACAGCGCGTTGAAATCAGCGGCCAACGCCTGCGCATCACAATTTTTTTGCAGACGCTCCAGCATTTCATCCTGCTCCAGCGGCCAGCTTTTCGCCAGCTTCCCTTCACGGATGAGGGTATAGAGCGGCACGAGTAAGGGATCCTGTGGCTGACGATAAAACAGTGAACCCAGTACGCGGCAAAGGATGGAAAATTCGTTCATGCAATGATTCCAGTGGCTAATTAAAAGTCGGCAAATTCAGTAATGGGCGTCATTCCGCGCGCTTCAAGGAAGCTCAGCATCCGGCGCGGTGTAACATTCAGAATACGGTCTTCCGGGAAGTCGACCTCATCAAGGATTTCACGGCACTGCGCAAATTCACCCAGCGTAAATGCTGTATGCGAGTCGGACCCCAGCGCAACCCACCCGCCCGCATCACGCACGGCGGCAGCAATCGCTCGGCAATTCGCTTCGCTGCCTTTCCGCGAATGAAGGAAAGAGGAGTTGTTGATTTCCAACGCCACGTTGTACTTCGCAGCAGCAGCGGCAATCGCCGGGATGTCGACCGGATATTTTGGATTACCCGGATGACTGATGATATGCGCATAGCCATTCGCCATTGTCGCAATCATTGCCTGAGTATTGGTGTCTTTATCCTGTGGGGCAAACACCGGTTCGTGAAAACCCGCAATGATCAGATCCAGCGAAGTCAGCATAGGACCGCTACAATCGATTTCCCCTTCAATATTTTTGATGTTGGCTTCAATGCCGCGCAGAATGCCTACGCCATCCACAACGCGTGGCCAGATACGCATGTTGATGAAGTGCCAGTAGTGCGGCGCATCTTCCATGTCAGGGCCATGATCGGTAATAGCGAAAAGCTTAATCCCTTTTTGCTTTGCTTCGGTAATGTAGTCTTGCAGGGTGCTATAGGCGTGGGTGCTGGCGACGGTATGCATATGCAGGTCAACGGGATACATGAAACTCTCCTGTAGTTGTTTCTGCAAGGATAGCAGTTATCGCCGCCATTTTTAATGAAAAACCCGGTCTGACACGCAAGTGTCATTAATAACCGCGAATGCGATCGACACGACCTTTCACACTTTCGCCACGTTCAAGTTTGTCGATCGCAGTGGCAATAAAAGCAATGGCCTCATCTGCACGGGTGGTGGCCGCAATATGCGGCGTCATGGCAACACGGGGATGCGTCCAGAGCGCATGGTCGGCTGGCAGCGGCTCGCGACTAAAGACATCCAGCATTGCCCCTTTCACTTTGCCGCTATTAAGCGCCTGCAGAAGATCGTCTTCATCAACGTGAACACCGCGCGCCAGGTTCATAATATAGCTATTGTCCGCCAGTTGGTTTATCACGCTCAGGTTAATGAGTCCCACCGTTTCTGGGGTGTTAGGCAGTAAATTGATCAATACGCGTGTTCCGTGCAGAAACGCGCCAAACTCTTCCGCCCCTGCAAAACTGACCACGCCCGGCAGATCTTTACGTGACCGACTCCAGCAGCGCAGTGGAAAACCCCAGGCGCTCAGGCTGGCGGCCACTTTCGCCCCCAGTATTCCGGCGCCAAGGATGCCAATGGTAAAATCTTCGCGCCGATATTCTTCCAGCTCCAGCCACCTGGCCTGCTGTTTTAATGCCTGGTAATCATCAAAGCGACGGAACCAGTGCAGTACCTGGCTCACCGCATATTCCTGCATCTGCAACCCCATGCCAGTATCTTCCAGGCGAAATAGCGGGATGTGTTGTGCCAGCATTTCCGGATGTGCCTTGAGCGTACTCAGAATAGAGTCGACGCCGGCCCCCAGCGCAAACACGCCTTTCAGCTCACGGCCACGCAGCATCTCAACAGGCGGATGCCAGACCAAAGCATAATCGGCAGGGCCATCATCACCCTTGCGCCATTCACGTACGTTCGCGCCGGGTAATGCCTTGCGCAATGCTGGCAGCCAGGCGGTGGGATCGAAGGTCGGATGATAAAAGATAATCTCCATTTCTGCTCCAGATTGATGGTGTTGTTTCCCGGTAAATGTCGGGTTTACTTGCCGTTTTATTAGATGCTTATGTTCACACATCACCTTAGCAAATATCACTGAAAGTCATCATAAAAGTGTTTCGCGGGGAAAAAAGCCAGTTTCAGAACATTTAAGAAGCAACTTGATTGAAGTTTGTCTAAACGCACTAATTTATTGAAAAAGAAGATTGACGGAAGTCCCGGTTTTCCCTACATTAGCGCCCGTCCCGACAACATCGGGAAGACAATGTGGTGAGGTGTCCGAGTGGCTGAAGGAGCACGCCTGGAAAGTGTGTATACGGCAACGTATCGGGGGTTCGAATCCCCCCCTCACCGCCATCATTTCAGATAAGAGCCTGTACGAAAGTACGGGCTTTTTTCTTTTATAGTCTCCCATACCAGGGGGGATGAGAACTCCCGACCGGGGGGCGACAACCGGCGCCAGCCGGGTGGACAGATGACGAGCCTGCGAGGAAGCTGCCCGCAGGGCGAGCGAAGCGAGTCAATCCCCCCCTCACCGCCATCATTGTACGGTCCGGAGACATAGTGAACGCTTGTTCGGGGACATGGTAGACACTTACAACTGAGGCATAAGAACCCGTTTATGGAGTCACTTATGCCCTGGGATGCGAGAGATACCATGTCATTACGTTCTGAGTTTGTACTGTTCGCCTCGCAGGACGGGGCGAACCTCCGGGCATTCTGCCGTCATTTCAACATTTCGCCTTCCACCGGCTACAAGTGGCTTCGCCGGTGGACTGAGGACGGTGCAGCCGGTCTTGCCGACCGTTCACGGGCGCCTCTCCATTCGCCCCGGCGAACCGATGACAGCATTACGGACCTGTTGCGCATGGCCCACTGCGCCCATGACCGCTGGGGCGCCCGCAAGATTAAGCGCTGGCTTGAGGACCGCGGACACGTGCTGCCCGCGTTCAGCACCGTGCATAACCTGATGGCCCGCCACGGCCTGCTGCCGGGAGGCCCCCCCGGTATTCCCGCCACCGGGCGCTTCGAACACAGCGCCCCCAACCAGCTCTGGCAGATGGATTTTAAAGGCCATTTTCCTTTTGCCGGTGGACGTTGCCACCCGCTCACCCTGCTGGATGACCATTCCCGGTTCTCACTCTGCCTCGCGCACTGCCCTGATGAACAGCTCACAACCGTCCGGCAACAGCTGATGAGGGTGTTTGAACGTTACGGTCTGCCGGAGCGGATGA